>JBCNMJ010000222.1:0-2535 GCA_039594975.1 Chryseobacterium sp. | reverse complement strand
TTAGATTGGGCAAGAACAGATCTTTTCCACGAATGGGAAGATGGTTCATCGTCATTATATTTTGATAAAGCAAGATTTGCTTATTTTGAAATTCATATTCTTAAAAGAAAAGGAGCCGAAAACGATTATAATCAGGAAGTCCTGAAAAAAGTCGAAGAGCTGAAAAATACACTCACAGAGAAAGATAACAATGATTTGATAGATTCAGTTATTGTAAAAACACAGGGTTTCGTTAACGGAAATATCAAAGAGGGCGATTTAAATCCGGTAGAAAAATTCAATAATTTATTGGCTTTGTATGACGGAATTGATAAAAATCAACTTCGTGAAAATTTAAAATATTTCCTTGAAAAAATAATGCCTGTTTGTGAAGAATGGAATATCCAGATGTGTGTACATCCCGACGATCCGCCTTTTGCTTTGCTAGGTTTACCTAGAATTGTAACAAACGAGGAAGATATCGACTGGTTCCTGAATACAGTCAACAATCCTCGTAACGGACTGACTTTCTGCGCTGGTTCTTTGAGTGCCAATCTTCAGAATGACGTTCCGAAACTGGCTCAGAAATTTGCCCACAGAACAAAGTTTGTTCATTTAAGAAGCACCAATGTTTTTGAAAACGGAGACTTCATCGAAGCCCATCATTTAGGGGGAAGAGGAAAATTAATCGACGTAATCCGTGTATTTGAAAAAGAGAATCCAGATTTGCCAATGAGGATCGACCACGGAAGATTGTTGTCGGAAGATATTGATAAAGGCTACAATCCTGGTTATTCTTTTTTAGGAAGGATGTTGGCTTTGGGACAGATTGAAGGAGTAATGGCAACGGTACGATCAGAAGTACAATAAATAGTAAAAAATAAAATGAAAGAATTATTCAGCATTAAAGATAAAGTAGCGGTCATTACAGGTGCTTCCGGCGTTTTGGGAGGAAGCCTCGCGAAAAGCTTTATTGAAGCGGGAGCAAAAGTGGTGGCTTTGGGAAGAAACCAGGAAACGTTGGATTCCCGTGTAAAGGAACTTACAGATTTAGGAGGTGATGCATTTGCTGTTGAAGCTAACGTAATGAACATCGAAAGCCTCGAAAATGCATCAAAAAAAATCATAGAAAAGTATGGTAAAATAGATATTTTGCTAAATATTGCCGGAGGGAATATCCCTTCAGCAACATTATCTCCTGAACAGTCATTTTTCGACATGAACATCAGTGGATGGGATGAAGTTACGGATCTAAATATCAACGGAACCGTTTATCCGAGTTATGTTTTCGGAAAAGTGATGGCGGAGCAGGGAAGTGGAAATATTGTCAATATTTCTTCGATGGCAGCTTATTCTGCAATTACAAGAGTGGCGGGGTATTCGGCGGCAAAGTCAGCAATTACTAATTTTACACAATGGTTGGCTTCCGATTTGGCTTTAAAATTTGGAGATAAAATCCGTGTTAATGCAGTGGCACCAGGATTTTTCATTGGCGATCAAAACCGTGCTATTTTACTGAATCCGGACGGTTCTTTAACAGACAGAAGCAAAAAAGTAATTGCCAAAACACCAATGCAGAGATTTGGAGAAGTGGAAGAATTAAACGGAACTGTACAGTTTCTTTGTTCGGATGCCGCAAGTTTCATTACTGGAGCTTTAATCCCTGTTGATGGCGGTTTCAGTGCTTTCAGCGGAGTATAATTTATAATTATTTTCTTCATATACTTTAGACCTTAATTTATTATTTTAGGTTAAGGTCTTTTTCTAAATTTCTAGTAAATAGCTAAAAAGATACATAGGCTTGTTTTAGCGAAACAGTACTAATTAAAACTAATAATAAAATCTAAAAAATATAATAATGAAACAGAGACTAATGCAATCGATTTTTTCAGCACATAAAAACGGCATTATTGCAGCAGCAGCTCTACTTTCTGTAAGCAATATTTCCGCTCAGACATTTTCAGATTTCAATTACCGCGGAAACGATAAGATATATAACGACAACCCTCTGAAACCGGATGAATTTTATTCCCCGATTCTTCAGGGCTGTTATCCCGACCCCAGCATCACCAAAAAAGGCGAAGATTATTACTTAGTAAACTCTTCTTTTTCAATGTTTCCCGGAGTTCCGATTTTTACTTCCAAAGATTTGGTGAATTGGAAGCAGATTGGTCACGTTCTCGACAGACCTTCACAACTTAAAGTGGAAAAAGGCGGAGTTTCTCAGGGGATTTACGCACCGGATATCAAATACAACAAGCACAACGACACATTTTATATGATTACCACGCAGATTGCGGGCGGAGTCGGAAATATGGTCGTGAAAACCAAAGACCCCGCAAAAGGCTGGAGCGAAGTCCAAAAATTAGATTTCGACGGAATCGACCCTGCGATTTTCTTTGATGATGACGGAAAAGCGTACATTGTGCATAACGACGCGCCACCAAAAGGAACAGAGCAGTATCAAGGTCACCGCGTCATCAAAATGTGGGACTACGATTTGGAAAAAGACCAGGTTGTCGCAGGTTCAGACAGAATTATTGTAAACGGTGGAGT
>JBCNMJ010000221.1:0-2625 GCA_039594975.1 Chryseobacterium sp. | reverse complement strand
CAATTATTAATAATAAAATTTTTAAAATAAAATTAAATAATTCACAATAAAACATATTAAATTTTATTAACTTAAAAATTAACATAAAGCAATTCTAATCCGATCTGAATCCCGTATTTATTATTTATCCTGGCATTCTCATTAAAAATTGGAGTAAAATCTTTCTTTATAAATATATTTAGGGCACCATAGCCTAAAGATAGCTTTCCGCCAAATAAAAAGTTATTCACAGAACCATTGATATTTTCTCTGTAGTTCACTTTATGATCTTCAAAATTTTTATATAAAATCTGACTTTGAGACAAATATCTTACTCCTCCATAAACTCCAGCTGAGATTCTAAAGTTTCCCTTGGAATTATCCAGCATTTTTTCATTGTTTTCAGTTGTATATTTCGGATTAAGAACAAAAACAAAGTCAATCGGAACCGTAATATAATTATTAGCAATTCTTGAATTTCTTAAATATCCTGTAGTAAAATCCTCTAAAAATATCTGACGATCCTGCTGAACAACCACTTTAGAGTCTGCAAGTTTGTAAGTATCGTTTCTTAAACCTAAGCCTATACGGTAAAAAACAGGTGAAGTAAGCTTTCCTAATTGTCTGGTGGCACGATATTCAAAAACAATAGAAGTAGATCTTCCGAACATAGCTTCCGATGAGCTGTTTCCCAACGCTAAAGAACCCGCTGATTTCGTAAGATTGGTAAAACCAAAAGAAATATTAAAGTCATCTCCCTTCAATAATTCCTTTTTTGTTTTTTTATAATCTCTAAAGCTTAAAATAGCGTTGTTTTGTGTAAATCCTACTCTATCAAAAACTTTGCCCTTTCCCATCACAGAACTTTTTACGAGCTCTTTAGTAGCTTCTTCCAATGCAACTTTTTGTCCATCTACCTTCTCATTAATGATCTGTTCGTATTTTTTTGCCACTTCAGTTCGCTGCTTCTGCTTTTCCTCTGCAGAAAGCTTATTTTCTTTAAAAGTTTTGTCTAACACATCTAATTCATTATTCATTTTAGCCTTTTCAGAGACGATAATACTGTCGATTTTTTTGGAATAATTACGCATTTGAATATCGGTATAAGGCGTTTCCTGAGATTTGGCGTAAGAAAATGCCAGTAGAGCAGAGAGTAAAGCAACTTTCGTTTTCATGTTATTTTTAATTTTTAGACAATATTTTACTTCCGTCCGGGTTATTCCGGAACTATTTTGTTTAACACTATTATTTTTCTGATGATTCTATTTATTTTTCAGGGAATCGGAAATCACTGTAAATCCAAGAATTTTTAAAGAGTTAGGACCTTTGATTTTTATTTTGCTCATATCAATCACCCCAAATTTTCTCTGATCATTATAACTCTCTTCTCTTGTCTTGTCCAGTTCTCTACCGATAAGCAGATCTTCTGCGCTGATGTAGGAAACTTTTTTTCGTTCGGCTACAAGCGGTTTTTCAGAATTATTCTCCGGTTTTTCAGCTAAAACTGCGGGAACTTCTACCACAATATTTTCTTTTACCGCTAAACTTTGAAATTTTTCTTTTTCGGATATGCTTTCAGAGGGAAAATAGGATTGGTTATAAGTTCTCTTTATTTTGGAAGAAATTGGTTTTTGTATTTGATTTTCATTTAAAACCAATCCTTCGCTATGCTTTTCCTGCTGTTTCAGAGTAGTTTCTGACGTATTCTGAGTAATCTTTACTTCATTGATTTGAGAAGGACGTTCTGAATTAAAATAAAGTAAACTTCCCAAAGAGATCAAAAGAACAATAACAGCCGCATATTTCCACCGCTGAAAAGATGGTTTTAATGCGATTTCAGGCTCTTCCTCCAACTTTCCTTCCAATCTCTCCCAAAGATCAGAAGAAGGCTTAATTTCAAGCTCTTCGTAGTCGGATTTTAATTTATTTAGCATATTGTTGTTCATCTTTCTTTTGTTTTAAAAAATCTGCAATCCATTTTTTAGATTTGCTCAACTGGCTTTTGCTCGTGCCTTCAGAAATATTGAGAATTTCTGCAATCTCATGATGTTTTTTCTCTTCAAATACATATAAATTGAAGATCAGTCTGTATCCATCCGGCATTTTAGAAAAAATCTCATCCATATTAATTTCTTCTATTTCTACCCAATCTTCTTCAATATTCTCGATTTCATTTATTTCAACGTCTGTGTAAAGAATATTTTTATTTTTCCTGATGAAGTTTATCGAATTATTGACTACAATTTTCCTCAGCCAGAATTGAAAGCTTTTCCATTCTCTACATTCATCAATTTTTGAAAAGCAGATGAAAAAAGAATTCATTAAGATATCTTCTGCATCATGAAGATTATTGACGTAAGAATTTGAAATAGCTAACATTTTCGCCGAGAACATTTCGTAAAGCGCTTTCTGCCCTCTGCGATCCTGTTTTTTTGCCAGTTTAAAATTCTCTTCTAAATTCTTCATGTATCTGTTTCTGTCTATAAGACAATGTATCTTTAAAATGGTTGCCTATAAAAACAAAAAAATTGCACTTTTTTTGAAAGTGCAATTTAATATATTAATTATCAATGCTATAATTTAATGCTTTACATCAGCTATTTCTTCAGGATTGTGTTTGTGCTTGAATAAAACCGCAAATAAAAC
>JBCNMJ010000220.1:0-2678 GCA_039594975.1 Chryseobacterium sp. | reverse complement strand
TGTATCATGTCTATATATTGAAACCATATTAAAAGTGAGGGCAGTTTTATGTTTATTCAAATAAGTTTGAGGTGTGGAAATGGAACAGAAGTTTATTAAAAAATGTAATCATGATGAGCTGGACTATGTTATAAAAGACTATTGGCAAGATGTATGGAATTATTCATTTATTATTACGAAAGATCCACACTTATCAGATGACATCACACAAGATGTCTTTATAAAGGTTTTTAAACATTGGCGTTCGTTTCGAAAGGAGTCATCTATTAAAACGTGGATATTAAAAATTACAAGAAATACGGCAATAAACTATTTGAAATCCTCTTATTTTAAAAGGATATCTTTAGTGGGATTTTTTAGTGACGATAAGCAATCTCCATCGGCAGAAAGAGAATTTTTTAAGCAAGAGGAAATGAATGAAGTGTGGGATGTTGTATTAAAATTACCTAAAAAACATCGTGAAATAATTATATTGGACGCGAAATATGAATTATCTTATGAAGAAATGGCTGAAACATTAGATGTATCAATTGGAACAGTCAAATCTAGATTAAGCCGAGCGAGAAGTAAGGTTTCAAAACTAATAGGGGAGGATAGAAGTGATGAACAGTAAAAAAAATCCTGATTGGTATAGCAAATTAAAAAACGGTCCAATGGAGAATCGTAAAGATGAAGAAGAATTTATTTATAAAATAAAGCAATCGATAGCCCAAAATAGTGAAGTAGATTCTGAAACATTTAAGAGACCATTTCGTAAAAAAGTATTGCCTATTGTAGTTGTTTTGGTTTGTACAATGTTATTTTTTATTGTTCAACAACCTTGGTTTGATGATAATAAATCACCGGTACAAAGTAGTACTCAAATTAAGTCGAAAACAAAAGATGAATCTGATCAAGATCCCTCACTAAAACAATTTATGTATGACTTATCTCGAAGTACAAATTCAAAAAATGAAAATGACCTGTATAGAGCGTTAAATGATGAAGTTCTATTTAAAGGGAAGAGTTATAAGAAGGATGAACTGAAGTTTGATGATGATATTTTTCATGAGTTGCAAGTCGCTCTTACAATGGGGGGAGAATTTGTGAATGATACGAAGAAAGTTTACAAAGTGCCAAGTGGATCGACAGAAAGTAATCAATCAAATCAAGCACACTTTATATATGCAACTGTTACTGGAAACAAAACGAAAATTTTAGCTGAACCAAAACTAGAATCACAAGTTTTGTATGAAGTATCTAATGATATGGTAAAAGCTTGGATCCCGGAAAAATTGCAAAATAATGGATATATAAAAATATCGACTATTAACGGTGATACTACTGGATATGTACAAAAAAAGTATGTTTTAACTGATATTAAATATTCTTTCATGTTCGAAAAGAATCATGAAGGTATATGGAAAATAACGAATATAGAATCTATATGGTAAAAGAGGAAGGTTCACTTTAATGAACCTTCCTCTTTATTTTTATTCTCTTTTTGAAGAGTATCCCAGGAATCTAAAATTTCTGCTGTAACAAGAGCGGCACTATTCTTTTCTGAATTACCACCAGGAATAACAACAGAAATGGCGATTTGTGGATCTTTGGCAGGAGCATATGCAATGAAAAGAGAATGATTTATTATTCTTTCTTGCTCATTCGGAGAACCTGTACTACCCGTTTTACCTGCGACATGAAAGGGTAAATTTTTAATCTCCTCTATATTTTGACTCATTCCACCTTGTACGACACTCCAAAATTCTATAGGATAACGATTTGAACTTTCTAAAATTGGTTTAAACTTTTTTGTTTCCTTACTGTCCTGACCAATAATAGCACTTACGATTTGAGGTTTATATTTATCACCTTTACTTGCCAAAGTTGCTGCATATTGAGCGAGTTGAAGAGGGGTATGCACTTCATTTCCTCCCCAAGAGGCATTTAATAAAGCGGAGATTCCATTTTCAAACTTATTAGATGGATGAAATTCATATTTTCCGTCTTCTTCAAAGGGTAAATCAATCCCGGTTTTAGAACGTAGGCCGAATTGCATTAAATAATCTGTCCATATATTTGCTACTTTTTCTATATTCCCATTATTTTGGTTGAATAAGGGCAGCGCTACTTTTGCTGTCATAAATGTGTTAGATGAATTAATGATAGCCTGCCTCGGTGTAATCTCCCCTGTTGGCGTTCCAGGTGCATTCGTAATGTTATTTTGATTATCATACTGAAAAGTACCTTTATCTAAATAAGTATCTTCGGGTTGGAAAAGCTTTTCGTTTAATCCAATTAAAATAGTGAGTGGTTTTATAGTAGAAGCCATATTTACATAAGATTCACCATACTTTAATTGTTGAATTGCTTTATTTTGCGAAAGAGATTTAATGTTTTCTTTTCTGGAAGATACATTTGTATTTAACATATTTGGATCAAAAGCTGCCGAGTTGGCCATAGTTAAAATCGCGCCAGTTTTTGCATCGCTCACTACAGCATAACCAGCTTTAGCATCAGGTGTTTTCTTAATTTGAGATCTTAATGCTTCTTCTGCCTTTTGCTGCAACTCAGAGTCTAAAGCTAGCCGTACATCTTTACCTTTTTGTACTTTTTGAATGTTCCATAAGAACTTTTTATTATTCAATTTAAAAATAAGAGTTTTACCTGGTTTTCCTTTTAAATCATTTTCATATTGC
>JBCNMJ010000219.1:0-2704 GCA_039594975.1 Chryseobacterium sp. | reverse complement strand
ACTTGCAATATAATATTTAGTATTTGTGTAAGCTTCAGTCCTAGATCCATGTGAAATGTTTTTCCAACGAGTAGAATCTATTCCTAGGGAAACATCAATCATTACATTGAAAGAGATAGTAGAAGGAGAATCTTTTTCTGAAGGCTCAATAACCCATTTTAATTCTTTGGTACCTACAGGTAAACTATCAATTTTAAAGTTTTGACTGGATCGATTTTGTTGCCCGGATAAAGGACTAGAATCAGATGGTATCTGCGAAATTAATGTTTCTTTTTCATTAGAATGTATACCATTTAATTTAATGATACTATCAATTAAACCTGGACCAGGAAAATCAGCTGCGATGATACCAGAATGTTTAATTATGCCTTGTTGTAAGAGTTCGGTCCCAAGTGTATTCATTCCCCCATAGTATACTTGTCCGTTTCTATCGCGAGGGAAATCACTCCATGCATTTGTGGAATTCGTTTGAATCAATTTAGGACTACTATCAGTATTTCTGCTCTCTTTTCCGCTTGCAACAAACCAAGGATATACATTATTTAAAAATGCTGCTGCGCCTCCCGTACCACTAAAATGGTTGAGATGAATTTTTCCATTATTAAAATTAGTATTTGCATTTTGTAGATGGGTTTTTATCGCAATCCATTTTGCATATACTTCGTCTGGTCCGCTTCCAATTTCAAATTTATCTTGTATATTTAAACCTTCGTAATCAATACCGTACAATTGAGTGGATGTAAAGTTTTGTAAGATTACAATTTTACCGCGGGTATCTCCTAAAGCAGGGTTATTTCTATCTGAAGTTGGTACGGAATTAGGATTCCAAAAATATGAAGCATTAACGTTTTTATATTTTAAAAATCTCTCGTCAAATGATAGAGATCCACTTTCAGGAGTAGTTTCTTCTTTTAGGCGCATTAATATTGTTTCTGTTGGATGATCTTTTAAAAATTGAATTGTCTCTTTTAATACATCTTCAAACACAGCTTTTTGATTTACAATGCCATGATACATTGCAAAAGAATCTTTTACACGTTTAACACGCATATCTACATATCGGATTCCTGAATTTAATTGTTGGGATAGACTCATAGTTTGATTTCTTGTCAAATTTTCATCAAGAAAGCTTGCTCCATGTAAAGCCATTGTACCGTGAGTCCCTGGAATAGATATTTCACTTAATTTTGTTGAATCTTCTATTTTCGACATCCACGATGGATTTTGATAACCTAGATTGGGCTCATAGGAATAACCTGGATGACTATCAGCTAAAATAGTAGATGGTGTACTTAAACTAGCTAGTGTAAAACAAGTGAGGATGCTAACTTTAAAGAAATTTTTCATTTTCATTTTAATCATTATATCTCTCCTGACTTTTAAACAATAGCTATAATAAGATGGTTCTTTACTATATTTATTGTTTATTATTCCTAATGCAATGAATTTTTGTAGTTGAAAAAAGAGTAGTGAGCTAACTTGAAATATTATTAGTTTACTGTAATGAATTGTATCTAACAGCCAAATAGATTCTTAAAGAATGGAAGCATAGAAAGGTAAAAAATAAGTTTTTTACTGTATTGTATACACACAAAACAGAAGCCTTAAAAAAGACTTCTATTTTGTGACATATAATGAATGATAAGGTGGTAAACAAATCAAGATAATGTGACTGAGTGTTAAAAATTTATTAATAGCTGTTTTAGAATCTCTTATAATAAGGCTAATTATGAAAAGTGGATCCCTACTATGCTAATAAAAATTGAAAAATTCTACTCATTAAAACTTAGACTAACTACAGTTGCGATAGATTGGGCTGCATGTTCCCAGCTTCCATCTATAACTTTACCAATCTGCTGACCAAGTGTATTTAAATCATTTGGATTAACTGGAATTCCATTATACGCAGCAAGAATTGATAAAAGTGGAGCAGCAAATGGTGTCCAACCACCTCTATCAATATTAAATACAGGTTTATCTAGTACCTTTCCATCTTGTACTGTAAACTCATAATAAAATTGATCATCTGGACGGAAACTTAAATGATGAGAAATTTGTCCCTTAACATATTTTTTTCCTGCACCTAGATTTACTACTTCTATTTCCTTTACGTTAAATTCATGCTCAAATACTTTTATTTTTTTGACTTCTGGACCATTTAAGGCAGCATTAACAGCTGTTTCTAAATTATTTTGTGCTAATGGTTGAATACTCATTTGTGCCTTGTTTTGTTGGATAGGAGCCTCTTTTTCTGCAGCAAACACTGATGTGGTAGGTAGTGCACCTATAGCTAATGTTGCTGCAAGTGCGGTTGTCATCATGATTTTTCTTTTCATCTTCATAGTTTTTCTTCCTCTCTAAAAGTTTTGATATATAATCTTTTAAAGACTGACATTGTGTAATATTTTATTTCATAATGCACAAAAAACGGTTTTAAGAATGATGTGGAATTATGTCAGAGAATTAAAATTAATTATATATGTATTTAAGATGATATATATCTACACATATTTTTTCAATTTTTAGACAAATATAATGTTATGACTTCTTAAGAGTCAATTTAGTACCTTGTTTATCTATAGAAATCCTATAAATAAACTAATTTCATAGTGAATGTAATATATTTGATATTAAATGTCTTACATAATGATATAAAATTTCACATTTTTTTATTTTTAAGAATGAAGCAATAAGACTTCTAACC
>JBCNMJ010000218.1:0-2778 GCA_039594975.1 Chryseobacterium sp. | reverse complement strand
CAAAGCTAGACGTAAAAAATGGAGATTATCTGTATTTAGAGCGTTTTCTTGATGTCACAAAATCAAATTTATTCTTTGCCAAAGGAGTATTAATGGTGGAAGGTTGGTCTGAAGAAATCCTCTTGCCAGCCATAGCAAAACTTCTAAAAAAACAAGGGGTAATTAAGAAAGACTTTACTGATGCGGGCATAGCTGTTGTCAATGTTGCCAGCGCAGAATTCATACGTTTTAGTAAAATATTCCTTCGGAATAATGAACCGCTGATTCCAATACCCATTGCAATAATCACAGATGTTGATGTTCGAGCCTTCGAAAGAAAAATAATTAATGATGATAAAGAAGATAAAGCAAAAAAAAATGAGTATGATTATATAAAAATAGATGAAGATATAATTGAAGAAGAATCAACAAGGAAAGTAATTGAAAAAGAGAAGGAGTTCAACAGTCAAAATGTCAGAGTGTTTGTAACAAAGTACTGGACTTTAGAATATAGCCTTCTAAAGTCTCCTATTTTAGGTGAATATTCAAAACAAGTCCTTTGCGATATGCACAAAAACATCAACAAGGATGACATTGAAAAAGAGTTAGCAATAAAATTATTCAATAAAAGTCTATGTAAAACAGACTTTGCATATCAACTAGCTCAAATAATTGATCCATCCTCTGAAAAACACGACAATAGAATAAACTTACAAGAAGATGACAGATATATCTCTTCGTTGATTGAAGGGGTCAAATATGTCTGTAATTAAAATAAGTGATAATGATATTTTATATGCTGAATCCATTCTATTAAAAAATGGAGATCGTTTTGATCAAGAACGTATTGATTTCATAAGAAATTTACAAACTATAGATTTACAAGCAGTACCGGGCAGTGGGAAATCCACAGCGTTACTAGCAAAACTCCTTATATTAGAAAGATATATGCCATTTTCAGATGGTCGGGGTATTCTGGTGATCTCCCATACAAACGCAGCAATTGATGAACTTAAAAGTAGAATTGGAAAGCATTGTCCAAAACTGTTCACCTATCCTAATTTCATTGGAACTATACAAAGCTTCACAAATACTTATCTAGCAGGTCATTACCTGAAACTTAGGTTTAATGCTCAATTAAGAATAGTTGATGATCAACAATTCATTGAATCATTAATTAAATCTTACACGAGAATAAAATGGAATGACAATTATGGAAAACTAGCAAGTTTTTTTTACGGTAGAAATATCAATGAAGCTAAACGACTCGGGAAAAGCATTGGTAAAGAAGACAGTAAGACTATAAATAACATATGTGAATTTTTAATTGAAGAAAATATTAAAAACTTATATTTTGATTTAATAGATAGAAAATTTCAAGTTTCAGGTGAATCAACCGTTCTATTAAGTGACGAAAAGAACTTAAAATTCAAAGGATTGGAGATGTTATTCACTGATGCATTTAAAAATGGAATTCTATCTTACAGATATGCTTATATCTTCGCCAATGAATTTATCAATGCATATCCAAAAATAATTGATACCATTGGTAACAGATTTCAATATGCATTTGTAGATGAAATGCAAGATATGGATGCATTACAATATTCGCTTTTAGAGAATTGTCTTAATAATGGAAGAACAGTTTATCAACGCATAGGTGATAATAACCAAGCAATTTACAACACAGACAATGAAGAAAGTATAAACTGGGTTGGACGCCCCTCAACATTAAATATTCAAGGCAGTCATAGGCTTAGCTCGCCCATTGCAAATGTTGTAAGTAAATTGTCCCTCACACATGCCATAGTTATAGGAAATAATAATCAATCAAAAATAAAACCAATTATTTTATGTTATCGAAGTCAAGATATAAAAAAAGTCATCCCAAAATTCAATGAGCTTTATGATGGTTATTTAAATTCAGGTCAAATTCCTAAACTGGATAACTCGCTAAGAGCAAGCATTGCTTGGGTTGCAAAACCAAGGGAAGATGACAAACTATCTCTTGTAAACTTTATAAATATAGATAATTTACCAGAACTAAAGTCAAATGACTTAAATACATTGCATGACCATTTTCTTAAATTATTAAACAAGAGCAATGTGACAATAAACGACATATGCAGCTTATTAATAAACGCAACCCTATTTTTGTTGAAATCATATAGTATCAAAGATGCCGATGGATCTTTTTACACAAAAAAAACATTAACTGAATACATTAAGAAATTAGACGCGAAAAATTATGATAATTTAAAAAAACTTCTATATAGAGTTGCAAGCAAGTTCATTGTGGGTGACGCTGTATATTTTGAAATGTCTAAAAGAATAATCATTTGGATATTCAAAAAGTTTTCTAAGATCGATATTAATGACGCTAATTTCTTTCTGCAAGAAACAAAAAAAATAATAACCGCGACTCCAAACATTAAAGATGCGCATACAAATAAAAGTTCAGAGCACTATACAGGCACAATTCACTCTGTTAAGGGACAGACACACTCCGCCACATTGTACTTAGAAACTTATTTCAAAAAAAATTATGAATCCTCTGTTTTAAAAGAATTTTTTGAAGGAAAGAGTTGCATTGATATCATTAACCGTATTAGAGATGATATTAATAACATAGAGATTGAAATCACAAAATTAAAAAACGGATATGGAGAAAAAACAAGAAAAGCAAAAATAAAAACCTTGCAAGTAAGAATGGCGTTAGTTGAACGTTACGCAAAAATGATGTATGTGGGATTTTCAAGACCTCAGCACCTATTATGTTTTGCTATAGATGAGTCTAGG
>JBCNMJ010000217.1:0-2801 GCA_039594975.1 Chryseobacterium sp. | reverse complement strand
CAATTGGCAATCTCGAAAACGGAAAATATAACCCTTCATTCAAACTTACTTATGATATCGCAAAAGTTTTAGAAGCGCCTATCGAGACTCTGTTTTGGTTTGAAGAATAGAATAATTCTAGTACAAATAAGTTAACTTTTATAATTGATATTTTCATAAGTTTTGATCAAGCGTTTTTATAAAACCTACATTCAGACTTTAACATGGGAATCCATTTTGATTAATCTTTATTTAAAATGGATTCTTTTTAGTGTTAATTCAATACGGATTTTCAAAGCATTTAGGGGCACGCCACATCGCTATCAAGCTGACAAAACAAAATATCCCCTAAAACGAAAAAGAGATGAAGAAAATAATAAAAAGCTTATCATTATGTACTAAAAGATAAGCTTTTTTGTCTATACTTATTAAATTTTATTGGATTTATTCCATGCTAATACAGTAATAAAATATTGAATACCAAACAAAATAGTAACAAGTAGAATAAACTTAATACATACTAAGATCCATCCAACAATATCTTGAGGTAATTGATTATGATATGTAGTGTATGCTACACCAGAAAAAGATAAAATAAGAGTATAAGATAATTTAGCTTTTAATTTTTGTTTTAATTTTTCCTTGTTATCGATTTCTGGTTCGTAAACACCAGCTAAAATGGATCTAATAAAGAAGAATACCATATAACAGATAATGATACCAAGAGCTGTAGCCCATTCTAGAAACGGCCTTTGTAAGTATACGCCCCTTATTATTAAATCTAAGAAGGCTAGCAATAAAACCACAATTCCAGATTGAGCCCAAATTTTCATTTCGATTTCTTGAATTCTTTCATCTGAATGTGTACTGAGTGAAAACAAATTTTTAAATTTTTCCATTCTATTTTTCCTCCCAAAATAATTCATCTAAAGTTTTATCGAGTGATTTAGCTATATCAATACAAAGCTTTAAAGATGGATTGTATTTATTAAGTTCAATAAGGCCGATTGTTTGTCGGGTAACATTTACAAGCTCAGCTAATTCTTGTTGAGTTAGCCCCTTTTCTGTTCTTGCAATTTTTATTTTGCTTACTGACATTAAATGCACCCCGTTTGTAAAGGTAATCTTTACTTTATATCTTATATTCTGTATATTAAATTATAAACAAAATAAATGCAATATATATTTTACATTAGGACGTATATAGATTGCTTTTATCCTTTCTTTTTCCATTTCTATTATTGTTGTCTCTAAAACTATCTCGCAAAGTTAAAAAACAAATTATGATTCTGGTACTGCGCATATTTATGGGAGCTTTGTAACACCTATTACATCAGTTTATAAGCCAGGATTATTTGTAGATGTTATGAAAATTGATGAACATTATTATTATGATGGCAGCTTTAAAATTAAAAAATAATGAAAGTAAATTTCACTAATGATAATATTTTTGATATGATCAATGTATAATAAAAACATAACTCATGTAATAGTCTAGGCGGTATACTTGACCAACGGCCGCTTAGCTAATGAGTTATACCCCTTAGAAAAGGTACCTTGCAGCAGGGGTGCCTTTTCTTTTATTTTTAGTGGTAAATTATTTTAAATTGAAGCTATATAATTAAAAAGTATAATAATTAAATGTAAATGAAGGAAAAGGTATATAAACTGTAATAATACAAATTATTACAAGTATTAAAAACTGCAGATACGTTTGGGTTTGTACTAAGCAATCTAAATATTTGTTGGCAGCATTTAACGCGTTTAAAGACAGTTTCCACTTTCTAAAAACAGCGTTCATAACATCCTTCCATTTTTATAATAGTAAATACATTTGACTCATACTCTTACATTCTAGTCTCCCCTACTTTTATTAAATGTAATCTTATCTCACTCTACTTTATAAAATTTCACGCACCATAATTTCAATTATATTTAAAATATAGCCAACAAAGGGATTTCTATTATATATCTACTATTTCATCTTGATGGCTATGCGGGTTATTTCATTGAATTTATCTTTAAAACATAGAAATCATTTTTTCGTATTCAACACTGTAATTCTGTGAAATTAGAATGGCTAGAGTGTCATTTATATGAAATACTAATTAGCATTTTTCATGTCCCTCCATCATGTTTCAAATTCATCAATTACTCCTCATCAAGAAGAAACGAGACAGAAATTTCATATTCTTTCCTTCCTAATTAAAGTGTAGTGACCATCATATCATTAAACTTTCACTAAAATCTTCCCCTTACATTATGATACGTTTTGTAATTTAACACTCCTCCCCTCAAGTGGCTTCTGTATATAATACATTTAAAATATATTTTTTATAAATCAAAGATTTCCTGACATACTCTTAAAATTTTTTGTGCACGAATAAAATCTCTCCGTAAACGTCCAATAACTTTAAAATATACCAAAATTGAGAAATATGAAAAAGACACTCTTATGAGTGCCCTTCTTAGCAACTAAGTCCGCTGCAGCTACTTACCATAACCCATATGAATTTCTCCTGTAAGAGGATATTTTAAGTTCATATTTAGTTATTAAAATAAACCGCACCAAAGTTTTCATTAAATCTTTTACACCAAACAGAAACCGAACCATATTCATTTACATCTATCCCTTCAGGAATTTCGTAGTTTTGGTCTCCTTTATTTCCCTTTAATTTTCCTAATTCAATATACTGATAGTTTTTCACGTCTTCATTATTTTTCAAACGATTTGTAGGAACTAATACAACTCGTACATCTGGACCATTAGATGTTGCAAAATTAGAAAGCCGTAAAACACGTTTTCCATCCGCTAATTGGTG
>JBCNMJ010000216.1:0-2824 GCA_039594975.1 Chryseobacterium sp. | reverse complement strand
GATTGAAGAGGCGCTTCAAGAATTTCCAGGTACGATAATTGCTGTTTCACATGACAAATATTTTTTGAGAAAAATTGCAGATAGAATACTAGATTTAGGAAGCACAAGCAAAAGAGTATTTGAAGGCTCTTATTCTGATTATGAGCGGGAGAAACAAAATAAAGAATCAAAATTAACAGTAGAAATGCAAAATGAACTTTTCTATTTGGAAATCAAGAGGCAGAATTACTTGTCAGATAGTCCTGTAAATGAAGAAGAGCAAGAGGAGATTTTAGCAAAAATTTACGAAATTAATCAAAAAATCGACAAAATTAAAAAGCAGGCTTATCGTAATTAATAAAAATATGCAGGCTCATAAATCCAGCAGTTGTTGGCAAAATTGAAAACTTTTCTTCATATTATAGGATGCTAGGTAAAGAAATGAAGTACTAATTCTATTATTGAAACGGAGGAGGGAGCGATATGGTAAATTAAAGTATTTTAACATAAAAAATCCTCATAACACAGACTTATAAGCAATTTTAAGTTATGCATATTCCTATTTCAGGTATAAAATTTTTAAATGAATTAATGTTGATAAATCTAATATATTTAAAGATAAATAATAATAGGAGAATGACATATGGTTTCAAAAATTAAGCTTTTTTGTTTTCATCATGCAGGTGGGTCTTCGTCAGCCTACTACAATTGGAAGGATTATTTAAACAAGGATATTGAGATTATCCCTATTGAATTAGCGGGAAGAGGGAAACGTTTGAAAGTGCCCGTATATACAAGTATGGAAGAAGCGGTATTAGATATTTACGATTTGATGAAACCTAATTTAGATGGTTCTCCATTTGCGATGTTTGGACATAGTATGGGAGCTTTATTAGTATATGAAATGATTCAGAAAATCCATGATGTCAAAGGAATAAGTCCAATACATGCATTTTTCTCAGGGCGACTACCTGTTCATACTATAGATCAGCAAAAGCGTTACACTTTACCAGATCAAGAACTAAAAAAATACATAGTAGACTTAGGGGGAATTCCATTAGAATTACAATCTTATGATGAAATATTAGATATGTTTCTCCCGATCATTAGAGCAGACTTTAAACTAGTTGAAACTTATGAGCTTAAAGGAAAAATAAGTCCTTTTACATTTAATATTTCTATTCTATACGGTTACGATGATAAGCTAGTAGATAATCAAAGATTGATAGAGTGGACTGATTATACTAGTAAACAATGCTATTTTTATGGATATCTGGGAGGGCACTTTTTTATTAATGATTTTACAGAAGAAGTTGTTAAAGTAATAAATAAAACATTAAGTTCATCCGATTTTCAAAGTAAAATATTATAAATGAGACTTTAATATTTCTATGTTTTTTATAGGGGAATTATCAGAAAAACACCAAAAAGGGAATGACTTCTCTTGTTTCTTCTCCAATTTTTTTCGTAGTTTTACACGTTGGTACTCGCACATCTATTAAAGAAACTTAAAAGGTTTATAAAGGTGGTGGAATTTAAATGATAGAAGTATATATTGTAAGAATTCCTAATAAAATAGAAACTAGATTATTTAAACAATTACTAGGTTATGTTTCTAATGAAAAGCGAAAAAAGATTGAGAACTTCCACAGGAAAGAAGATAGTTATAGGGGGCTTATTGCGGACCTTCTTGTTAGAAGTTTGATTATAAGAAAATATAGTATTTCAAATGAAGAAATTGAATTCAAAAATAATCTTTACGGAAAGCCGTATTTACATAATTTTTCTAATTTAGAATTTAATGTTTCTCATTCGGGTGATTGGGTTGTTTGTGCTGTAGATAAATTTTCAATTGGTATAGATGTTGAATTGATAAAGCCAATTGAATTTGAAATAGCAAAAAGCTTTTTTGCAGAGGCAGAATATAATGATTTGCTTTCTATAGATCCACTAAGGAAACTAGATTATTTTTATGATCTTTGGACTATAAAGGAAAGTTATGTAAAAGTTTTAGGAGAAGGATTAACAATTCCTCTTAATTCCTTTTTAGTTAAAAAACATGATTTTAAACAAATTGAAATAATAAAAAACAATAAAAAAACCCCATATTTTGTTAGACAATATGATATTGATGATCAGTATAAGTTATCAGTATGCGCTATGCATAATAATTTTTCTGTTAATCCTCAACATGTTAATTTTTTTAGTATAGTGAAAGAAATAATGGGTAAAGAGGTATTATTTTAGTAGCAGGTCATCAATTGGATTAACAAATTGTATATATGAATGTAAGTATTAAACCAACCTTAACTACAACTGTTTTATAATATGATAAAATTATCAAAATACTTCTAAATCTATCTTGCAAAAGGACACACCTACGCATACATATGCCATTGGTGTGTCCTTTTTTTCGTTTTCTATAAGTTTCTGAAAAAAGAGCGGGAATGGGAATTGTTTATAGAATTAAAAGATAAGGGTTATGATTGGAAAGATATCAATGATTGGATACTGTCTATTGAAACAGGGTACTCCAAACATGGAAATAAACTAGTCATATATTAGTAACCGTTTTACATTCTAATAAGACAGGTGAGGGGAATATAGGATGTCAATCATTCGAAAGTATCACATTGCAATTGCTTGGATGATAGCTACTAGTGCAATGCTCATAAGTTTGGTTTTTGAATGGATGAAGTTTCCAAACGTTTTAGGACGTGTCTGTCACCGACTATTCCTCTAGCAAGAATAGGTGGTGATGAGTTTGCGATCATTGTCCATAACCAAACAGAGCAACAGCTATTGGATTTGTGTAAAACTCTATTTCGTATAACTGAAGAACCAT
>JBCNMJ010000215.1:0-2843 GCA_039594975.1 Chryseobacterium sp. | reverse complement strand
AAGGCAAGTTTACTGACCTTATAGAGAAGCAGGTAACCATTGAAGT
This sequence comes from Chryseobacterium sp., assembly GCA_039594975.1. Taxonomy (GTDB): domain Bacteria; phylum Bacteroidota; class Bacteroidia; order Flavobacteriales; family Weeksellaceae; genus Chryseobacterium. The sequence goes on along the minus strand of JBCNMJ010000215.1, from coordinate 2,797 downwards.
TTTTAAAGAAGATTAAAAAATATAATTAAAGATTTAAAGATTAAACGATTAAAAGCAGATGCTTTTTCTTTAATTTTTAAATCTTTTAATTTTTAAATAATTAAAGTATTTATGAAAGTTTTAGCAAACGATGGCTTAGATCAATCTGGAATTGATGCATTAAAGGAAAAAGGTTTTGAAGTAATTACCACAAAAGTAGCGCAGGAATTTTTGGCAGACTACATTAATGAGCATCAGATCCAGACACTTTTGGTACGTAGTGCAACCCAGGTAAGAAAAGATATTATTGATAATTGTCCGTCTATAGAGATTATCGGAAGAGGAGGAGTAGGAATGGATAATATTGATGTGGACTATGCCAGAGAAAAGGGGATACATGTAATTAACACTCCTTCCGCTTCGTCAGAATCGGTGGCCGAATTGGTTTTTGCCCATTTATTTTCAGGAGCAAGATTTTTACAGGATTCTAACAGAAAAATGCCTTTGGTAGGAGACACCGACTTTGCAGGTTTGAAAAAAGCTTACACAGCCGGAATTGAGTTGAAAGGAAAAACAATAGGAATTGTTGGAATGGGAAGAATCGGTCAGGAAGTTGCTAAAATCGCTTTAGGTCTTGGAATGAGAGTGATCGCTGCTGATAGTAATGTAGGAAAGGCTAGTATTAAAGTGAAATTCTACAACAATCAGTTCATCAATGTAGATATTGAAACAGAACCTTTACAGGATGTATTAAAGCATTCAGACTTTATCACGCTTCACGTTCCGGCTCAAAAAGACGGCTACATGATTGGTAAAAATGAATTTGAAATGATGAAAGATGGTGTAGCTGTTGTCAATTGTTCAAGAGGTGGAGTAATTGATGAAGAAGCTTTAATTGAAGCTTTAGATTCCGGAAAAGTAAGATTTGCTGGCTTAGATGTTTTCATTAATGAACCGACTCCTTCTAAAAAGATATTAAGTCATCCAAAAATTTCTTTGACTCCGCACACAGGTGCCTCTACTTTGGAAGCCCAGGATAGAATAGGGCTTTCTTTGGCAGAGCAGATCTCAAGCATTCTTCAAATTCAGTAAGGATTAATATTAAAATAATAAGAACGCCGCAAATTTTGCGGCGTTTTTTTATGAGTTTTTAGCTTTTAGCAAGTCTCTGATTTCCATTAATAATTTTTGGTCCTCTGTAGGCCCTGCCGGTGCAGGCTCTTCTGCCGGAGCTTCTTTTTTCAGTTTATTGATTCCCTTAATCATAAGAAATAAAGCTAACGCCACTACGATGAAGGAAATTGCGGAAGATAAAAACATTCCGTACTTAATAGCGGTACCCGGAATTACCAGATCAGCCAGATTTTTTAAATTTAATTTTTCTAGTGTGGGTGTTAAAATAGCAGGCGTAATAATATCCTCTACCAAAGAGGTGACAATTTTACCAAAAGCACCACCAATAATTACACCGACAGCTAAATCTACTACGTTTCCTTTAACGGCAAACTCTTTAAATTCTTTTAAAAATCCCATATTTATATTTTTTAATTGTTCCGAAAACTTATCTGAATGAATAATATTCACTAAATTTAAGAAAAACATTTTAAGTGAAAATTTTTACAGCAAAAAAAATTAGACAATGTGATGAATTTACGATTGCCAACGAGCCTGTTTCTTCTGTGCAACTGATGGAACGGGCAGCACAGTCGTGCGTCAATTGGATTTTAGAAAACTGTAAAATTCATAAAAATTTTACAATCTTTTGCGGAAACGGCAATAATGGAGGAGATGGATTGGCTATTGCAAGACTGCTTTATTTAAAGGGTTTTGATGTGGATGTCTTTGTAAAAGATGTAAAAGGGAATTTTTCTCGGGACGCGGCTATTAACCTTAAAAAGCTAAAAGATTTTTCTGGGATCAGCATTAAAGAATTCAAAGATTTTCAAAAGGAAAGAATGACCGAACTGACTATCTGCATTGATGCTGTTTTCGGGACAGGATTATCGAGAAAGGTGGAAGGAGAAGAACTGAAAATTATAAATGAACTGAATTCCTTACAGAACATAAAAGTTTCAATAGATATCCCTTCGGGCTTATTCGCGGATAAAAATCTGGATGAGGGTTCTTCTGTTTTCAAAGCGGATTATACATTAAGCTTCCAATTCTGGAAAAAAAGTTTTTTATATCCTGAAACAGGAAAATATACAGGCAAAGTTGTGATTTTAGATATTGGGCTTCATCCTCAATATATTAATGAAACTCATACGACCGATTTTACTGTTGATGATGAGGTTATTAAAAAAATATTCAGACCCAGAAATGAATATTCACACAAGGGAAGTTTTGGTAAAGTAGGAATAATAGGAGGGAGTTATGGTAAAATAGGAGCGGCCGCTCTGTCGGTAAAAGCAGCTTTGAAAAGTGGCGCAGGATTGGTTTTTGCTTACAGTCCAAAATGTGGATATGATATTCTTCAGACTTCTTCTCCGGAAGCAATGTTTATGGAAGCTGGAAAAGACCATATTGAAAATATTGACATTGATAAGGATATAGTCTTAGGGATCGGGCCGGGTTTAGGAACTCATCAGAAGACGGAAGAGAGTTTGATAAGGTTTTTAAAGAACTATTTAGCACCTTTGGTGTTGGATGCAGATGCTCTTAATATTATTTCCAAAGATCCGTCGTATTTACATCTGATTCCTGAAAATTCTGTAATTACTCCGCACCCCAAAGAATTCGAAAGACTTTTTGGCAAAACAAAAGATTCCTTTGAAAGATCTGATCTTGCTGTGCAAAAAGCTATCGAGCATAAGATTTA
>JBCNMJ010000214.1:0-2944 GCA_039594975.1 Chryseobacterium sp. | reverse complement strand
TGTAAGCATTTTTTCTTTTGATCTTACCTGTTCCAGTAAGAGCAAAACGCTTTTTAGCACCTGATTTCGTTTTTAATTTTGGCATTGTTTTGCTTTTTATTGTTTTGTTATCAATATCTGTATTGGCTACTCCTAAATAGGATTAGGAATAATAGTGTGCAAAATTAAGAAAAAAAAACGAGACTTGGAAAGAAATTTTCCAAGGAGGTATAGAGATTGCGAGAAACAGAAAAAGAGATCTCATTAAGAAATCTCTTTTGTATGATCTTTTCAGCTATTACTTCTGAAAATTACTTTGAATTATTTAGCCGGCTTTTTAGGACTCATCATCATAATCATTCTCTTTCCTTCAAGCTTAGGAAGCTGGTCTACTTTTCCAACGTGCTCTAATTCCTGAGCAAGTTTCAGAAGTAAGATCTCTCCTTGATCTTTAAAGATAATAGAACGGCCTTTAAAAAATACGTAGGTTTTTAGCTTTGAACCTTCTTCAAGGAATTTTTCAGCGTGCTTTTTCTTAAATTCGTAGTCATGCTCATCAGTCTGAGGTCCGAAACGGATTTCTTTTACAACTACTTTTACCTGCTTAGCTTTAAGCTCCTTTTGCTTTTTCTTTTGCTCGTATAAGAACTTTTTATAGTCCAATACTCTCGCAATAAATGGTTCAGCCTTATCGGAAATTACTACTAGATCCAATTCCTGTTCCTGAGCAATCTGTCTTGCTTTGTCGATTGGATAAACTCCCGGCTCTACGTTATCGCCCACCAAACGAAGCTCTCTCACACGAATTTTATCGTTGATCAAGTGAGCGTCCTCTTGTACCGGACGTCTCTGTGGGCCCCTGTTGTTAAATCTTTGTGCTATTGTATTATAATTTTATTGGTTAACTTCTATTTTTATTAATCATTCTGAATAAAATTAATTTTTAAAAGTATTCAGAATGATATTTTTTTAGATTTAAGCATTAAACTCAAATCCTGTTTTTGATGCTTCTTTGAAATAAGTAACGAAATCTTCAATCTTCATTACTCCTAAATCACCTTCACCACGTCTTCTTACAGAAATTGTGCCATCATTTTCTTCATTTTCTCCCACTACAATCATGAATGGAATCTTCTTCAATTCTGCATCACGGATTTTTTTACCCGTTTTCTCATTCCTGTCATCAATTAGTCCGCTAATATCGTGATTTTCCAGTAATTGAGAAACTTTTTTAGCATAATCTACATATTTCTCACTGATTGGCAAGATGATAAATTGATCCGGAGCCAGCCATAATGGGAAATCTCCCGCTGTATTTTCAATCAAAATTGCAATAAACCTTTCCATAGAACCAAACGGCGCTCTGTGGATCATTACCGGTCTGTGCTTTTCGCCATCGTTTCCTGTATACCAAAGATCGAATCTTTCCGGTAAGTTATAATCCACCTGAATGGTTCCAAGCTGCCATTTTCTACCTAAAGCATCTTTCACCATGAAATCCAGTTTGGGACCATAGAACGCAGCTTCACCGTATTCAGTAACTGTATTTAAACCTTTTTCAGTAGCAGCTGTTACGATTGCATTTTCAGCTTTCTCCCAATTTTCATCAGTCCCGATATATTTTTCTTTATTATCCGGATCTCTTAATGAAATTTGTGCCGTAAAATCAGCAAAACCTAATGATCCGAAAACATACAGAACCAAATCGATCGTTTTCTTAAATTCATCCATCAACTGATCCGGAGTACAGAATAAATGGGCATCATCCTGAGTAAATCCACGAACCCTTGTTAATCCGTGAAGCTCTCCACTTTGCTCATATCTGTATACCGTACCAAATTCTGCATATCTTTTTGGTAAATCTCTATAGCTCCATTGTGAAGTTTTGTAGATTTCACAGTGGTGAGGACAGTTCATCGGCTTCAGCAAGAATTCTTCTCCTTCATTTGGAGTTTTAATCGGTTGGAAGCTGTCTGCTCCATATTTATCCCAGTGTCCTGAAGTTACATATAATTCTTTTGCTCCAATGTGTGGAGAAATTACAAATTCGTAACCTGCTTTTTTCTGAGCTTCAGAAAGGAAATTCTCTAATTTCTTTCTTAAAGCAGCTCCTTTTGGCAACCATAAAGGTAATCCCTGGCCAACTTTTTCAGAAAAAGCAAAAATTCCTAGCTCTTTACCCAGTTTTCTGTGATCTCTTTTTTTAGCTTCTTCTAAAAGCTCTAGATATTCTGTTAAATCTTTCTGTTTTGGGAAGGAAATACCATATACTCTTGTTAATTGAGGATTGTTCTCATTTCCTCTCCAGTATGCTCCGGCAGCATTTAAAATCTTCATTGCCTTCACAATACTTGTATTCGGAATATGTCCTCCACGACAAAGATCTGTGAAATTATCGTGCGTTACGAAAGTGATTTCTCCATCATTCAGATTAGAGATCAGTTCCACTTTATAAGGATTGTCCGCATACACTTTTAAAGCTTCTTCTTTAGAAACAGGGTATAATGAGAATGTTGAGCCTTTTTTAGCATTTTCCAACACTTTTTTCTCAATTTTCTCAAAATCTTTATCAGATAAACTCTCATCACCGAAATCTACATCATAATAGAATCCTTTTTCTATGGCAGGACCAATGGTCAACTTAGCATTAGGATAAAATTCAAGGATAGCCTGTGCCAAAAGGTGGGCAGAAGAATGCCAGAAAGCTTTCTTTCCAAGATCATCATTCCAGGTCAACAACTGTACCGTAGCATCCGTAGTTATAGGTGTGGTCGTCTCTACTTGTTTGTCGTTTACAACTGCGGAAATGGTATTTCTAGCCAATCCCTCGCTTATAGATTTTGCCACATCTAGCGGAGTAACTCCCGCCTCGAATTCTCTGACACTATTGTCTGGAAGTGTAATTTTTATCATTGTTTACTAAGAAATTTTAAGATGCAAAAATACGCATTTTTTAGTTAAAATA
>JBCNMJ010000213.1:0-2994 GCA_039594975.1 Chryseobacterium sp. | reverse complement strand
AATCTACTAATTAAAGTAGATTTAAAATAATTTAATAGGTAAATTTTTAAGTTGTTTTGGTACTTTTCTAAACATTGTTTTAAGTGTTGGATTAACGTCATCCCTATTACCAGAAAACATTATATGAGGATTTACAAATAAAGAATATGCTCTAACATTATTATCATCAATACCACTCTCTGAACGAGCTATAATCCCTTTATCAATTAACTTTCTAACTAATGGACTAACCTTAGTTTCATGTCTTCCAATTTTTTTAGCTAATTCTCGTTGAGTTAATGGAATTTGTTCTTTTGAATTAATATCATTAACTAAACAATTACTCAAAAAGCCTACACACATTGAAATATCTAATAAAAATACTTTTTCAGCATTTGTTAAATAATCAATTTCAAATAAGTATTGGATATTTTGTTGGATGATTTGAACAAACTTTGCTTTATTTTTTATTTTCCGTTCAGGAACTAATTTCATACCCCTTAAACTGGCTTTTGCTTGAAGCTCATTTGCTAAGTACATTTCTTCTTCTGATAAAATTTTTGAATTTTCGATATCTCTCAATCTAGCATTTTTTTCAGCTTGTTCTAAATTAACGAACTTTTTCATAAAATATTCTCCTTGATATTAATTACAATGATATTAATTTTATATTTTGTTAAAGATAAAAAAATATTCTTATAATCATAAAATGTTAAAGATATTAGATTCCTTACGGAATTTTTAACTTTATATAGAGAGTGAGATAGAGAAAATAAAAAAAGTCAGTAATATCAAGGGATTAAGATGCATAGAGTGTACCCAAAAAGGAACACCTGTGTACCCAAAAAGGAACACCTAAAAAGTGGAAAAACACAATAAAAAAAAGAAAGCAATATAAAATTACTCTCTTTTAAAATATATTTTATTTAGAATAAATATATTGGTAGTTTATGTTTTTTACCATCTTCAGTTAAAAAATTTCTAAGTGCTTTTTTAAAAATTCTTTGAGTTGCCTTATCTACTCCATCTTTTGGAGAACAACACATAATATTAGGATTAACAAACCAAGTACGACTTGTACAAATGCGGCCATCTTCTGTTGTTGTACCAGTTTCCGCAACAGCTAATAATCCCTTTTTCATTAAACCATTCATTAATTGAGAAACCTTTCCTCTTGTTCTATTCAATTTCTTAGCTAAATAAGTAGGCGTTGCACTATCAGAATCAAATTCATTCTCTTTACTAGCCCTTTCAACTAAAATATTCGTTTTGAACTCTACGTAAGGTATAAGATCCATTAAAAAAGCCTTTTCAGCTGTTGTTAAATATTCAATTTCACTTAGATAATTATAATTATCCATAATAATCTGCACAAACTTCACCCTATCAGTAGGTTTCTTTTTCTTTCCAATAAAGTAATTATCTCCAGTTGTATTATGTAATATTTGTAATAACATCTGCTGTTGATCAACAGATAATCCAATATTAGCCTGTTCTAAAAAGCTTTCAATCTGATTCTCTCTAGACATTGCTTTCTTTTCGGCCACTTCAAAACTAATAATTTTACTCATGTTCTCCCCCTACTCCCAAGAACAGGAAAAGCAAATACATTTAATTCACATTCACAAATGTAATAAATAATGATAAAATGTATATAGACAATATATTTCCTGACCAGGAACTTTTAAACTAGAGAAACCTTGTTGGCGCAAGGTTTCTCTTTTTTAGTTTAACACACTTTCGACAATAAATTTTAAACTTATTCAATATAACAAGACAGCATTAACTGAACTACCTTTTATAATTAATTACATTTTTATGTAAAAATGTAATAGGCCTATCTTTTTAAGCTTCTTTTGTTCCTTCCCTAATGTAAACTTTTAAATATTAGTTTACATTCGATTCCCCTTAAATATTGACTTACCACCAATAACCCTGATATCCTCAATTTATATGATAAAAGTATACATTCAAAACACTGTAAATAAAGAGGTCATAAAAACATGAACAAAAAACCACATCTCATTGATGTCCAACCTATCCGTAGCAAAGAACAGATCGAAGATATGAAATGGGCCCTTAAACGTCACTGTTCCGAAAGAGACTATATTCTCTTTCTTATTGGAATTCATACCGGACTACGCGTAAGTGATCTACTCCAACTCGAAACACAAACCATAATAAAACTAAAACGGAAAAAACGAAAAGAATTTAAAATCAAAGAAGGAAAAACGAAGAAAGAACGTATGATTAATCTTACTTCTATTTTTGGTGAAGTATACTCTTATGCCCAAACACTAGAAAACATCTGGTTATTCCCTTCTCGAAAAGGAGAGCAACCCATTAGTAAGATTCAGGCTTATCGACAATTGCAAAAAGCCGGAAATTTTGCCAGTGTAGAATCCATCGGGACCCATACCATGCGAAAAACCTTCGGTTATTGGTTCTATAAACAAACTAAGGATGTAGCCATGTTACAAGAAATTCTCAATCACAGTACACCGCAAATAACATTAAAATATATCGGAATCAATAAAGAAGAAAAAGATAATATATTAGATAAATTTTACATCTAATTTTAAAACAAATTAAAAGACCCTTAATAAAGGGCCTTTTACAATAAAAATTTATAACACTCACTTACAAAGAAAGAATAGTAAGAATACTAGCAAGAAAATTCCATGAAATATGTAAAACTATAGAAGGCAAAATAGATTGTGTCTTTTTATATAATATAGCAAAGACCATTCCCATAATAATTGCTGTAATTGGAAATCCACCATGTAAAAGACCAAATACAACTGATGAAATAATCATACCAATTATAAAATTATATTTACCTTCAAAAAATCTATATAAAATACCTCTATATAATACTTCTTCTTTAATAGGCGTAATTATTGCCACACTAAAAATATATAACACACATTGAAAAAAATCACCCTTCAGTGTTGTTACTCCTAATTGATCACGTTGTTGTTCGGCACTTTCAAACCCTAACAAATTCAAAATAAC
>JBCNMJ010000212.1:0-3001 GCA_039594975.1 Chryseobacterium sp. | reverse complement strand
ATCTAGTAAACTTTTTCTCTTACCTACCAATTTCACTAGAGATCTCTCTGTATTGAAATCATGACGATTTGCCTTTAAGTGCTGAGATAAGTGATTGATTCTGAAAGTGAAAAGTGCAATTTGTCCTTCAGCACTTCCTGTGTCTTGTGCAGATTTTCCGTGTTTTGCGAAAATTTCCTGCTTTTTTTCTGTTGTTAAGTACATTCCAATATTGTTTAATGATTATTATGTAACGGGTGCAAAATTACGACTTTATTTTGATTCTACAAACATTATTGATTTCATGTATGGAAATTGATAGAAAAAAATGTTAAAAATTTCTTAAAAAAATTATGCCATCCCACTAAAAGACAGTAATTTTGCAATCGAAATTACAAATGGGAAGACTTTTATTTTTTTTAGCCATTACTTCTTTTTTACTGATCGGAACTGCTTCAATGAAAGCACAAAAAAATACCGACGACAAGATAAAGAAAGTCCTTTACTTCAATCCTGAAGTAGAACCTGATATTGAGGAAATAAAAGAACCTACCAATAATGCATTTTTCAGCGCTGTTTCTGATAACACCAGCAATATGAAGAGAAACAAAATGCTGAGAGCTGAAGTGCAGATTCCTTATGACAGTATCGATAAACAGACCATTATAGATTATTGCAGCAACAACGCAACTGATTTTGCTATTGTTCCTAAAGTAAAGTATTTTAAAGTAGGTTTAGGAAAATATGTATTTTCCAACCAGGTTGTCATCAGTATGAAGCTTTTTGATGCGACAGGAAATCTTCTTACGGAAACAGATTACGACACTTACCGTAAAAATATGCGCCTATTAGGATCTACTGAAAACTCTATAAAGATCGGGACCAACGGTGCTATAAAAGGCATTCTAAAGAAATTAAAGAAGATCAGACCTACAACAGAAGCCGGATTCTAGGCTTTAAATATTCCTTAAATTTTATACATTATTCCCGTTTCTTGAAAATTTAAATTATTTTTGCATATCCAAAAATTTCACGTTTTGAATTCCAGAGACGAACTTATCTTTAACCCTGCCGATATTGCCGAAACTCTTAGTGGACTTCCCGCTGATGAGAGGCTTTTAGCATTTTTAAAGGTTCCGAAAGAATACAAAGCAGACGTTTTTTCACATCTCGATCCTGACTTTCAGGAAGAAACCATCAGAAGTATCGGAAGCGATGAAGTTTCCGAGATCCTGAATGCCATGACTCCGGATGATAGGACTGCCTTATTTGAAGACTTTCCGGATGAGTTGATCAAATATTCCATCAATCACCTGAATCCGCAGGAAAGAAGAATTGCTCTGAAACTTTTGGGGTATAATTCTGATTCTATTGCCCGTCTGATGACTCCATATTACATCCAGATCCGCAAGGAATGGACCGTAAAAAAATGCCTGCAGCAAATAAAAAAAGTAGGCAAAAAGGTGGAAACCATGAACCACTTATATGTAGTGGATGAAAGAAACCGCCTGATTGATGATATTGCATTAGGAAGTTTATTATTGGCTGAAGAAGATACTTTAATATCCGAAATTACAGACAATCACTTTGTTGCCATCACAACCACCACTTCAAAAGAAGATGCTGTACCCTATTTTGAAAAATATGACCGTGCAGCTCTTCCGATTATTACAGAAGCCGGAGTTCTGGTAGGAATTGTTACTATTGACGATATCCTCGACCAAATTGAGCAACAAAACACCGAAGATATTCAGAAGTTCGGGGGACTTGAAGCCCTGGACGTTCCTTATACGCAAACCTCTTTGATCGAAATGGTAAAAAAGAGAGGAATGTGGCTGATCATTTTATTCTTTTCTGAAATGCTGACCGCTTCAGCTATGGGTTATTTTGAAGATGAAATTCAGAAAGCTGTTGTCCTGGCTTTATTTGTCCCGTTAATTATCTCAAGTGGAGGAAATTCCGGTTCTCAGGCTGCAACACTGATCATCAGAGCGATGGCTCTTCAGGAAATTGGCTTAAAAGACTGGTGGTACGTTATGAAAAAAGAGATTTTCACTGGTTTATTCCTGGGGAGTATTTTGGGAGCAATCGGCTTCTTACGAATTATGATCTGGCATGAAGCAGGATTCTTCAACTATGGAATGTACTGGCCTTTTGTAGGACTCAGTGTCGGAGTTTCTTTAATTATGATTGTACTTTGGGGTACCCTTTCAGGATCTATGGTTCCTTTTATTCTAAAAAAATTAAAACTTGACCCTGCAACTTCTTCTGCTCCGTTTGTAGCAACACTGGTAGATGTAACAGGACTTATCATTTATTTTTCTGTAGCCGGACTTTTCTTAACCGGTAAACTTTTGTAATTTTAGACAAATCTAAAATAGTAGTATGAAAGTTATTTCTTTGGTTCCCTCTATTACTGAGGCTTTATTTGATTTGGGCTTAACCGAAAACGAAGTTGTAGGAAGGACAAAATTCTGTATTCATCCTGGAGAAAAAGTAAAAAACATTGCTGTTATCGGTGGAACAAAAAATATTAATCTTGAAAAAATAAGAGCCCTACAGCCAGATTTAATTTTGGCTAATAAAGAAGAGAATATAAAAGAACAGGTAGAAGCTTTAATGGATGATTTTAAAGTTCTTGTTACCAATGTAGAAACTATTGAAGACAATTATTATTTGCTTAAAAACCTAGGTAAAACCTTTCATAAAGAAGATAAAGCGCAGCTTTTTAATCTTAAAATTTATGAGGTTTTAAACCAGGCTAAAATTAATTCCAATATAAAAGTCGCTTATCTTATCTGGAAAAATCCTTATATGACGATAGGCTCAGATACTTTTATCCACAAAATTCTGACTGAAATCGGATTTAAAAATATTTTCGAGGACAGAACCCGCTATCCGGAAATTCAAGCAGAAGAGTTAGCAGAAGCTGATATTATTATGCTTTCTTCCGAACCCTTCCCCTTTAAAGAAAAACATATTGAAGAATTTAGAGAATTTTACGCTGACAAAAATATTATGA
>JBCNMJ010000211.1:0-3192 GCA_039594975.1 Chryseobacterium sp. | reverse complement strand
AAATCATTCGCTGTCACAGTTGGGGCACACAGAGAGCCGTAAGTGCGATCATGTTGTTTACCTGGACCTGTATGAATATGAAGGAACTGTCCACTTAATAAATCATACTCAAGCTGAATCTTTACTCCCGCTGTATGGCTGCATCCACCTGCACCTGGATAAACGAATGAAAAGGGATCTGGAAGTTGAAATGCAGTTGAATCTAAAATACGAATACGCTTGAAAACAGAAGTATATGGAAAGGAAATAGGTATAGATGAGGTCAATTTTTGGTTTAGTAGTTCAGCTAGTAGGTGTTGTAAAAGTTGGACGGCTGCTTTATTAAATCGTTGATTCAGTCCCTCAGGACTGATAAGTACTGATGTTGATGCTTCTAAACAGCTAGATAACTGAGTTAAAGAAGTCATAGCTATATTTTGACTCACCCATACACATAAGGCTACTAAATCTTTTGCTTGATACTTACTAGTTCGTTGTACAAAACCAACATCTTTAGCAAGATTCCGTAAGGTATTTGGAGATAAAAGGCTTTGAATCTCCTGAGCAAATAGTTTTAATTCGTCAGAGACAGAAATAGACATAAAAAACGCCATCCTTTCCTATAATTCTACAGAAAGGATAACGTCTTTTTTGCTTTATGGATAGTGAAAAACCGTAATTACTTTTATATAATCGGTGTCGTCAGAAGTGACTTGATTTTTTAAGTATGAAAAAGTTTTCCCTGTAAAGCTTTTATATACCGATCAGCAGATTTTTGAACAGACTTATTTGCATCCTCGACTATTACTCTATGAAATGCATTATACAAGCGATTAAAAGGTAAGTCTTTAATCTTATCTACCATTTCTTTTACTTTATTAGCTGGTAACGGAATTAAATTTGGATAACTATACATAAAACTTACCCACTGACGATCTGCAACAACTTGGATGATATCACCTGTCAGAAGAAGACCTTTTTTGTCACTGCCATCTTTCCAATGTAAAATAGCTCCACCTTTAAAATGTCCTCCCAAACGATAAATTGTAATCGCATCAGTTAATACCAAAGATTCTCCAGACCAGAAAATAATTTGTTTACTTGAACGATTTACCCACTCTTTATCATCTTCATGAATATAAATTGGAATATTAAAAGTTTCTGCCCATTCTACTTGTGTAGAATAATAGTGAGGATGTGAAAGTACAATTGCTTGTATACCTCCCAGTTTATGTATCTCTTGTATTGTATTTTCATCTAAGTAAGTAATACAATCCCACAAAACATTAAAATTTTGACTTTGTATTAAATAAGCTGTTTGCCCAATTGCAAATTCAGGTTTTGTAGTAATACTATATAAACCAGTTTCTTCTTTTAAGATTTCATTTTTATATAATTTACTTTTTTGCATTTTTTCAAGAGTAGTCCATGATTGTCCAGATGGATTAACATACTGCCTTTCTTCATTACAAATTATACAATCAGAAGGAACTTCTTGACTTTTAGAATATTGAACGCCGCATGTAGTGCAGATGTAATTTAACATATGTATGCCCCTTTGTTATAAACTTTCCCACAAACTAATTATAAACTTTAAATTGAAATTAATCTATTTGTATATTGAGAATCTTTGAAAATGTTTATATATACTCGCCTTTTAGTTAACAAAACACCATTTATCAACAGTAAATCTCATTATCAGGCATCAAATTATATACTTGCCCTCCTTTTCTAATAAACATTTTATATCATTTCTAAAGAATTTAAGTTCATTTTTTGTTTTGGGGGTGACTTAATTTCTTAGCTTGATAGCGATGGGGTAGCACCACATGCCCATCAAGCTAAAAATGGATTTTCTATGAAAATCCATTTTTTTAGTTGTGCCACGATTACCGTTTCTGTTTCGTTATCAGATAAGCTCAAATTTCTTCCTCATCTTAAAGTGGAACAAATTTATTACTTAAATTGTCTATTTAGTACACTTTTTAAATATGAATATATTTCTTAAAGTGGCTTCAATAATTTTAAGTAAATCAACAGGAGAATTGAAAGGCAGGAGAAAGTAGCATGTCAGAAAATTATCGTTCTCGAGAGGAGCGACGACAAGTTAAAAAGAAAAAACAGCCTGCTGCTAAGAAACAAAAAGCAAAAGGTAAAACATCATTTTTTCGTAAGTTTTTAGTTAGTTGTTTATTACTTGGTATTGTGGGGTTAGTCGCAGGGGTTGCTACCTTTTTCGTTATGATTAAAGATGCTCCAAAACTTGAGAAAGCAAAACTTGTTAATCCGTTATCCTCAAAAATTTATGATAAAGATGGGAAATTGATATATGAATATGGAAAAGAAAAACGAACGAATATTATGTATGATCAGATTCCTAAGTTAGTAGAAAATGCGTTTTTAGCAACAGAAGATGCACGTTTTTACGAGCACAGTGGCGTAGACTTTCAGGGTACTGCACGTGCAGCCTTAGTCAGCCTAAAAGGGGATTACGGCTCTCAAGGTGGAAGTACGATTACACAGCAAGTTATTAAAAATTACTTCTTATCGATGGAAAAAACGTCAAAGAGAAAGGCGCAAGAAATATATTTAGCATATAAGCTAGAACAACAGTATTCAAAACATGAAATTTTAGAAATGTATTTAAATAAAGTTTACTTAGGTAACCGTTCATATGGAATCGCAACAGCAGTCCAAAATTACTATGGTAAGGAATTAAAAGATTTAACACTACCAGAAGTTGCAATGCTTGCTGGTTTAATGAAAGCTCCTAATAACTATGATCCAACGAAAGAACAAAATATCAAAAAAGCAACAGAAAGAAGAAATGTTGTACTTAAATTAATGAATCGACATGGTTATATTACACAAAAAGAAATGGAAGAAGCATCAAAAGTTCCAGTAACAGAAGGACTTAAGAAAGCAACTGAACAAAAAGAAATGCCCTATCCTGCTTTTATGGATGCGGTTGTGAAAGAAGTTGAAAAAGAGTTGCCAGATGTTAATATCGGATCTGACGGTTTAGAAATTTATACAACATTAGATCCAAAGGCACAGGATTTTGCGGACAAACTTTTAAATAAAGATATTATTAATTATCCAAATGAGAAATTCCAAGGGGCTTTCACATTTATGGATACGAAAACAGGAGAAGTACGTGCAATTGGTAGTGGGCGTGGTGAAAATAAAGCTGTTTTTAAAGGACATAATATT
>JBCNMJ010000210.1:0-3271 GCA_039594975.1 Chryseobacterium sp. | reverse complement strand
GACCAGGATTCAGAGATGCCATTGACTGAATAAATTCCCCAGTGGATAAAAATCCCCAGTTTAGCATCCTGAAACCATTCCATTTTTTTATTGTCAGATGGAATATGTTGGGCATTGATTTGAAAAGTTGTGAAGATTGTGCTTAATAAAAAGATCTTGGTCAATTTATTTTTCATTGTTTACTTTTTGCTAAAATAAGGAAAGTACTCATATTGTAAAATAGGGTGTATTTTAAACGTGATTTAAAAAAAAACGTAAAAATACGGTGTTAATTTCCGTGTTTTTACGGTGCTTTATATTGATATTTATTAGGAAATTTACATGAAAATTATGATGAAAGTAATCTATAATTAATACATAAAACTAATGACGATATAAACTCTATTTTTTTGAGAAATAATAAAGGCAACCGAAAGGTTGCCTCTTTATTTTCTATAATTAAAAATCAATTTAGACTTTTAATAATTCAATGGTTTTTTCAGGATTTTCTGCTGAGAATACAGCATTGCCTGCAACCAAAACATCTGCTCCTGCTTCGAAAAGCTTTGTCGCATTGTCAAGGTTTACCCCTCCATCAATCTGAATAAGGGCGGTAGAGTTGTTGCTTAGTATAAGATCTTTAGTTTCTGCGATCTTTTTGTAAGTATTTTCAATAAATTTCTGACCTCCAAATCCTGGATTTACACTCATTAATAATACCAAATCAACATCAGCAATAATATCTTCAAGCATTAAAACCGGGGTAGAAGGATTTAAAACGACTCCCGCTTTTGCACCCAGATTTTGAATATGATGAACAGTTCTGTGAAGATGTGTGCATGCTTCATAATGAACAGAAACTAAATCTGCACCATGATTGATGAATTCTTCAACGTATTTTTCAGGCTCAACAATCATTAAATGTACATCTACAAATTTTTTAGCATGCTGTTGGATTGTTTTCATCACCGGAAAACCAAATGAGATATTAGGAACAAATCTTCCGTCCATCACATCTACGTGAAGCCAGTCAGCCTGAGAATTGTTCAGCATTTCAATGTCTTTTTGCAGATTCCCAAAGTCTGCAGATAAAAGGGAAGGAGCAATAAGCTTCGTTTTCATTTTTACTTTTTATACTTTACTTTATTTCTTCTGTTAATGATACTTCAGTTTCATTTCCGGCTGTATCTTAAGAAGCGTCTCGTAGATTAGTTTGATCACGTTTCCTACATCTTCTTTAGAGACCATTTCTACTGTGGTATGCATATAGCGCAAAGGTAGGGAAATTAATGCACTTGGTACACCGCCGTTAGAATGGGCAAAAGCATCAGTATCTGTACCTGTAGCCCGGCTTGCTGCAGCCCTCTGGAAAGGAATTTTCTTTGTTTTTGCCGTATCAATAATTAATTCTCTGATCGTATGATGAATACTTGGAGCAAAGAAAATAACAGGACCTGCTCCGCATTTCTGATCACCCTCTTTTTTCTTTTCGATCATAGGGGTTGTTGTATCGTGGGTAACATCGGTAACAATAGCAATGTTGGGTTTAATGGTATCTGCAATCATATCCGCACCGTATAAACCGACTTCTTCCTGAACGGAATTGGTAATGTATAAACCAAATGGAATGCTTTTCTTGTTTTCTTTTAAAAGTCTTGCAACCTCAGCAATCATAAATCCTCCGATCCTGTTGTCTAAAGCACGGCAGACAAAATATCTGTCATTCATTTCAAAGAATTCATCAGGATAGGTAATCATACATCCTACGTAGATTCCCAGATCCTCAACTTCTTTTTTGGAAACGGCACCGCAATCGATAAAAATATTTTCAATTTTAGGAGTAGGTTCGTTTTGATTGGTGCTTCTTGTATGGATTGCCGGCCAACCGAAAACACCTTTTACAATGCCTTTTTCTCCATGGATATGAACTACTTTTGACGGAGCAATGGTTTGATCTGAACCTCCATTTCGGATTACATAGATCAAGCCGTCATCTGTGATATAATTCACGTACCATGAGATCTCATCTGCATGTGCTTCGATCACTACTTTGAACTCTGCTTCAGGATTGATGATTCCGTAGCAGGTGCCATAATGATCAACTTCTATTTTATCAACATATGGACTTATATAATCCATCCAGATTTCCTGGCCTTTATGCTCAAAACCAGTCGGAGAGGCCGTATTTAAGTATTTTTCTAAAAACTTTAAAGATTTCTTTTCAAATTTCATAAAAAAGGAATGATTTTTGTAAGTAATTTTTGTTCTAATAAGTGTAAAAATAATGAATTTTAATAAAATTATTTGCCTTTTTCTTTTCTTTTTAGGGGTGGGTGTTTCCGGGCAAAAAGATTCTTTAAGGTATATTCCTTTAAGCCAGTATCCTCCTGAATTGTTGAAAGTAGATGAATTTGGTAATAAATATTATTATGATGAAAGGCAGAAAGCCAAGTTTTATGAAATAAACGGTGAAACGGTAGTTGTAATGGACGAGTTGACGTTATTGAACAAACCTAAGTTTAATAACCAATTAGATAAAAACTACTATTATTTCCTCAATAAAAAACTATATAGGGTATATCCGTTATTTGTAACAGCTTTGGGGCAGTATCGCGATATTCAGAAGGAAATGACTAATATGGATAGTAAAGCGAAGAGGAAATATGTGAGAGAGCGGCAGAATATGTTGGCTGATCAATATGAAAAGCAGCTGAGGGATTTAACGACTACAGAAGGACAGGTTTTTGCTAAACTCATGAACAGAGCAACGGGGAAAAGCGTGTATGAGATTATTAAAGAGCTGAGAGGTGGTTTTTCTGCTTTTATCTGGAATATAAAAGGTAAAATAGCGGATATCGATCTAAAGGATCAGTATAATCCTCATGTTAATAGAACAGATGAGTTTTTAGAATCTTTATTGCAGTCTAACTGGAACTCGGGTTTTCTTCAGCCTTATCCGGGTGCCTATCAGTTTAAAGTCGGCAAATAATCAAAATAAAAAATTCCTGTAATAATTTTACAGGAATTTTTCTTTTAGTTTATCAAATACAATTTTGTCAATAGGTAAAGGAAATGGATTGTGAGGCTGATGGATATCAATCCATTCTGTTTTTTCAATACAAGGATCAAGAATAAGGAAATCTTCTTCGTTGATAATATTTACAATATAATATATGGTAAGGAGCTGTTCATTTTCTCTGAAACGCGAAACTAAAAAATCTTCCTGGGTATAAAAGTGTTCTACAATTTCGACTTTTACGTTAAGTTCTTCTTCAAATTCACGATGAAGGCA
>JBCNMJ010000209.1:0-3300 GCA_039594975.1 Chryseobacterium sp. | reverse complement strand
CCGGAAGTCTGATATTGCCAAATCATTGTAATAATTTCCGAAACCATTTTTTTAAGTTTACTATAGTCATCATTTAACTTCAAAAAGATGTTTGCGCCGGAAATAAGAATGTTTTCTATTTCACTCTCCTCCAACTCATTGGAATAGACAACAAATATTGCAGAGCTATACCTTATATCATCTATTCTTTCTCTGATGAGCAGAAAATCAGTAGCCTGAATATCCTGATAATTTATAAAAACAACATCCGGAACTCCATGCATTGCCTTGTTTAAATATTGGCTTAAGTCTTCATCACTATAAAAATCCGTACATCTTATCTTTATTTTATGTTCCTGAAGTATTTTTCTTAAAAGAATAAGACTGTGCACGTTGGAGTCCAATAGTGTGGCGTTCAAAAACTCCTTATTCATACTAAGCTTCTTATACTGAGTTCTATTTCTTTTTCTTTAAGGCTCTTTCTTTTACTGATAATTTTTAAAAACAAAGAAGGAGTAAGACCTGTAATATTTTTAAACTGGCTGCTTAAATGAGCGACACTTGAGTAATTAAGCCTTAACGAAATTTCTGTTAAACTGTATTTATTGCTTATCATTAACTCTTTAGCATACTCAATCTTTTGGATGATAATGAAATTTTCAATAGAATTATAGGTAATTTCAGAAAAAAGATTAGATAAATACCCATAGCTGTGATTCAGCTTTTCTGAAATATAAATAGAAGCCTTCACAGAAATATTATTTTCCGAAAAAACAAGCTCTACAATTGCATCTTTTATTTTTTGCACCAGAGCTATTTTTTGGCTTTCAATAACCTCAATCCCGTAATCTTGAAGTTTTTTCTTAAAAACCGTGTGCTGTTCCTGGGTGAAGTCTTCATAAAACTCAACTTCTCCAAAATCGAGCATACGATACTTCACTCCGTATTCTTTTAATTTTTCGTCCAACACTTTCCTGCAGAGAGCATTGAAATCGAATTTAACATACATTTTCATCCTAACTTAAGTGTGTTTATATTCTAAGTAAATATACACATTATTTCAATAAAAAGTGATATAGGGGGAATAAAAAAAATTCCTGTATGATTTTGATACAGGAATTAAACACTAAGGATGAAAAAAAAATATACTTACTAAAAGCTAAAAATGCTCATAACAAAGTATATGTACATTATATTTATATGCGACTTGATACCTGCAAATATGACAAGATAATTAAATTCACATATTATAGAATTATAGCAAAATGTTATATAATTTTTAGCTTCTTAAAACATTTTCCATAATAAAATCATCCATAACAAAGCCGTTACCGATATCAAAAACCCCCTCATCATAAACTTTATAACCCTGAGACTCATAAAAATTTCTTGCGGAATTATGTTTATTTACGTTCAGGATAATCCTTTTATCTCCGTATTCGGAAACTTTATCATTTAAAAATAGCAGCGCCTTTTTACCCAATCCTTTGCCTTTGCTTTCAGGCACAAGATAGATCCTGTGAAGTTTTGTAGTTTTTTCTTCGTAGCTGTTTTCATATCCTATAAAGCCTTCATAGGAATCATTATTTTCATCTTTAATTAAAAAATAATGATAATCAGGATTTTGTAAATGACCGGCTATTTCTTCTTTAGAATACATTGTGTTCAGCATATATTCCATCTGTTCATTAGAAAGTATTTCTGCATAAGCATTTTTCCAGGATCTTCTTGCCAACTCCTGAATTAAAGGAATATCACTCTCTGTAGCTTTTATAAATTCCATTATAGTTAAATTTTATTAGTAAAAAAGGTGAAAAGCATTAAAACTTTTCACCTTTATATGTTTATTGTAACTGGAAAATGTTACTGGAAATCATCAAATATTCGTCATTTCAGCTTTAATCTTTGCATAAAGCCCTTCTGAAGCAGGAACTAATGGAAGTCTTAAATAGTTTTTAATAATTCCCATTTCTGCCAAAATTACTTTAATTCCGCAAGGGTTTCCTTCTGCAAAAATTAATCTTGTGATTTCAACCAATTTATTGTGAATTTCATAAGCTTCATCCACTTTTCTATCAAAAGCCAGCTGGACCATTGT
The DNA here is from genome assembly GCA_039594975.1 of Chryseobacterium sp. Classification (GTDB taxonomy): domain Bacteria; phylum Bacteroidota; class Bacteroidia; order Flavobacteriales; family Weeksellaceae; genus Chryseobacterium. The sequence goes on along the minus strand of JBCNMJ010000209.1, from coordinate 1,223 downwards.
AGAAAATTCTTTTGGATAGGCCTGTCCGATTACAGAAATAACTCCGTTTCCACCTGCTAAAGTTACAGGAAGCGTATATTCATCATCTCCGGAAACCAAATTAAATCCTTCAGGTTTCTTTCTTAAAATATCAAAATATTGAAGAATGTTTGGTGCCGCTTCTTTGATTAAAAATAAGTTTGGGAATTCTTTTGCCAAACGCAGTGTTGTTTCTGCTTCAATATTTTGCCCTGTTCTTGAAGGAACATTGTAAATAATGATGTTTTTTCCTGTAGAAGCAAGCGCCTTATAATGCTGATAAAGTCCTTCCTGATTAGGTTTGTTGTAATATGGAGATACAGAAAGTACAGCTTCAAATGCAGAAAGATCTGCTTCTTCAATCTGCTTCTTAACCTCAAGAGTATTATTTCCGCCAATTCCTAGCACCAAAGGAACGCGTTTATTATTAACCTTAATGATATGCTCAATTACCTGTTTCTTCTCTTCAGCAGAAAGCGTTGCAGCTTCGGCTGTAGTTCCCAAAACAACTAAATAATTGGTTCCGTTTTCGATGTTGTAGTCGACTAATTTTGTTAAACTATCAAAATCTACGGATAAATCTTCATTAAAGGGTGTTACCAATGCAACACCTACTCCTTTTAAAATGCTCATCTGTTAGAATTATTTTTGTCAAATTTAATCATTTACGCTAAGAATTTATAATAAATAATAATGTTTTATTCTACATATAATTATATTTGCATATACTAAAAGAGATTATGAAAAATAAATTCTTGTTACTAGGAATTGCTCTGGTCTCTCTTACTGCTTGCAAAACGGCTTCTACTCCGCAGCTTGTGAATGTAAAGACCCAGAAAAATATTTCTATTAATAATGAGCTAAAGAATGATGAGGAGTTTGTAAAATTTATTGAGCCCTATAAGCAGAAATTGGATAAAGAGATGAACCAAAAGATCTCCCATACCAGTACAGACCTTACAAAACAGGGAGATAACAGCAATCTTGGAAATCTTTTGGCCGATTATACTTTTGAAGGTGCCGATGCATGGACGAAAAAGAATCTGAATAAAAACGTAGATGCAGCCCTGATCAATATCGGAGGAATACGTACTACAATCGGAAAGGGTGATATTCTCCTGAAAAGTGTTTTTGAAGTAATGCCTTTTGAAAATGAGGTAATTATCGTAAAAATGAAAGGATCGGATCTCCAGGGACTTTTTGAT
>JBCNMJ010000208.1:0-3317 GCA_039594975.1 Chryseobacterium sp. | reverse complement strand
TAGCCAACCATTTGAAGTGTTGTGAAAAGCTTTTTTATATCTCTATAGAATTTACAAAAAGTATTATTATATTTGATAAAATTTGAGATTATGAACTTAAATCCAAAATTTCCGCTTTATCTACCAGGAGTAAAGAATGGTAATAATGACAATGTTTCGATTATTGGAGCAAGCCTTAGTGAAGATGTGACAACATTAGGTTATTTTGTTTCCGGTAACGAGGGACTTAATATAAAAATTCAGACTCATTATCCTACGAAATCGTTTTCTTCTTTTTCAGAGATTTTAGAAAAATTTATTCAGGATAATCAGCTTGAAAATGTAAAACGATTGGGAATAGCAATTCCGGGACCCGTAATGAATGGGAAAAGTCATCCTATACGATTAGGCTGGAGTTTTGATCAGCAGGAATTTATTACAAAATTCGGTTTCGAAAGAGCTGATATGCTGAATGACCTTGAAGCTTCTGCATACGGTATGGCACTTTTAGAAGATAATGATTTGGATCCTATCTATACAAGTGGGCATCTGGAAAAAGGAAATGTAGCAATTATTGCACCAGGGAACGGACTGGGTGAAGCCGGATACTTCTTTGACGGAAAATATTTAAGACCTTTTGCTTCTGAAGGAGGGCATTCCGAATTCTCTCCGCGTACCAACGTAGAAGTGGAATTCTACCAATTCTTAAATAACATTTACGGAATTGTAAGCTGGGAAAATGTACTTTCAAAAACAGGACTATTCAATATCTACAGATTTTTGAGAGACGTAAAAAGACATCCAGAACCGGAATGGCTGGGAGAGAAGCTTACAAAAGGTGACTTTGTTGAGGAATTATTTAAGGCTGCTATGGAAGAGGATGTTCTTATCTGTAAAATAGCATTAGATACTTTTCTGGAATTTTTAGCGAGAGAAGCCAATAATCTTGCACTTAAGCTTAAAGCAACAGGAGGATTGCTGATTGCAGGAGAAATTCCTCAATCGATAAGAGCTTATATCAATAAGGAAAACTTCTATGAAAAATATAAAATCAGTGATAAGATGGAAGAAATGCTGAAAAACATTCCGATCTACCTGATAAAGAATAATAATACGCCATTAAACGGAGCGGCGCTCTATACGGCTTATTATCAAGAATAAATAAGATCTCCGAAGAAATTCGGAGATTTTTTTTATGATATTATTCATGAAAATAATTAACTTTATTGATGTACATCAATGAAATCTATAAGGCAAGTTGTCTATTTTTGCATCAGTTAAATAAACAAGTAATAACTTAATTCAATGAAAAAAATATTTTTATTAGCGGTTTTAGCTGGTGGATTGGCTTTCGGGCAAACAAAAAAAGTAGTGTCATCTGATGTTCACTGGTGGGGTTATAAAGTAGCAAAATCTGAAGCAAGTTCTCATGACGGAACCATCAAAGTAAAGTCTGGTAACGTAGTGTTGAAAGGAAACCAGGTTGTAGGAGGTACTTTTGTTTTGGATATGACTTCTATCAATTCAACTGATCTTTCAGGAGAGTATCAACAGAAACTTAACGGGCATTTGAAAAACGGAGATTTCTTTGAAGTTGAAAAATACCCTACAGGAACTTTCAAAATCACTTCTGTAAAGAAAAACAACGATAAAGTATACAATAGCTTAGTAACAGGAAATCTTACGGTAAAAGGTAAAACAAATCCTGTTTCTTTCCCTGCTAAAATTGCAGTTGCTAACGGAGCGGTAACTATTGAGTCTAATAAATTCTCTTTTGACAGACAAAAATTTGATGTTGCTTACAAATCTACGATGCAGGATGTTTTTGTGAAAGATGATATCGACATGACAGTAAAAGTGACTGCTAAATAATTTAAACAAAAAAAGATTGTTAAAAGTGTAGAAGTTCTACACTTTTTTTTATTTTTGTTGAATTGTAAATAAAAAAGAATGAAAAGATTACTATTGTTGGCTATGATGTGTGTTTGCATGTCATTTGTTTTTGCTCAAAAGAAAGGAGATAAAGTGATAAAAGTAACTTCGTCTGAAATCAGATGGTGGGGTTATAAAGTTGTAAAAACTCAGGAAACGTCACATTCTGGGACTGTAAAATTGAAAAGCGGAAAATTCAATTTTGATAAAACAGTTTTGATAGATGGTGAGTTTGTTATTGACATGAGGAGCTTAATGGCAGGAGATGTTTCCGAAGAAGATCAGATCAAGCTTACCAATGACTTAAAAAGCACAAATTTCTTCGAGGTTAAAAAGTTTCCAACAGCAACGTTTCATTTAACTAAAATTTTACCATTAGCAAACGGAACATACAATTCAACAGTATATGGAGACTTTACATTGAAAGGTGTTAGAAAGACGATTTCTTTCCCTGCAAACGTATACATCACTCAGTTTACAGTAATTATTGAATCTGCTAAGTTCTCATTGAACAGAAGAGATTTCAAAGTGTTCTACCAGTCTTCATTGAAGGATTACTTTATTAAAAATGAAATGGACATTCAGTTCAAGATTTCTACAGAGAAGCTGGATAATGAAAACAGAGTTCCGGTAAAAAAGAAATAAATTTTTTTAACAATATTTAAATATGGACAGCTTTCAGAAGTTGTCCATATTTTTTATTTTAGAGGTATGAAAATTTATATAGTAAGCGGGTTGGGAGCTGATTTTAAAGTCCTTGAAAAAATACAGTTTCCTAAACAACATGAGATTGTCTTTATAGATTGGCTGATTCCTGAGAAAAATGAAAGCTTTGCTGCATATATAAATAGAATGGCCGAAAAGATTGATGATTCACAGCCATTCTACCTTTTAGGATATTCTTTCGGAGGGATTATGGTACAGGAGATTAATAAACTGAAGCCTGCTGAAAAAGTGGTGATTTTGGGAAGTATAAAATCTGATAAAGAAAAATCCAGATTAATAAGAGCCGGAGAAATTACAAGAATTCCTAAAATTTTGCCGGAAAGCCTATTCAATGAAAAAACAACAAGAGCTTATTCTGTGCTTCGAAAATTTTTTGATCCTAAAAATCCTAAGGTTTTACAATATTTCAGAGTGAAAGATCCTTATTATTTAAAATGGTCGGTTGAAAAGATCTCTGAATGGAAATTTGAAGAAACATCGAAGGTTGTACAGATATTGGGTGATAGAGATATTGTCTTTCCGATTAAAAACTCAAAACCCGATTATATTATCAAAGGGGGGACCCATCTTTTTCCTGCTACAAAATTTAAGGAGGTCTCCCGTATTTTAGAAGATGAATTGATTTAAAAATATATTTTATTTCAAAAATACCCTATTTAAAATAGGGTATTTTTATTTTT
>JBCNMJ010000207.1:0-3320 GCA_039594975.1 Chryseobacterium sp. | reverse complement strand
AACTTTTCATAACAAACTTCCTTTACCAAAAAATTGTATATGGTGTATACTTTTTTATTATATAGATAATATATCTAAACAATCAAGTATATTCTATAATATGTAAAAATATAATAATGTGGTTTTATATGGATGTATTTTAGTCTATGAATATAGTATCGTACTTCTATTACATAGTATGTAACCATAGGTAAGTAAGGATTGATAATTGTGTCTAAAAAATACGTATGTATTAAACAACAAGATTTAAAGGATTGTGGACCAGCCTGTCTTGCAATGATTTCTCGGTATTATGGTCTTACTACATCTATTTCAAAAATTAGAGAAATAGCTGGTACGGATTTACATGGAACTAATGTACAGGGATTAATTGAATCTGGAGAGCGTTTAGGTTTTGAGGTAAAAGGTGTAAGAGCGACAGATCCAGATGCTTTAAATGAAATTTCATTACCAGCTATTGCGCATGTTGTGGTAGATGGTGGACTTTTACATTATGTTGTAATTTATAAAATAAAAAAGAATAAGGTTTATATTGCTGATCCAGGTCGTGGATATGTTACTTATTTATTAGATGAATTTTGTCAAATGTGGACAGGGGTTCTTGTATTAATGTCTCCAGGAGCGAAATTTGAAAAGGGTAAAGAATCTACTAGTACGTTTTCTCGTTTTTTCTCTCTATTAAAAATGCAAACAGATCTTTTATTACCTTTGTTTTTTGCTTCTATTTTTTTTAATCTGTTTGGATTATTAGGAGCATTTTATTTTAAATTTTTGATTGATGATATTGTAACTAGTCAATTGATTAATACACTTCATATTGTATCTATTGGAATCATCTTGTTATATATTTTTAAATCTTTGCTTTCTTATTTTAGAACTCATTTGATTTTATATTTGAGTAGGAGAATGGATATTGAATTAATGCTTGGATATTATCGACATGTTGTGGGATTGCCTATGAACTTTTTTGAAACAAGAAAAGTTGGAGAAATTATTTCTCGTTTTATGGATGCAAGTAAAATAAGAGATGCCTTATCAACCATAACTGTTACATTAATGATTGATACAGTTATGGTTATGTTAGGTGCTATTATGTTATATGTGCATAATTCAATTTTATTTGGTGTTACTCTTTTACTTATACCTTTTTATATTGGGATTATTTTTGTTTTTCATAAGCCCTATCAAAATATTAATAGAGAAGAAATGGAAAGTAATGCGAAATTAACGTCTTATTTGGTAGAGTCTTTGAATGGGATTGGAACTGTTAAATCTTATAACGCTGAAAAAGAAGTGTTTTTTCAAACGGAAAGTCGTTTTGTTAATTTATTAAAACATGTGTTTAAAAGAAGTATGTTATCTAATTTACAAAGTTCTATTAAGATGGGACTTGAATTAATTGGTGGTACGGTAATTCTTTGGGTAGGTGCTGTTCAAGTATTAAAGGGTAATATGACTATAGGTGAATTAATCACATATAATGCACTTTTAGCTTATTTTTTAAATCCTATTGAAAATTTAATAGGAATTCAACCTACTATGCAATCTGCTTTAGTGGCTGGAGAAAGATTAAATGAAATCTTTGATTTAGAGGCTGAAAAAAATGAAAAGGAACATAATAAAGTTAGTCTTAAACATTTATCAGGAAAAATTGAATGTTCAAATGTTACATTTCGTTATGGAACAAGAAAAAATGTATTAAATAATATAAGTTTTTGTATTGAACCTGGTAGTCAGGTAGCTTTTGTAGGAGAAAGTGGTTCTGGTAAAACAACAATTTCTAAGATTTTGATGCATTATTATGAAGTTCAGCAAGGTGATATTTATTATGATGATTATCATATTAAAGAGATAAGTCGTTCCGCATTGAGAAATCGAATTGCTTATGTTTCTCAGGAATCATTTTTCTTTAGTGCTTCTATTTTTGAAAATTTACGTTTTGGATTAGAGAATAATGTAACTTTAGAGGAAGTTATAGAAGTGTGTAAAAAGGCTTCTGCGCATGAATTTATTAGTGAATTACCATTACGTTATGAAACAGGTTTAGAGGAAAATGCATCCAATTTATCAGGCGGACAAAGGCAACGTTTAGCAATTGCACGTGCATTGTTAAAAAAACCAGATATTTTAATATTAGATGAAGCAACAAGTAATTTGGATTCCACAACAGAAAAATATATTACAGATATGTTAAAAGAATTAGCATTAGAAGGAATCACAGTAATTATGATTGCTCATAGATTAAGTACAATTCAACATGCAAATCAAATTTTTGTAATGGAAAAAGGAAATATTATAGAACAAGGTTCTCATGAAGAATTATTATTTAAAAACGGTGAATATTATCGTCTTTGGAAAAATCAAACTGTACATATAGAACATATAGAATCTGAATTATTTGCAATGCGAGGTAGTCGATATGAGTAAGATTTATTCTTTGGATCAATTAACAGATAGTGTGGAGTTATTAGAAAGAAAGCCACCTCGTTTTATTACTGGATTGCTTTGTTTTCTGTTTGTTATTTTATTAGTTTTTATAATTTGGTCATGTCTTGGAAAAATAGATACAGTAAGTAAGGGAACGGGGATAGTACAAGGCAAATCTGATATAAGTGTATCCCGAAATAAAATTGTTGGAGTTGTAGATACTGTTGCTGTTAAATCTGGTGATGAAGTAAAAAAAGGTGATATTTTAATTCAATTAAAGAATCAAGAATTAGTTGATAAAGAAAATCAATTTGAACAAATTATTAAGCATTTTGAAAATGAAAAAGTGATGTTAGAACAATTGAAACAAAGTGTTAAATCTCATAAATTATCTTTTTCTGGTGAAGTGGATAAAAAGATAGTTGAAGAGTATCAAGCTTATGTGCAAGGGTATGAGACATTACAAAATGAAAAAACTAATGAGATAAAAGGAATAGAAAATAATAAATTATTGAATGAACAAGATGAATCTTTACAAGGTTTGATTGGAGAAAAAGAAAATATAGAGAGAGAAATGAAGACTATAAATAAACAAAAAGAAAAAGAAAATATATTAGAAGAACAAAAAGAATTATTAAATGATAAAGTAGAGTCTTTGAAATCTCAGCAAAATAATATACAAAAACGAATAGAACAAAGAAGAGAAACACTAGAAAGTGAAAGGAAAAAAACAGATGTAATGAAGGAAGGGAAAGAAAAACAAAAGAAGCATATTTTGAATGAGTATAAAGAAAAAGAAATTATTTCAGTAAATCAACGTATCCAATCTTTAGAGCAAGATATTTTTTTAAAACAACAAGAATTTAATGGGTTACGTAATCAAAATGAATCAA
>JBCNMJ010000206.1:0-3392 GCA_039594975.1 Chryseobacterium sp. | reverse complement strand
TAATCACACCGTTTTCAGCAGGAGCCTGGAACTTCACACCAAACTCTTCTCTCTTGATATCTTTCGGCTCAGTAGCTACGCTTACTTCTCCGTCTTTTACGGAAACATTCGCTTTAAACTGAACAGGCTTCGTAATTCCTTTAATGGTTAAATTACCGTCCAAAAGAGTATTATAATCACCTTCTGTGGCAGGAGTAACTTTTGTAATTTCATAAGAAGCTGTTGGAAATTTTTCTACTTCAAAGAAATCGCCACTCTTCAGGTGACCGTTTAATTTACCCATATCTTCCGGACTGTCTTTCAAGTCTACAGAGGTCAGGGAATTCATATCAGCAACAAATTTACCGCTTTCCAGTTTTCCTTCCTTCACCGTTACATCTCCACTTTCAAACTTAATGGTTCCGAAGTGGCTTGTATTCTCAGATTTGAATACTTTATATCCTTTCCATTCAACCTTACTGTTTAACGTATCCAAAGTGAACTGGCTACCTTCCTTAGTAGTAGTCACCTCATTACTTTCGCTGGTAAGCGGTTTGTCTTTTTTACAAGAAACCATTACAGCAGCAATAAATAATGCAGGGATCGCTAACGAAAACAGTTTTTTTCTCATTTTTGATTTATTTTTATTAGTTCCGCTAATATAATAAAAAAAATTATGTTTTCATAAAAACCTTACATTTGTAATATGCTATTAGAAATAAACAATTTATTTTTCTCTCACAACAAAGAAAACGCCCTGTTTCAGAACCTTAATCTAAGGTTTGACGAAAACAGGATCATAGCGCTGGCCGGTGAAAGCGGATGTGGAAAATCTACTCTTCTCAACCTCATTTATGGTCTTTTGGATTGGGAAAGCGGAGAAATTATTTTTAACGGAACAAAGCTTTTGGGACCGAAAGGAAATCTTGTTCCCGGAGAGCCTGAAATGAAATTCGTAGCACAGAATTTTGACCTTATGCCATACGCTACAGTGGCCGAAAACGTGGGAAAGTTTATTTCTAATATCAATTTAAAACAAAAAAAGGAAACCGTAGCGGAACTTCTTGAGGTAGTAGGACTTCAGGAATTCGCCCATGTACTTCCCAAATATCTGAGTGGCGGGCAGCAGCAGAGAGTGGCAATTGCAAGAGCATTATCTGTACTTCCCAAGCTGCTTATTTTAGACGAGCCTTTCAGTAATCTGGATTTTCCGAGAAAAATTGAGCTTAGGGAAAGGCTTTTCAGATATGTAAAGCAGCATGGAGTTTCTTTAATTATTTCCACACATGAACTTCAGGATATTATGCCATGGCTGGATCAGATTATTATTTTGCAGAATGGAAGACTCATTCAGAATGACAGTCCGGAGGAAACCTACAGAAATCCTTATAACTCTTATGTGGCGAAATTATTCGGGGAAGTCAATATTTTCAGTGAAAGCGAAGCAGAAGATTTCCATCTTCCTAAGTTCGCCTATTATCCCAAAGAAATCAGAATTACGGAAACCGGTCTCGAAGCAGAAGTATTGGAAAGCAGGTTTGCAGGCAACTATTACTGGAATAAGTTAATTGCAAAGGAAAAAAAACTTGTTGTCTATACCGATGAAAAGCTTTCAGGGACTATCAATATCTCATTTATTTAAGGGAAAATCTTCATTGTAATCTGGATTTTAATCTCCAATAACATTTTATATAACTTCTACATTTTCTTACACTTATCTATAAAAAAAATACAAACATAAGAATTGGTTATCAAACTTTTTCTTACATTTGTATTTCACAAAGCATAAGGAAATTTTTGGTTATTTCTCTTTCTGCCTTCCAGACGGACATTAGCAATCTTGCAATTAAGTCTTATGAAAGATTACACTGTCCAATCTTTTCCTTTTCTTATTTCTGATACCTGAGAAAACGATGTCTTCTTACGCTTTCTTTACAAACTCGGACTTAAGTGCCATTGCCCCGAAACCATCAATTTTACAGTCGATATTGTGATCACTTCCCGGTCTTAAACGGATATTCTTTACTTTAGTTCCTGCTTTTACGGGTTTTGGCGCTCCTTTTACCGGAAGATCTTTTACCACTACTACTGAATCCCCATCCTGAAGCTCATTTCCGTTGGAATCCAAAATTTTGCCTTCATTTGCTGCTTCAGAAGCTGCCTCTGCCGGATCCCATTCGTAGAAACACTGGGAGCACACCATCAAATTATCACTCGGGTAAGTAAACTCGGAGCTGCATTTTGGACAAAGTACTGTATCACTCATATTTTTATTTTTTACAAAGGTAGAGCTTTTTGGAGGTTGAAGTCAAGAGATAAAGCTCAGTATAATAGACAATAAGCACATATTACTTTTACACAATATTGTGAATTAATCTAAAGTAAATAAACTTGTCACAAAGAAAATAAAGTATCATCGTAAACAGTGTATCTTTTGTTAACAAATATTTTTCATTAAGCAAAAACTTAGGTTTATTCGTTTTAAAGTGAAGGGCTGTTATCAACACCTAAAAAATATAAATATTCGGAAAATCTTTACTAATTTAACATTAAAAATTTATTTCTGCCATTTAAAAATCAATAAACAGATTGACCTTGCATCAATAATATAAGATCCCATTACTGCCTGACTTTAAGCTCCTCCAATTACCAAACTCTCCAACTCAATCTTCAACTCTCAATTAAAAGTCGTATTTTTGCAGATTCAAACAGCGAAGCAAACTTATGGAACTTATTCACAGAAACTTGGCAATCGGAATTCACGATGCCCTACAGGAAACATTTTTTGAGAAAAACAAATATGCTGATAAAGTAATCGAAAGACTTTTGAAAGCAAACAGAAAATGGGGAAGCCAGGACAGAGCCGTTGTTTCTGAAATCTTTTACAATATTATCCGTTGGAAAAAACGCCTTGAATACTATATGGGTGAAGGTGTAAAGCCCAACAATATCTATAAACTGATCATTGCGTATTTACTTTGGAGTAAAACCAATTATAAAAAGTTTGAAGAATTTGACGGAATCAAAATTGCCGACATTCTTACTAAACTTAAAAAGAATACGGTTCCTACAAAAGCAATAGAATACTCTATTCCTGATTGGCTTGCTGAAACTCTTGAAAAAGAATTAGGGCCCAAATGGGAAAAAGAAATGGCAGCTTTAAATGAGCAGGCTCCTACAGTTTTAAGGGCGAACTCTTTAAGAACCACCACTAAAGAACTTATCTCTGATCTTTCTGATGAGGCGGTTGTTTCCTATCCTATTAAAAATTATCCTGATGCTGTTCAGCTGGAAGAGAAAAAGAATGTTTTCCTTACCACAGCTTTCAAAGAAGGATTATTTGAAGTTCAGGATGCTTCTTCTCAGAAAATCGGGTATTTTCTTGATGTAAAGGAAGGACAAAGGGTTGTGGA
>JBCNMJ010000205.1:0-3465 GCA_039594975.1 Chryseobacterium sp. | reverse complement strand
TTCAGTTTCTAGTATAGTTGCTTCTATATATATTTAAATAAGCTTATTTACTAAAGTTAAATCCTATTTTTTCATTAAACAGTGACTAAAAACATATGAGATGAAAGAATTTATTTCTGATGTATTTATAATGATAAAGGCTATTTGATAATAATTTATTAACACAAGAATAACTATCTATATACTCAGTGTGTATAGTTTATAATCGATTGTCAGAATTAAAAATGTGTCGTTTAGTAGGTATGGTAAACAAATATATAAATAAAATAAAAATATTTCAATGTTTTGAGAGTTGTTTTTACCTGAAAATTGTATAAGCTATAGCGTAAGAGAATAACTGTGAAGAATAAAAAAACCACTGCAGTAAATATTGCAATGGCTCTGATAGAATATAATAAGTGAATTTTTGATTACTTCATATTGGCTTTTATTCTTTCCTCCAACATTCTCCAGTCATAAATATGAAATACTTTGCCGTTACTCATAGCTACAAAAATTCCTTTCGGAAATTTTGGACCCAGATTCACATTTGTGACTTCTGAGCCATCACTTTCTCTCGTAGACACCGGAATTTCGGCAATTCTTCCTTTCTCAGGATTTTCTCTTAAATATACATTAAAGGTGTCTTTCTGCTGGTTTGATACTAAAATATAGCCTGTTGTTGAAGAAGTAGGATATATTGAAATTCCCTCGATATCTGATTTGAAATCTCCTTTTCCGAAAACGGCAAGTTCTTCATTTCCTTTTGCCGGATCTGCATAATATTGATGAACACCAAACATTTCATCAGAATAATAAATATATCCTGCCTCATCATCAACAGCGATACTTTCGATTTCTTTTAAGCCACTGTATTTGCCGAATTTTCTTACCACTTCCCCGGTAATTCTCCCATCTTTTTCAACTAATTTATACTGCCACAGATAACCATCTTTAGGTCCTGATTTTCTTCCTACTACTGCAAAGATTTCTCCGGTTTGAGGATTTTTATACATGGAGATTCCCATTGGTCCACGTTCGGTTTCGCTATCAAATACTGAGATTTCTCCAATTTCTTTTAAATCAGGAAGAGTGTGTAATTTTACCTTATTGGTTTCTCTTTCGGTGGTAGCTGCAAGATCAATCTTCTTTCCGTTTAGATCAAATCCGTACTCAATATCTACATTATTAGGACGTTTTAATCCTAAAACTTTGTGAATGATCTTTCCATCCAGATTGAAAGCATACAATCCGCCATTCGTATCCTTATCAGTTCCGATAATTAAGCTTTTTGAGGCATCCTGAGGATTGATCCAGATAGCGGGATCGTCTGTATCGTACATTACGGTTTCTGTAATTACATTTGGCTGCAGTTTTTTTCCTATTGAGCCCTGTCCTGCACAACTTAGTACAAAAGGCAGAATGGATAAGGTGATATAATTTGCTTTTTTCATTTAAATTATAAAACGTGTTTAATTTTTCTAACAGTTATTTGTCATTCTGACGAAGAAGATTTCTGCATCATTCACTCCGCTTCGCTCTGTTCAGAATGACAAACTGAGCATTTGGTTTGGATACGTTCAATTAAAAATCGAATTTCACTCCAAGATTAAACTTCGGTCTGTAATATTCAACCTGCGCAGTTCTGTCTTTAATTCCCTGATAATATCTCAACGGTTGATTGGTTAGATTATTCGCTTCAGCAAACAATCTTAGCTGACTTGTGATTTTATAAGAAGCATTGGCATCAAGGAATAACTGATTATCATAATAACGGTCTTCAAATGAATTTCCACCCAATTCATCAATATAATGAGAAGCGTAATTCATAGAAACTCTAGCCGAAAAGCGCTTGTTTTCCCAGGAAAGAGATCCGTTGAACATGTGTGGTGCCGTTCCCGGAAGTCCTACGTCAGTTCTTTCAATTCCTTCTTCATTGGTGATTCCTTTTGCTTTGGAGTGGGTGTAAGTATAGTTTACATAAACTCCTAAACCTTTCCAGAATGCACCAGGAATGAAATCAAGCTGTCTTTGTAAAGCAACTTCAAAGCCATAAAGATCAACACTATTACCATTTCTTTGCTGCGTAAAGAGCCAATTGTTCTCTCCTGCAGGAATAGGATTGGTTTGCCCTGCAAAATCATTAGCAAAATCTGTTGCGGAATAATTCTTTCTTGTATAGGTGTAAATGAAATCTTTTAAATTCTTATAAAATACACCTCCCGAAAGAATACCTACTGATTTGAAGTATTTTTCGGCCATAAAATCAAAATTGTAGGCATAAGTAGCTTTCAAATTCGGATTTCCTGCAGAAATGGTTTCATCTCCTGAAATTACATTAAGATAAGGAACCAGTGCATAATAATTTGGGCGGGCCAAAGCTGTGGTGAAAGCTGCACGAAGCACTAAGTTCTGAGTCGGAACGTATTTAAATGATACATTCGGAAGAACATTGGTGTATGTATTGGTATTGGTGATTTTTCCTGCCAATTCTTCTTCATCCAGAACATAATTCCCGGTATAATCAATTCTTGTTGTTTCTACACGTGCTCCGACAATCATTGAGAATTTATTGCTGAAATCCTGATCCCACCGGATATATCCAGCATAAATATTCTCTTTTGCATTATAATTGCTTGAAAGGAATTCTTCAGGTTTGGATTCTGAATTGAATAAATTAGGATTAAATAAATCCAGGCTTCCCAAATAAGAAGTGCTTACAAATGTTCCCGGAACATAATTTCCCGGCTGGAAATTGTGTCCGTTGAAATAAGTGGTAGGAACATTCAGTAAATTTCCCATATCATTGATGGGCTCAAAAGCGAAATAATCGTTTTCTCTTTCTTTGGTTTTTAATCTTAAACGGGCCCCTACACGAAGTCTCCCTTTCTGATCTTCAATAACAGAGAACGGGAAACGCAAATTAACTTTTGCTCCAAATTCTTTTTCCTGAGTAAAACTGTTGGAATCTGAAAGGTCACTCAATTGATAGTCTCCAAGATTATCAGGAGAAGTAGGAAGAATCATAGGTTTTCTCGGATCTATTAAATTCGATGAAAAGCTTAGGTCTTCATTTTCAAATTCGATATATCTTTCGTGAGGCTTTTTTTCACTGGCTATGGCGTAGTTCATTGCCCAGTCCAGATCTATTTTTGAACCTAAAAGATGCTCTCCCCGCAATGCATAGTTTTGTACTTTTTGTCTTTCCAGACGAGTATTGTCATTATCATAATCTCCTGCTTTATCCTGTCTTGTAATGCTTCCTTCCCAATCGGTAATCCGGCTTTTGTCCGCACTATAAACGGGCTTTATTTTATATCCTAAAGCATAGCGGTTTTCTTTGTCATTCCTGAAATTGTACATTGCAGAAGCATAGATTTTGTTTTTTGAATTGAATTCGTAGTCCATATTCAAATCAAAACTGTGTCTGATACGGTGTTCATTATAGTAACGGATTCCCATTTTGCTCACGTAACCTGTTTGTGC
>JBCNMJ010000204.1:0-3468 GCA_039594975.1 Chryseobacterium sp. | reverse complement strand
TACTGTTAATGTCTATGGGAGCACTGTTGAGTTTGCTGTAAAAGGCTTAGAAAATCCATTCACTTCAACGTATTATCAAAAAATAGCTTGGACAAATAGCTATTCGAATCCAAATAATTATAATACATTAGCAGTAGCATATCCACAAAGCGGGAATGGTTATCAGGCATATGGATATGAATCATTAAATAATGTTAAACAAAAAATAGGCTCTGGTCAGACTGTCTATGGTTTCGCCCTAGCAAATAACGGAACCTGGTATCCGGCTGGACAAGCTATAATTAACTATTAAAATTTAAAATAAAAAGGAGTCCTAGTGGGCTCTTTTTTTACTTGTAGGAATTTCTTAACCATCATGGAATACTGTTTACAATATGCAAATATGCATATTGTATTTATTTGGGTTTTTTGTATGTTAAAATTATATATAAAGATTTTTATATATAAAAAACCTTAAATCAAAAATATCCAATGGGTTTTGAGAGGTGTTATATGTTTACAAATAAGAAATTAATTCGAATTGGTCTAACAATATTTGTATTTTTATGTATAATTGATTTTTCAATCGGTTATTTTCAATCATATCTTGCATCAACAGCAGATATTAAATGGACAATGCCAGAAATGTGGGAAACTATTTTGATAGATGCTCCTCGAGGTATACTTGTTCTTTTAGGTGCAATCGCTTTGTATGATTTCACAAAACAGACATCAAAAAAAGATGCATCAATCTAATCATGTCTTTCTTCAATTAAAAATTTCATGATAGTAATCTTAAAAAAAGCCCTGATCAGGGCTTTTTTTCTTGTTACTGATAATGAGACACTATATCTGACTTACATAAATACCCTATTTGTTCAAATCAATCCTTGCTGATGGTACAATTAAAGCCATGGAGGGGAATTATGGGGATTTATTATGTAATACCACTACTTCTTATAAACGGCACTGCGTTATTCTTATTTTTCTTGTCTGTTTCACCAAAAATTAAGACTAAAAACCTATCATCGATAATGGTCTGTTTAGGGATAAATCTAATCACAAGTCCAGCGGCTTTTCTTATAGGTGGGATAGCTGATTATGCAGGTGTGGCGGCTAATTATGGGGCTTATTTTGCGGGTGAGTCGGCAACAGCGCCTCCTCTAGTGAGTCGTGTGCTTTATTTTTCGGGAGGATTTCTCTTCATTCAGGGAATACCACTCCTTATACTAATTGTGGCTTTGTGGAAGGTTGCAAGAGCAAAGAAAATAAATTAAGTATAGAAGTACATGATGAAAGGGTGGATTCCTTTTTAGAGGAGGGATCCGTTTTTTTCTTGCTATCGATTATAATGCGTTATGTTAAATAGAATTGTATAGAGCATTCATTTATTTTTCTTTTATAGATCAATTCATAATATAATATAGAAAATATTTCTTTGTTTCGTCGATTAAGGAGGGAATTTAATATTGGAACAAGAAAAGATTGATATTTTAGCTGAAACCTTATTATTGGAGGTTATAACACAAAAAGTTGAAATGATAGAGCAGCTGCCCATTATGCTAAAAGGTATTGACTATTTAAATGGTTGGGCAGAAGTCATTTCAAAAACAACAGAATGTGAAATTTTTGAATCAGATGCACCCAGTGTAATGAATTTTTTTACCGTAGGAGAAAAAGTTTTAATTGAGCTAGAGATGCCATGTCTTATATCAACATGGCAGAATAGAGAACAACTTCTGAGAATTACAACTACTGTGAAAGCAAAATGCTTAGTTTCTCATGCAGAAGTATTTGATTGGAACAATATGAATAAAATAGAATTGTTAAATCGCCAAAAAGATGTGCAATTTGTAGAGTTAAACTATATAGATACTGAATGTGATGATATTCGTGCTTATTGAATTAGACAAAACAATAAATTCTAGTTTTTGACGTATTTAGTAATTCATGTACTTTTTCTGCAGATTTAGAATTAGCTAATATCTTATCCATAGATTTTAATAAATCTGAATTCCGTATAATTAGAACAACATTTTCCATGTACTAAAAACCTCCTAAAGTGTTCTTTAAAAATTTCACGTACTATATGTTTAATATATTTTTATACACCAAATAATCAAGGGCATACTGTCTCTGAAAGGACGTAAATATCGTTTAGAATCTCACATGTAATTACATAAAATATAATCATAATATCCATATATGATTTTCTGTGTAGGGTTTTCTTTTCAAATATTTGAATTGTCTCGAAATAATAGGAACGATTTGTACATTTTTTAAAGTGTAAATCCAGTTAATTGATAGTTGATTTATTTTTATACAGCCAAATAGCTACATCAAATTGTATTAATTTTTTGATTCTTAAAAATTTCATAGTAGGAGTTTGATAATTATAATTTATAAGAAGTAAATATGAAAAAGTTAGAGAATTATCTTAGTTATTAAATAGATTCTGCCTATACTTTAAGTAGAGCCCAACTTATTAAATTTAAATAGTTTATATGTTCATATATAGAATTTTGAAGGGGGTAAATTGTAAATGATTCCAACGTCAACATATGTGGCTAAATGGGTATTAGATGACTTAACACTTGCATCAAGACCAAATCAGGGGATCAAACTAAGTACATTTAAAAAGTTAGAAAAACTTTATGTAGAATACAGAGAAATGATTGAGGGAGATACTAGCTTTGAAATTACGCATTATCTGCTAGAGTTTATCAATCCACATAATCTTTTTGTAGTAAGAGATGGTTACTATATATTTGATAATAAAACAATGAAATTTATTAAAGTATCGGACGATATTCATTTTTCAAATCAAAGCTTAGCGTATTGTAATAATGGCGTTGCAGTGGATTTAATAAACGGAAAAATGCATTTTTTAGAAGGACATTATTATAAAGTTAAGACCTCATATGTTGATTTGTTAAAAGGAGAAACTATCCCTGTAATGGTACTAAGTCATTTAGATAATAATGTTGGAGTATCAGTCCCTTTGACAATGTTTAATGAGGAAAGAACTTTTAAAATTTCAGAGAGTTATATAGTGGATCTTACCTCAAAGAATTGTAACAATGAGAGTGAATTTAATGAAAAGGGAAACGTAATAAGATTTCTAAAACCTTCTATTGTGTAGTTAAGTATATATGTTAATTAAATTCATAATGAATTTAAGAGGGTGAAGAAAATTTCTTTTGAAATGTATACAGCCTTTCGAGATAAAGTAATTATAAAAGATGGATATAAAGGATTGGTGGAATTAATAAATACAAGAAGCTGCTTTAAAGTTTCCATTTGTTAAAGAATATATAAAAGTTAATCATAGTAAAGATATTCCATTTACAAAGAAACAGATATAATGAAGCATTTGCAGAAGATGATTTTTTATATATGAGGTGGCACATAGGAACCTGGGAAGAAGAGAATGATTATTATACAAATTTAAAAGATAATGAATGGTCATTTATAGCCAATCTCAAGAAC
>JBCNMJ010000203.1:0-3474 GCA_039594975.1 Chryseobacterium sp. | reverse complement strand
CCTAAAGAAAGATTAGATAAAAATATGACTGTAATTGCCGTTTTGCTAGATAAACCTGTCGAATTATACCGTGAAAAAGTAAAAGCTATCGAAAACAATTTATAAGATTTATATAAAAAAGAAAGTCCGGAGAAAATCTCCGGACTTTTTATCTTGAAAGTTTTTCTTAGAAAATTTCTCTTCCTGAAAAATGAAACTGAGCTTCAATAAGAGCGTTTTCATCAGAATCTGAACCATGCACAGCATTTTCTCCGATGCTTCTTGCAAACATTTTTCTGATTGTTCCTTCAGCAGCTTCTGCAGGGTTGGTAGAACCAATTAAAGTTCTGAAATCTTCAACAGCGTTTTCTTTTTCTAAAACAGCAGCTACAATTGGACCTGAACTCATGAATTCTACTAATTCTCCGTAAAATGGTCTTTCAGCGTGTACTTCATAGAATTTTTTAGCATCAGCAACTGTAAGCTGAGTCAGTTTTAAAGCTTTAATTTTAAAGCCTCCTTCAGAGATTTTACCTAATATCGCACCGATATGTCCATCTGCAACTGCGTCCGGCTTAATCATAGTGAATGTAATGTTAGACATAAATGTTATATTTTTTAAGTGCCCAAAATTACAAAAAAATATCTGATTTCGATTTTAAATTTTTTTTAACATAAAATTAACTTTTTGAATAATTCGCAATGGATTTTTTGGCACAGTAATTGTTTATTCTATTCCGATTCTCATGTTTAATTTGAGTTTTCATGGTTATTAGTTTTTACCCAGCTTCGGCTGGGTTTTTTTATATTATTAAATAAACAACGTTTTCATTGCGAAATCAGCAATAAATTTAACTTATTAAAACACAATAATTCAATTATTGCTTCATTATAAAGCAATAAGGTTATGGAAAACGAAAAATTTAACGAAAAATTTATTTTGAAGAAGCTTCTTCTGCTTCTTCCATAAGCTTTAAATATGTAGAATATCTGGAATGTTGAATTTCCCCTGTCTCCAAGCTATCCAAAACGGCACATTTCGGTTCGTTAATATGAAGACAGTTATGGTATTTACATTCTTCTCTTTTTTTGAAAATCTCAGGAAAGTAATGTTGCACCTCTTCCTTTTCAATATCAATCATGGCAAATTCACGCACTCCGGGCGTATCGATCACGTTACCGCCAAAGTCCCAAAAATGCATTTGCGCAAAAGTTGTCGTATGCTTTCCTTTTAAATGAGTATCTGAAATTTCAGAGGTTTTCAAATTTAGCCCCGGTTGTAAAGCATTGACCAAAGTAGATTTTCCACATCCCGAATGTCCGAAGAATACAGAAGTCTTATCTTTAAGCAAATCCTGCAGCTGATTTAAATTTAGTTTTGAATAGGAAGAAATCTCGAGAGAATCATATCCGATCTCGTTATAAAGGAATTCTATATCCTTTACTATTTCAATTTCTTCTTCGTTGAGTACATCGATTTTATTGAATAAAATCAGTGGGGTGATATTGTAAGCTTCGCAGCATGCCAAAAATCTGTCAAGAAATCCCAAAGAAGTTTCAGGATGTTTTAGTGTAAAGATAAAGCATGCCAAATCAATATTGGATGCAATAATATGAGCTTCTTTTGAAAGGTTTACCGACTTTCTGATCAAATAATTTCTGCGAGGTTCTATTTTTGTAATCCAGGCGATATCATCCTGTTCCAGCTGAAATTCAACAAAATCCCCTACAGCAAGCGGATTCGTTAATCTGGTTTTAATCAATTTAAATTTTCCACGAATTCTGGCTTCAAAAATTTTTCCGGTTTCCAATTCCAAAACCTGATACCAACTTCCTGTAGATTTAATGACTTTTCCTTTCATAGACAATATTGCTGCAAATATAAGGATTTAGGCGATAGAAAATAAGGCTTAGAATTTAGAGAAACAGAATTGTCATCAAACTGCTTGCTAAAAACTAAGCCTTACTTATAAAAATCTAAAAACTATTATCTGTTGATCATAATATTATTTTGAACTTCAATAGATTCTTCATGGATTGCCTTGAAAACTTTTTCTATAAATTCCTGAGACATTCCTGTTTCCAAAGCTTTTTGAACAGCATATTCTGTAATCACTTTCCAACGTTCCGGCTGAAAGATTGCGATATCATTTTCTTTTTTAAGCTTACCAATTTTTTCAGAAATTTTCATTCTTTGAGAAAGCAGTTCTATCAATTGAAAGTCAAGATCAGATATCAGTGTTCTGTGTCGCCCCATTTCGCCTTCAAATCCTGCTAAGTTTGTATTTCTGACTTTTAAGTTACCAATCAGTTCAGCCAAAACTTCCGGTGTAATCTGTTGGGAAGCATCACTCCAGGCTTCGTCGGGATTACTGTGTGTTTCAATAATTGCACCTTGGTAACCAACATTTAATGCTTCCTGAGTAATATCTGCCAAACCTGTCCGGTTGCCACAAATATGAGAAGGATCAATCAGCATAGGAATATTGGGAAACTGGCTTTTGAAATCTAGTGCAATCTGCCAATTCGGATTGTTTCTGTATTTTGTTTTTTGGTACGTTGAAAAACCTCTGTGGATTACGCCTAAATTGGTAATCCCCTGTCCTAAAAGTCTTTCTAACGCTCCGATCCATAAAGCAAGATCCGGATTTACAGGATTCTTCACCAAGACAATTTTATTTGTTCCTCTCAACGCCTGAGCAATTTCCTGAACTGTAAAAGGATTTACTGTAGAACGGGCACCAATCCACAGAATATCTACATCTGCTTCTAGAGCCGCAAATACGTGATGAGCATTTGCTACTTCCGTAGCCGTTTTGAATCCATATTCTTCTTTTACTTTTTTCAACCAGTTCAAACCAATCACTCCTACTCCTTCAAATCCGTTCGGTTTCGTTCTTGGTTTCCATATTCCTGCACGGAAAACAGGAACCTGTGCATTGGTTTCCTTAATTCTTCTGGCTGTCTCCAACATTTGAGCTTCACTTTCCGCACTGCATGGTCCGGCAATCATCATCGGTTGAGCGAAGTCTTTAATCCACTCGTTTTGTAAATCTTTTAAGTTCATATCTTTATTCTATTTTATTCTTGTTTATGAGTTAATATCCATAGCAAATGCATTATAAAATTACTTTATAATTCTTTTCAAAAAATGCCGTTAAAGTTTTTAAAGGAATCAGGAATTTAAATGAATGAGATTTCAGTTTTCCTGTATTTTTTGAGAAAGAAATTCAGATTAGCAATACCAATAAAATCGGTAATAATTTCTGAAATTTCTAAAATAGGTAAATGAAAAGCTAAAATAACCGCTAAAATAATCAGCGGGTGCAAAAGTAGACTGGTAAAGTGTAAACAATTTTTTCATTGTTAAAACGTCTATTTTCAGCTATTCTATAATAATTTTTATTGGCCGGAAAACGATTTTCCGCTCAAATATTTGACAAATATATAAAATTATGTCAAATCAAACTTCATTAAATCATCAAGATCTTTCAA
>JBCNMJ010000202.1:0-3786 GCA_039594975.1 Chryseobacterium sp. | reverse complement strand
AAAAGCAAGTCTGTTTACTGGCTACATTTATGCTGGGTATTCTATATTTTTATTCTGATAGTTCTTTTCTGGTGGTGGGAATACCGGCTTGAAGCTATTCAACATTGGAATTTTTTGAGCTACCTGTTCCTAATTATCTATACCACATTGTATTATGTGTTATGTGTTATGTGTTATGTGTTATGATTTTTCCGGATAATGTAAATGAATACAAGAACTATAAGGATTATTTTTTTTCCAGGAAAAATTGGTTTTTCTTGTTTCAGATATTTCTGTTTGTAATTGATTTCGGAGATTCTCTTTTAAAAGGGAAGGCATATTTTCAATCATTGCACTGGACATATCCGGTAAGAAATATACTGCATATTGCTCTTTGTTTTCTCGGAATCAAATCATCAAATGAAAAAGTTCAAGCCGGTCTTTTTTTTATTCTGCTTGTCTTTGATATTTTATTCATTGCACAAAATTATTTGTATTGAATGATTTCTATAAAAGTAGCTTAATTAGTTATTCATACTTTACAAAATACGGTTCTTCAGAAAAATATACTGCCTAAGTATTTTCTGATTTAGTCTAAATTTTGACAATGAGAATAACATGACTAAGCTTCATTCAGTCATTCAATTATTTATTTAGAAATATAAAACACACAATTATGAACAAATACCAATCACTTTTTGATACGCAAAGAGAATTCTTCTACAGCGATATTTCCAAAACGTACGAATGGCGAATGGAGCAGCTCAACAGGTTAGAGAAAATGCTTACCGAAAACCAGGAAATATTTTGCCAGGCATTAAAAACCGATTTCAGTAAACCGCCTTTCGAGCAGTTATTTGAAATTACAGTACCATTGGGGAATATCAAATATTATAAAGAAAATCTTAAACAGCTGATGGCTCCCGAGTATGTTGCTATACCAAAAGGGTTGGAGGCAACCGGAAACAAAGGTGTCATTTACAAAGAACCTTTTGGGGTTACCTTGGTTATAGGACCGTTCAATGCGCCTATTTTATTACTGCTCGATCCTGCAATTGCAGCTTTGGCGGCAGGAAATCCGGTGATCCTTAAACCAGCTAATACAACTCCAACGGTTGCTGCACTTTTTCAGGAACTTATCCCTAAATATTTTGAACCTGAAGCAGTAAATATTGTGACAGGAGGAAGAGAAGAAATCTCTGCATTATTGGAACTGCCTTTTGATTTTATTTTTTTTACGGGAAGCTCTGCGGTAGGGAAGGTCGTCATGCGTGCTGCGGCTGAAAATCTAACACCCGTCATTTTGGAATTAGGAGGTCAAAACCCGACTGTGGTTGATGAGACGGCAAATCTTGACATTGCAGTTGATCGTATTGTTTGGGGGCATATGGCAGTTTCCGGACAATGGTGTATTGCCCCGGGTTATGTATATGTTCATGAAAATATTGCTGAGGAATTTCTGGATAAGCTGAAAGCATCTGTTGTAAAAATGTATGGTGAAGACCCAAGTCAAAGCCCTGATTTTGCAAGAATGATCAGTGAGCATGATACCGAAAGGGTGGCTTCTTATATCATTCCCGAAAAAGTAATTTTAGGCGGAAGATTTGATGTTAATACAAGATATGTAGAGCCGACAATTTTATACCCGAGTACTTGGGATGACCCTGCAATGCAACAGGAGATTTTCGGACCCGTATTCCCGGTTCTTGTATATAATGACTTAAAAGAAATTGTAGAAATCATCAAACGCAAACCCAAGTCTCTGGCAGCTTACTTCTTTAGTAAAAATCAACAGAATATAGACTATTTCATACATTCAATTTCTTTTGGTGGTGGATGTATTAACCAGACCAACCTGCATTGCTGGATAGACAGCCTGCCTTTTGGAGGTGTTGGATATGCCGGAATGGGCAAATATTATGGTAAGGCAGGTTTCGATGCATTGAGTAATACAAAAGCCATGCTGATTGGAAATCCGGATTTGGAACTGGATGTTTTTCCGCCTTACGAAGGAAAAGATATTGCTAAAAACCTAAGCATTTTCGGATAAATATGAAGTTACACGAAGCCATCAATTTGATTGATAAAGCATTTTCACATTCCGATGTGCCTCAGGTTTGGGCAGATTTAGGTTGTGGAACAGGTATTTTTACTAAAGCTTTAGCCCATTTATTACCGGATGGGAGCTATATTTATGCCGTAGATAGCCGGTTACAAAGCTTCCCAAAATTATTGGGGAACAATGTCTCCATTGATTTTATTAAAAATGATTTTGCAACGTCTGATTTGAATTTTTCAAATATCAATGGGATTTTGATGACAAACTCGCTGCATTATATAAAAGATAAAGCCGCACTGATCAATAGGCTGGAGAAATATATGTCGGAAGATAAAAAATTTGTGATTGTGGAGTATGATACTATTATTGCCAATCAATGGGTCCCTTATCCAATTCATTTTTTGGGGCTTAAAGAACTATTTATTGAGCTGGGGTATTCAAAAATTATTAAATTAGATGAACAGAATTCAATATATGGACAAGGCAATTTGTATTCTGTAGCTATAGGTAAAACCTTTTAAAAACACAATATGATACTAAAAATTATTAATTCCGCATTAATACTTGTTGCCATATTTATGGGCCTTAAACAAGGATGGGCTATGCTTTCGGGCAAACCAGAGATGATAGCAATGTTTAGCAAATGGAACATCGGTAAAACAGGCTTGATGGTTATCGGAGCTACAACGATGCTAAGTGCACTACTCATTATTTTCTCGAAAACCTTTGTTTGGGGAAATTTTTTAATGGCCGCCGGTATTTTATTGATCATCAGTTTTCACTTGCTGGATAGAGATTTGAAAGGCATGGCAATAGAATTACCATTTCTATTGTTGAACCTGATTATTATCTATTTACAGCACCCATTAAAAGATGGGGCATTATAAACAGCAAATTTCAATGATTAAGGTATTATTCATTACAGCCTTTGCGGTTTGTTGTTCGCTCACAGCGTGTGGACAATCAAAAACTCAGAAAACGGAAACAACAGCAATTAAAAAAACACAAAAAATGAACACGAACAAACTTACAAATGAAACCGTGAAGGCTGCTTTCGATGCTTGGCAAAATGGTGACAGCAAAACTTTTCTGTCTTACTTTACCGCAGATGCTAAGCTTTATGATGACGGCAGTCCCCGAAATTTTCAAAGCTTTGTCAAAGAAGCCTGCGGACACGAAAGATTTACGAGCATAGAAGAGGTGGAAAATGAAGGAAAAGATATTACGGGAAATTTCCATACAGAAAGCTGGGGCGATTTTAAAACTTATTTTAAGTTTAGCATTGATGCCGATGGTAAAGTTTACAGGCTCGATATTGGACAGGCTAAATAGCTTGTTGTTCATTCATTATGTATTGAAACAATTCTGACATTTTCTGCTCCGGTGAATAAAATAATAGCATTTCTTCAAAATAAAAAATACGAATTATTACTTTTCGCATTGCTTCAGCATTTATTTGTTGGCATAATCCTTACTGATCTTGAGTTCTATACAAGGGTTATTTGGCCTGTCAATATGTTGATATTGGGGTTGGGAAGCATCTTCATGTTTACGGGAAAACATACCTGGAGACATTGGTTTAGGAATTTTCATTTCATCCTTGTGTTGCTTCTACCTATTGGTATTCCTTTTTTTA
This sequence comes from Chryseobacterium sp., assembly GCA_039594975.1. GTDB lineage: Bacteria > Bacteroidota > Bacteroidia > Flavobacteriales > Weeksellaceae > Chryseobacterium. Next base: position 112 of record JBCNMJ010000202.1, on the reverse strand, counting down.
AAGATATACCATGGTATTTTACTTTCCTTAATATTAATTATGTCGTTTTTTTTGGATTCCTGTTTGTAGAACTGCTTCGGTTTTTACTAAAACCGGGATATATTAATAGCGA
>JBCNMJ010000201.1:0-3840 GCA_039594975.1 Chryseobacterium sp. | reverse complement strand
TAATTATTATTTTAGGGGATAAAATTTGATTAACTAAATGAAAGTTACTTTTGAAAGGGTGGTTCCCGATGAAAAGAGCTCTTTTCGCACGATTCACAACAATTCTCCTATTTCGGAATTTAAATGGGAATATCATTATCATCCCGAAATTGAGCTTGTATGTGTAATTTCCGGGAACGGAACTCGCCATGTCGGGTATCACAAAAGCAATTATACAAATGGGGATTTGGTATTAATCGGCTCCAATATTCCACATTCAGGTTTTGGTTTAAACTCGATTGATCCGCATGAAGAAATTGTCCTTCAGTTCAAAGAAGAAATTTTACAGTTTCCGCAACAGGAAGTAGAGGCGAGATCCATTAAAAACCTTTTGGAACTGTCTAAATACGGAATTCTTTTTCATGATGAAGTACATAAAACAATGCTTCCAAAACTGAAGTTAATGCTGAAATCAAAAGGTTATAAAAGGTACTTATTGTTATTAGAAATCTTGTTTGAACTTTCAAAATGCGAAAACTATGAACTTTTAAACAAGGAAATTATGCCTTATACTATTATTTCAAAGAACAAAACGCGTCTTGAAAATATTTTCACTTACGTTGAGCATAACTATGATAAAGAAATCAATATTGAAGATGTTGCAAAGCTGGCTAATCTTACATTACCAGCATTCTGTAATTTTTTCAAAAAAGCAACACAGATCACCTTTACAGAATTTGTGAACCGATATCGTATCAACAAAGCCTGCCTATTGATGGCACAAGATAAAAGCATTTCAGAATGCAGTTACAGCTGTGGTTTTAACAATGTGACCTATTTTAACAGAATGTTTAAAAAATATACGGAGAAAACCCCTTCGGAATTCATGAAGAACTTTGCTCCTAACAAAGTGAATATAGATATAAAAGTGGAGGATGAGGTAAAAAGTAAAGCTCTGTTTTAAGCATTTCGGGCTTTTATAAATCAAAAAATCAGATTATTGATATAAGCAGATTCACTAATAATCAATATCTATAAGTGTTTCTGCTTATATTTTTTATTTATAAGTAATTATGCTTATATTTGCAAAATGATAGCGGTCATTACCGGAGATATTATAAATTCACAACACGCGGAAACAGAGGTTTGGATCACCAAGCTTAAAAATCTTCTCGAGAATTGGGGAAGCGCTCCCCACACATGGGAAATCTACAGAGGAGATGAGTTTCAGTTCAAATGTAATATTGATGACGTTTTCTGGCGTTTCTTAGCCATAAAATCACTTATAAAAAGTCAGGAAAATTTAGATGTAAGAATAGCCATCGGAATCGGTGAAGAAAATTTTTCGTCTGAAAAGATTACCGAATCCAACGGAACTGCCTATGTATATTCCGGGAGATTACTCAATGATCTGAAAAATGACGGTCATACCGTTGCCATCAAAACCTCTAATGATTCTGTAAATAAGGATTTAAATATCCTTCTCAAATGGTCGTCGAAGGATTTTGACAACTGGACCATGGCAACCTCAGAAATCATTCACGAAATGATTATGAACCAAGATATTACACAAGAAGACCTGGCAAAAAGATTTAATATATCACAGTCCTCGGTTAGCCAGCGACTGAAACGTGCCAACTACGAGCTTATTGTAGAGACTAATCAATATTTTAGAAAGAAAATTTCAGAACTGTAAGATGATTTTTATTCAACTCATATTGGCACATTTACTTGGAGATTTTATTCTTCAGCCAAATTCTTGGGTTGCAGAGAAGGAAAATAAAAAACTAAACAGTAAATATTTGTACCTTCATGTTCTGATTCACACCGCTTTAAGTTTTATTTTTCTTTGGAATGTAGAACTTTGGTGGGTAGCTGTCTTGGTAGGAATTTCACATTTTATTATTGATGCTTCGAAACTCAGTTTTCAGACCATTAAAAATAAAAAAAGCTGGTTTTTCATCGATCAGGCTCTACATATTGCAGTGATTGCGGGAGTTTCTTTTTATTATAATGAATTCAATTTTGAATTTTTAAAAGATCAGGACTTCTTAAAAATACTGATGGCAGCCTTGTTTTTAACAACACCTGCTTCAATTTTTATTAAAATATTACTGTCTTCCTGGACACCCGTTCCGGAGACAGCAGGCAATATACAAACCGAATCTTTATCCAGCGCAGGAAAGTATATCGGGATTTTAGAACGTTTACTCGTTTTCACTTTTATCATGGTGAATCACTGGGAAGGCGTAGGTTTTATGGTGGCTGCAAAATCTGTTTTCAGATTCAGCGACCTGGCACAGGCTAAACAAAGAAAACTGACAGAATATGTATTGATTGGTACATTACTGAGCTTTGGAATGGCTGTTTTAACAGGAATTTTAATTAAATAATAAAATAAATCTAGTAAGAAATGGAAAAGAAAGAAATGTTGTACGAAGGGAAAGCAAAACAAGTATTTGCTACCGATAATCCTGATCAAGTAATCGTACGTTTCAAAGACGATGCTACAGCATTCAATGCTCAAAAAAGAGGTTCTGTTGATTTGAAAGGCGAAATGAACAACGCCATCACAACTTTGATTTTTGAATATTTAAATGAGAAAGGGATTAAGACTCATTTCATTAAACAATTGAACGAAAGAGAGCAATTGGTAAGAAAAGTATCTATCATTCCTTTGGAAATGGTGGTAAGAAACTATTCTGCAGGAAGCATGGCTCAAAGATTAGGAGTGGAGGAAGGAATTAAATCTCCGGTTACCATCTTCGATATCTGCTACAAGAAAGATGAATTGGGAGATCCGCTGATCAACGATCACCACGCTGTATTCTTAGGCGCTGCTACTTACGAAGAGCTTGATGAAATGTATGAATTAACTTCAGATATCAATGAAATCTTGATCGATCTTTTCGACAAAATGAATATTATCTTAGTTGACTTCAAAATTGAATTGGGTAAAACTTCAGATGGTGAGATTATTCTTGCTGACGAAATTTCTCCTGATACCTGCAGACTTTGGGATAAAGATACGATGAAGAAGTTAGATAAAGACAGATTCAGAAGAGATCTTGGTGAAGTTACAGAAGCTTATGTTGAGATCTATAACAGATTGAAAACTGTTCTTAACAAATAAGATTTTAGATTTACATAAGATGCAATTCAATTTAACATAATATTAAAATTTGCATCCAAGCTAAAGATCTATCAAAATAAAATCTAGATTAGAAAAAATAGAAATGAAAAGTTTAGACGTTCATAAAAGTGAATATTTAAAACAGTTTGAAACTCAAACGTACGGAAGAAATCTTTTCAGAACGCAGGAAGAAGAAAGACTGGATGCTCCCAATGAAGAGTGCGGTATCTTCGGAATGTATTCCGACAACGATTTGGATACGTTTTCTCTTTCGCAGTTCGGACTATTTGCACTTCAGCACAGAGGTCAGGAAGCTTGTGGTATTTCAGTTTTAAAAGACGGAAAAATCACCAATATGAAAGATGAAGGTTTGGTTTTGGATGTTTATAAAGAGATCCCTGATCCTGAAACTTTTATGGGAAATTCTGCAATCGGACACACTCGTTATACGACTGCAGGAGATAAGAAAAAGTATAATTTCCAGCCATTTTTCGCGAAAAACGAATATGACCAGATTATCCTTTCGATTGCACACAATGGTAACCTTACCAACGCAAAAGAACTGAAAGCTCAGTTGGAAGCTGAAGGTGTTGTTTTCAGAGCAACTTCGGATTCTGAGGTTATTTTAAGATTAATCCAGAAAAATCTTGACCTAGGACTTCGTGGAGCCATCAAAGCAACAATGGAGAAAATTGAAGGAGCCTATTCAGTGGTGGGAATGACAAGAA
>JBCNMJ010000200.1:0-4047 GCA_039594975.1 Chryseobacterium sp. | reverse complement strand
ATAAATCCATTGTGGTATTCCAGTTCGTTCAATTGGTCATAAGCCTGAGAACTTCCTGCAACAGCAATATATTTTACCAATTTGGATGGATCATTCGGGTTTAAGAAATACAATAGCTTACTTCCGTCGGAAGCGATCAGGTTTTTACCGTCATAGGTTAATCCCCAACCTTCTCCCAATACATTCGGATATGCAAATTCTTTTAATAATTTTAAAGAGCTTTTATCATAAATATATCCTTTTTTGCTTTGCCAGGTCAGCTGATATACTTTATCTCCTACAATGGTACTTCCTTCAGAAAAGTCTTCCTGTGCCTGCTTTGTAGAGGCAAGAGGCGTTGTTGTGCCCAAAGTATACTTCAAAATTTGTGAAGAACCGTTCTGCCCATCACTTTCATAGATCGTATTTCCTTCAATCTGGAAACCCTGTACAAAGTTTTTGGGATCATGAGGATATTCCGCTACAATTTGATAAGCAATATTTTTTTCAGGACTTTTTGCAAAGACATTAATGGTAGCATCCTGATTAAGGGTTTCTCCTCCTTTTGTTTTTATATTGAAAGTAACCGCATTATCCCCTAATGTAAAAAATTTGGGATCTACTGTTAAATCTGTAGTTTCCTTATCTCCGAAACTAACGATAATACTTTCTGCATTATCCGTCACTTCTTTTGGAAGGTTCAGTTTATCACCAAAATGATATCCTTTTGCTTCCATAGAATTGTTATAGTCACTTAAAGTACTTAAGATTTTTTCGTCTTTATTACATGAAGCCAATAACAAGATTGCAGCAAAACCTGCTATGATATTCTTTTTCATTGAATTTCTAAATATTTCCCCAAAAATAGCAAAATTTATTCCTCTTTGCTAATTTCATCAATATGTTGACCAAATTGTAATATATAGCCGTTATTGTCATATATCGCAAATTCTCTCATTCTCCAATCAAAAGTTTCAATTTCGTAACAGACTTTTGCTTTTGTTTTCAAATCCTCCCAAAGCTCATCTACATGATCTACAGTAAAATAAAATGAGCCTGTAAAACCAATCCCTTTAAAATCTTCATGCTGATTTGGCTTTGTAAGCATAATCTCCACTCCATCTTTCTCCAGCGAAGCCCATTCCCAATCATCATTTCTTTCCTGTAACGTAAATCCCAGGATGTGAATATAAAAGCCAATGGTATCATCAAGATTTTCTGTCCATAATATCGGACGAAGTGATTTATATTTTGACATATTTTTAGTTTTCCAGATAAGGTTTCAAACTTTGTTTTAAAATTCCGTTCCAGCCGTCCGCAAAGGCTTCTCTGGAAAAATTAGCTCCTAATTCTTTCAACTGATCAATATCATTATGAATAAGCGTGACATTCGTTTCCTCCCCCTGTTGTTTAAGTTCCCAGGTTACCGTGGTAATTCCGTCTGACAAATCGGGATAAGACCAGGTGTGCTTCAGTTTTTTGTTGGGAATGATTTCCAATATTTTCCCCTGATGGTGGAACTTTCTTTCTTCTCCGGGTTCATAGAAATTAAAGACATTTCCTATTTCCAATTCAAAATCGGAAATATCAAAATACCAGGATTTCATTTCACCTTTGTCGGTCAAAGCCTTCCATACTTTTTCAGCCGGAGCTTTCACTTTGTACTGAACTATAATCGGGATATTATTCATTGTATTCTTAATTTAATATTAATTATCCATGGGAAAAGCCTGTAATTTTTGCCTCATCGAAATCAAGCTGCATTTCAATGGTTCTCATGACATGATCATCAAATATTTTTTCGCGTTTTAACCGGTGAAGTTCATTTCTCTGCGCCTGAATAATCTGCCTCATCACATCTTTATTTTCGTTCATTGCATTTACGTAATCACCCGTTGTAGCCATACATTGCACTTTATCTGCCATCATCATCATTTCATTTTCCAGTTTATGTTTCTGATGTTGCACCAAACTGTTTTTTTCAGCCAACTCTAAAAAGTCATTATCAAGTTTATGTAAAGCCGTTTCTTTTAATTTTCTCATTAAAATCACTTCCTGCTTTTCTTCCGGCAATTCGCTTCCTGCATCGCTTATTTTCAAAAATTTCAAAATCGGACTAAGCAAAAGCCCCTGTCCTACCAAAGTAATTAAGATAATCACAAAAGTGACAAACAGAATAATATTCCGGTGCGGAAAAGCTTCTCCATTAGGTAAAAATGCAGGAATTGACAATGCTGCTGCCAAAGAAACCACACCTCTCATTGCTGCAAAACTGATAATAAACGGTTCCCTCCAGTCCGGTTTCGGAACTTTCAGCCTTACTTCTTTTGAGCAAAGTCTCGGAAAATACATCAGCGCATAACTGTACAAAATTCTGGTAAAGATAATGGCACCCCCAATTACAACACTGTAGAAAATCCCTTCAGAAATGGTGTAATCTTTCATTCCTGCAACCACAACCGGCAATTCTAATCCGATAAGGATGAAAATAATAGTATTCATTAAGAAGATGAGTACACTCCAAACGTTTCCTGACTGAATTCTGGAAGTATGGCTCAAATAGCAATGAGAGTTGTAAGACATCAGCAACCCTCCCGCAACTACAGATAATACTCCGGAAAAGTGGAAATGTTCTGCTCCAACATACATGATGTAAGGAACAATTAAAGTGATGATGGTATCAATATTTGAATTGGAAGGAATAATTCTCAGTAAAGCTCCGAAAAGCAACCCCGATCCTACTCCAATCGCAATTCCTCCAATCGCCATCGTGAAAAAGTCTTTTACAGCTTCTCCAAAAATGAACTGCCCGGAAATCACTGCCGCTAAAGCAAATTTGAATACAATTAAACTGGATGCATCATTAATCAAGCTTTCTCCTTCCAGAATACTGGTGATTTTTTTAGGGATTTTCATGTGCTTCAAAACTGAAGTTGCAGCAACAGCATCCGGCGGAGAATTCACACCTCCCAACAAAAAGCCCATTGCTACAGTAAGCCCAGGAATAATTGATGATGACAGATAAGCTACCACAATTGAAGTGAGAAATACCAATCCGAAAGCCATAGAAAATATCTGCTTTCTCCATTTATGAAAATCCTGCCATGAAGTGAACCAGGCAGCTTCAAACAAGATTGGCGGAAGGAAAATCAGGAAAACCAAATCGGGTTCTATTTCAATATGTGGCATTCCCGGGATAAGGCTTATTAAAAGCCCTGCAATAACCAGAAATATGGGATAGGCTACTTTCAGCTTCTGCCCTATCATTACCAATATCATCACAGACAACAATACCGTGATTGATATTATGACATAATTGTGAATCATTTATTTATATTTATGAAATTAATATGTATCTAATTCCTTTTCTAAGGAAATCTTTAGTCTTTCGTAAAAGGAATATTGTTATAAAAACCGATCTGAATCTGTCCTCTGTTTCGTGTTTCCTGAATCTGGTTCATATATCCTGCTTCTATTCTCATATTTTTATTAATAACATATCCCAAAGCACCATACACACGATTCCTGTCAAAAGTAGGACTATTAAAATGCAGGAAAATCTCATTATACACAGATCCATAAAAGGTTTTAGGCAACATTTCTTTATTATTGATCGGAATATTCAATCCTAACAGATATCGAAACCTCATCCTGAAATCATCCTGCAAAAAACGCTCTTCCAATCGGTAACGGTGCTGAATATTAAAACGACCGAACTTCTGCTTCGTAATATACTGCTGGAAAATACGGTGTTCTACATTTTCAGTTTTCTCTCCGTTTACATAAGGCTGGCTTAATATAAAACCATATCCTAATAAAATGTTGTTATTATTTTCTGTTAAATCATATCCAATTCCTGTACGAATTAAAAGCTGCTCCAAGTCTCCAACAGCATCAAAATTTCTGTATTGAATTTCATTATGCCAGTTGAGCTTTTTACTTATTTTGTTATTTCCAAAATACATATACCATGCTCCTAAATCATTTTTCTGAGCATATGAAAATGTTGTTCCTAACAAGCCAATGCCTACCGTCAGTATTTTTAAAATCTTCATTCCTTTATTTTTC
>JBCNMJ010000199.1:0-4402 GCA_039594975.1 Chryseobacterium sp. | reverse complement strand
AATGCAGGTGCAACTAATAATGCTAACACACTTAGTTTACCAAGTGTGGCAACAAATACTTATATCAAAGGATTTATCCATACCCATGTTAATAATTATAAATTTTTAGACGCTCAAGGCTATGAAACAGATATGAATGGTATTAAAATGTTTTCGCCGGCTGATATAGCATATTTTATGGACTTAGTGAAAAATGCCCAAACTACGGGACAACCATTGAACAATGTATATGGAGTAATGGTTTCCAGTCTTGGAAATTATCAGATTCGTTTTACAGGAAATCAATACCAGATAAAAACTTTTACTGACGCCCAAAAAGAAGCATATAAAAATCCTTTTATTGATTTTATTTCTAAAAATAAAAAAATGAGTTTAGAATTGAAATTTCTTAAATTTATTGATGAATATATGAACTTAAAGGGTATAACATTGTATAAAATGAATTCTGATGGAACCACAACAGAAATCAGATTAAATGATGATAAAACCGATAAAATTGATACAAATTGTCCGCAGTAAATAACAACTATTATGAAAAATGTATTTTTAATTCTTATTATATTTTTATTTCCAATGATTTCTTGTAAATCTCAGATTATTTCTTTGGAACAAGCTGTAATCTATGAGCAGCAAACAGGCAGTATTCCTCAAAGTACAACCTATATAAAAGATGTCAATAATTCATTAAATAAATATATAGGAATATGGAAGGGAGATTTGAATGGAAAAACTTATGAATTTAACTTCATTAAAAAAGAAAATGTAGGAGGATTTGATGTTAATTGGGATTTTTTAGTAGGAAGATTAAAGGTATCAGATTCTAATGGGAATATAACTTATGATACCTCTAATGAGCAAGATGATCTAAAAACTAAGTTTAAAGGAATTAATTTCCAGTCTGACTTAAAAGCTTATAAAATGTATTTTGTGGGCAACAGTGTAGGTTGTGCAGAATATGGATACGTTTATTTAAGAATACAGCCTTCGACACCTTTGCAAATGACTATTCTGATGCTTCCTGATAATGATATTGTCGAAGAAGGAAAATGTCCTATAAATTTTCAACCTACAATTCCTTATGAACAACTTATTCATTTAGTAAAACAGTAAAATAAACGTTTTTCCGAGGTTATTATTCAATTTCTATAACTACTGAAGCTGCTCGATTTACAACGAGGGTGCGCATGTACATTGCTATATCATTGTAATCACAATGTGTTTAGAAATCAATGACGATATCAAAATGAAAACATTATATAAAATATTTCTTTGCACATTTTTATTAATAAGTCTGGAAATGCCGGCTCAGTTAGACACCTTGAATTATTTAAAACAATTCGAAGCCAATAAAATTGAGTACATTAATCAACCGTTCTCTAAACTATTGAATGATATGACACAAATACAGCCAATGTCTGTATGGTCTGGACATAATTATAAAAATCTTAATATAACACCATATACTCAGTTTAGATTCTGTGAAATGGATGAGACTTTCTCTAAAAATATTGTTTTAATAGTAGTGTGGCAAACTCCATTGCCTTCATCAGAAACAGATTATTATGAGGATAAAAATAGTTTCTTTTTTACCAATGATGAGAAGAATTATTACGGAAGCAAGATTGTAAAAGATATTAAAATTTATAAATAAGGTACTTTGTTAATAATAATTCAGAATGAAAACATTGTATAAAATATTTATTTGCTATTTTTTATTCATTGGCTCAAAATTATTAGCTCAATTGGATACTTTAAATTATTTAAAACAATTTGAGGCTAATAAAGTTGAGTATATTAATCAACCATTTTCCAAACTCTTAAATAACATGATACAAATACAACCAAAGTCTGTGTGGGGAGGAATGAGTTTTAAAAATAAAAGTATAATACCTTTTTCAAGATTTAAATTCTGCGAAATGGATAAATCATTTTCAAGTAATATAATATTAGTTGTTGAATGGCAAACTCCTTTACCTGTGTCAGATACGGGTTATTATGAGAATAAAAACGGTTTCTTTTTTACTAATGATGAGAAAAATTATTACGGTAGTAAAATAGTGAAAGATATAAAGATTTATCGATCTCATTAAAAGAATTAAGTGCAATTCCACCTTTATTTCCCATATTAAAATGATTAATTTTGAAATTAAGGGCAATAACTTGCCTGGAACAAAATGATATTAAAAAATAGATTTAGGAGCTTAGAATAAAAAAGCTGCCTCATTAATTGGGCAGCTTTTTTATAGGTCAAGGATTTAATTTTCTACTCTTTAATAAATTTAAAAGTTTTAATTTCTCCTTTTTTAGTAATGAAGTTGGCAATATAGCTTCCTTTCACAAGTGTGGTAACATTTATTTTATTGTCGGATAACTTGGAAGTTAAAGCAAGCTTTCCGGATGCATCATAAATGTTAATCAATAAATCTGCATCTTTTTCATTGATATAGATGTAATCTTTCGCTGGGTTAGGATAAAATTCAACTTTTTTATCATTAGCAGTCGCAACCTCATTTGTAGATAACGTGGAAAGAGTATCTGAAGTTGTAATTAAACTGAAATTTTGGCTCCCTCCGGTTAACGTGCCTTTGTGGGTAACAATAATAGTGTAGCTTCCAACAGGGTTGTCAACATCAACTCTTTCAAAATTGTCAACATTATTTGTTCCTGTATTAGTTGCAGGGCTAAAAGGAGATGACATACCTTGTAACTTCCAAGGATAGAAAGTTAGGCTGTTTTGGACAACTTTTACATCTAAGTCGTTAACTAAATAATTTGTTGAAGGGTCATTGGTTCCGGTGTTCCATGTAGGTGAAGCAGGGTCAGTCCAAGAAATTGATACTTTTAAAGGATTGCTTCCACTTGCGGTAATTGTCTTAGTGTATGTTCCTCCATTTTGAAGAGTAAGCTCTTCTATAATACTTTTACTTCCTGAAGTATTATTCTTATCTCTAATAGCAATCGCAGCTTTTTCGGCATTTACAAGTCCCCATCCAAATGAATAATCGGGTCCTATATCTGTTCCGGCTTCATCTGCAGTGTGTAAAATGAGACCCTTTGCTGTCGCAGCTTTCATATAACCAGTATACAACTGATTGTAATATTGCTGCAGTAGCAAAACGACACCTGTAATTCCAGGAGATGCCATTGATGTACCACTCATGATTCCAGTTGCTGTATCGGAAGTATTAAGAGTAGATCTCACAGATACTCCCTTCATTGAGATATCGGGCTTTATTCTGCCGTCATCTGAAGGTCCCCAACTACTAAAACTTGACATAACTACGCTTGAAGGATCAGTGTATGTTGTAACCTGGTTAACTGCAGCAACTGTTATAATATTTTTTGCATTTCCATGACCAAATATCATATCATAGCCTCCTTTTGCTGAGATTTGAGTTGAGCCCGGAGCTGTAGTTTCATTCCGATCATTCCCAGCGGAAAAAACAGGCAAATAATACGGGTTGCTGGAACAGATAAGATCAATTTGTCTTGCTCTACTATCGTATGCTCCATAGAACCATTGTGAGCTTAAGGATCCAAAGCCATAAGAATGGTTAGAAGTAAGTAGACCCGTTGATGCTTCAGTTGTCATTTCGGATAAATCGTTATTCCAGTCGTATGAGTTAATGCTTGAATTAAAAGCAACTCCTCTAACTAAAGGATTAATTCCTTGGGCAGCAATAGTTCCAGCAACATGGGTGGCATGATCGGCTCCGCTTGCGCCATCTAATATGTTGATCTTGCTAAAGCCGTTTACAAGGAATTCTTGATGGCTAAACCTTGCACTGCCTCCGTCCCATTCACCGGCAATCATGTTTTGTCCTTGTATGTTGAGCCCTAGCCCGCCTCCGGAATATAATTTGTTTGCTCTGGCAGTTATAGCCGCTCCCTGATTGTGAGTTTTTGCATATATTAAATCTCCGTTAGGGCTTACATCCATAAGTTCTATCATAGTTGCATTATCTAAACCTATGAAATTTTTCTTTTTTACATTAGGATTAGAGTGAAGATAGTTTTCAACTCTTATTTTCGCAGCTTTGTATTCTTTATTAAGTTCGGTTACTAAACTTTCATTTATTGATTTATTAGAAAAAGAAGCAATTTTTTTTCTTTCCTCAACTGTTTGAGCACTAAAAAGCATAGGTAGAATTGATAATCCTAATAGTAAATAGTATTTATTTTTCATTGCATAAAAAAATTTGTCAAAAATACAAAATTAATCAACATTGATTAATTTTGTACTTATAAAAAAAAGATTTTTTTTAATAATTGTGAATTCATATTTGTTTTTTTAATTGATATTATCCTTAGATTATTAAAAAATGAATATTATCTGTTGTAGAAACGTGTGGATTTATATTGGAAAGTATTAATAAATATTCAGAATATATATTAAAATAAG
>JBCNMJ010000198.1:0-4423 GCA_039594975.1 Chryseobacterium sp. | reverse complement strand
ATCATTCACTCCTTTTTCTTTGTAAACCACTACATAATTATCCTTAAAGAAATCATTCGCAAACTTTACAACATCTGATTTTGTAATTTTTTCATACTGGTTGATGTCATCCAGCTCATCCTGCCATGTTTTCTCATTGATGTAAGTATCATACAGGGTAGTTGCCAGTCCGTCTGCAGTTTCCAGGGTTTTCATTCTCTGCAGCTTAAAATCGTTGATAATAGCAGGAAGCATCCAATCCGGAAAATCTCCGTTTTTTAATAATTCTATCTGCTCTAAAACCAATTCTTTAGCTTCATCCAGAGTCTGGGTTTCTTTAGGAACGGCAACAATTGAAAAATATCCGTATTCCTTTAATCCTACAGAAAAAGCTTGTCCCCAAAGCAACTTTTGAGTCTGATTAATATTTAAATCCAGTAATCCGGCTTCTCCTCTGTTGCTCAGAATATTGGCTACAATATCTGCCAACATTGCTTCTCTGGTTCCGTAGCTTTCCGTTCTCCAGGCCAATTGTACTCTGGGTGTAGTGGGGCTTTTCACGGTTCTTCTTACAATTTCCGTAATTGGTTTTTCAATAATCGGAGTTTTTTTCGGAAGCTCTCTGTAAGGAATTGCCCCAAAATATTGGTCCACAAGCTGAATCGTTTTCTCAAAATCTAAATCTCCGACTAAAACCACTGCATAATTATTAGGCACATAATATTCATCAAAATACTTGTGAATAGCCTTCATCGATGGATTTTTCAAATGTTCCGGCTTTCCTAATGTTGTTTGCTGCCCATTGGGATGATTGGGAAAAAGAGCATCCATCAGTTCATAATTCACTAATCTTGAATCATTATCCTGTGCACGGTTGAATTCTTCATAAACAGATTCCAGTTCAGTATGAAAAAGCCTTAAAACTATTTCTGAAAACCGTTCTTTTTCAACTTTAAGCCATTTTTCAAGCTCATTATTCGGAATATTGTTTTTGTACACCGTTTCATCAAACCATGTATGTGCATTCGTTCCTGTGGCTCCCAATGAGGAGATTGCCTTATCATACTCATTGGCAATCGCATACTGACTTGCTTCCTGAGAAATTTCGTCTATTTTTTTATAGATCTCTTTCTTTTTTTCAGGGTTAGATTCAGCTTTATGCTGCTCATACAAATCTGATATCTGATCCAATAATTCACTTTCCTTTTCCCAGTTCTGAGTCCCGATTTTTGAAGTTCCTTTAAACATCATATGTTCAAGGTAATGTGCCAATCCCGTATTATCAGAAGGATCATTATTACTTCCCGTTCTCACCGGAATATAAGTCTGAATTCTTGGGGCATCAAAATTCTGGGCTAAGAATACCTTTAAACCATTTTTTAAAGTATAAATTCTTACCTTATTTTCATCATTGGAAATTGTGATATATTCGTAATTGTTGAAGTCTGTATGAATGGTTTCTCTGTATCTTCTGTCGGTCATAAATAAGCTCATTTTCATTCTTAAAAAGAAGAATGTTTACAAATGTAAGGAATCAAAAAAGAACCTCTGAAAAATTACTGAATATTACATCTATTGTTGTGATTGTGAAATGTTAAAATTTTATTTAGTGTTCTCCATCGCTTGCATAAATGTTTTAAATTTGAATAAGTCACCTATTAAATATTAAGATTAAAAATATGAGTAGCATTCCTAAAATAAAGAAAGTTTACCAAGATCAAAACTCCAAGGCATGGAACAAATTATGTGATTATATTGATATTGTAGAAAAAGAAGGAATAGAAGAATTTGAGCCAAGAAAATCATTAGGAAATGAGTTATTTTCTGAAATACAGACCTTACCAAAATCAATTTCGAAACTTAAAAATGTTAAAACACTTCATTTATATGGAAGTAAACTCACACAAATTCCACCTGAGGTTGGAGAAATGGAATCATTGAGGACATTCACACCATATACTTCGTATCAACTTCATTGGTATCCGTATGAAATTATTAATTGTAAGGCAATAAATGATAGTACAGTAAGCACAAGGGCGCTTTACGGAAATTATAAAACAAAATTAAAATTCCCAGATCTGACTTTAGAAACTGTAAAATATTTTGACATGGATATTGTCAAATGTAGCATTTGTAAAAAGGAAATGAATTATTCAGAAGCCGATCAATATTGGATTTCTTTGGTTATTGCAACAGATTTACTTCCTCTCTTGGTTAATACCTGTTCTCAAGTTTGTAAAAGTAAGATTATAACATCTCATCCTCACTATTCTCATCTCCAACATCCACCTCATAAAGGAGGAAATAACAGTACTGTTTTATCAATATTCAAATTTTAAAATGCTAAAGAAAATTAGAACTTATAATCAATAAAAATGTCACCAACATTCTTCCCCACACCACATGATTTCCGGAACTGGCTGGAAAAAAATCATCAAAACGAAAAGGAGCTTCTCGTCGGTTTCTACAAGGTCGGAACAAAAAAGCCTTCTATGACCTGGTCCGAATCTGTAGATCAGGCATTATGCTTTGGATGGATTGACGGTGTGAGAAAATCCATTGATGAGGAAAGCTACAGCATCCGTTTCACGCCCCGAAAACCTACAAGTATTTGGAGTGCTATCAATATTAAAAAAGTGGAGGAACTTACCAAAGCTGGCTTAATGACTCCGGAAGGGTTGAAAGCTTTTGAATTGCGAAAACCTGAAAGATCCGCCATTTATTCTCACGAAAAAGAATTGGCAACTCTCTACCCCGACTATGAAAAGCAATTTAAAGCCAATAAAAAGGCATGGGAATTTTTCAATAATCAAGCACCGTCATATAAAAAAGTGATGTTGCATTGGATTACGAGTGCTAAACAGGAGAAAACAAGGTTATCGAGGTTGGAGAAGACGATAAGGGAAAGTGAACGAGGGAAACGAGTATTATTATAAATACAAAACTAAAAATACAAATGAAAAACATCAAAAAACTGGCTTTATTACTCATTATTATTTTCACTTATTCATGCACCAAAAATACTGATCAACATCATACTAATAAGAAAGAGCGATTTTCAGACCCAGTTGTTAATAACACTGTTAGTGAAAATAAATCCGAAAATAAAAATCCTGACTTTCCCATTACCGAAGGGCGAGTTTCAGATATTATTCCGAAAAAATTTGAAATTCAGTATGAAACGGAAGGCGACCTTAATGGTGACGGATTGCCAGATAATGTTATTGTTCTTAGACAAAAATCTGATACTCTTTCCTCACGTACAGTACTTGTCCTTTTAAAAAATAAGGATCTTAGTTTTCGGCTTGATAAAATTTCACCAAACTTACTTCCTGCCGAGTACAATGAAGCTGGCTATAAGAAATATGATCCGGAAGATATCTCCATTGAGAAAGGAATTTTATCAGTAAATTTATACAATCCTGCTCCTTATGGAAATCTTTTCTTTAATTTCAAATATTTAAATCGTGATTTGGTTTTAACTTATATTGAAACATATAACGCAGGAGCCGGAAGCCATCAGTCATTATACTACGAGCCTTTAAAAGGGAAATTTATCCAGGAAGTAACTAATACTATGGAAGAAGAAATGCCTTCACAAACTAAGAGCTTCCGGATAAAAAAGCAGAAATTTTTGTTTGAAAACTCTTCACCCGAAGATATTATTTCTAAAGTATATTCTGAAAATGATGTTTATAATTAAATCATTTTATTCCTGCCATTTAAAACCTTTGAATACAAAAACTATTGTCTTACCTTTGAATCTTTGAATATCATACAATGAATAAAGAGGTTTTAGATTTTTGGGTAGGAAATTTCAATAGCGAGGACGATTTTTACAATTTTGTAGAAGAGGATGAAAACTTTTATCTGGAAGAGGATTCTGATGATATTTTCGTTTCAAAGTTTGCAGAATCCCAAAACACCATTTGGTTTGATCAGGATTTAATAGAATACGGTTTCGATGATTCTAATATGGGGCTTTTTGAAAAATTTGCAGACTTCTCTTTTGCAGAAGAATGGCTTCCAGTATTGGTTCAAAAAATCAATGAAATGAATCTTAAGTTTGACATCAATGCTTTAGTCTTTGTAAGCCAGGGGCAAATTCCTAAGCCAGCATCAATAGAAAATGATTATTTTTCTTTGATCTATCTTGGCGGAATAGAATTTGAGTATTAAAAAAATATAAGATTTTAAAAGTTAATTAAGAAGTTGTAAATTAGAAGAACTAAAAACTTAACTATGAAATCTATTCTCCTAATTTTAATACTTTTTGTATTTCCAAAATTTATTTATGCCAATGATCCTATTGGATGGGATGTGTTGAAACAAACAATTGAAAAAACTCCATTTAATGATTTTTCCAAATTACAGAATCGTAGTTTTGATTTAACAGTAGTTTGACGGTGCGCGCCAAGCTCACCGTGGCGTGTGGGTTGTTGTC
>JBCNMJ010000197.1:0-4423 GCA_039594975.1 Chryseobacterium sp. | reverse complement strand
ATCACGTTTACACTAACCAGTTTTTTTAGCGCACAAACCTATTGTAATCCTAGCTATTCCAGTGGATGTACAAGCTGGAGAATTACTCAGGTAACCATACCTTCTGCCAGTTTTGATAATACGTTTGCCTCTGGAACCTGTACATCTGGAAGAGACCGTACTTCTGTAACGGTAAACCTGAGTACTGGAACTTCTTATGCCATTAATATAACTACTGTAGGATGGATTGCTTGTGGAATGGCTATAGACTTCAATAAAGACGGAGATTTTGATGATGCCGGAGAAACATTATTTTTACCTGGCTATCTTGCCAGTGATACACAAACTTATTCAGGAAACTTCACCATTCCAACTTCTGTGACAGCGGGGAATTACAGAATGAGAATATGGAATCGTTTGGCCAATTCGGCAAATGGTACCCCTGCAGATTCTCCTTGTGGAGCCTATAACTATGGAACCTGGACGGACTACACTGCAAATATCGGAACATTAGCAACCTCTGAAGTATCCAAAATTTCTGCAAAAATCTACCCTAATCCAGTCTCTGATTTTTTAACTATAGAAGGCAAAAATACAATTGAGTCAGTTGAAATTTATGACATGAATGGAAAGCTTCTTAAAACAGTTTCTGCAAAAAGTGAAACCGTTTCAGTTAAACTATCTGACCTGGCTCCAGGAACCTATTTTGCAAAAGTGAATGATCATAAAGCCGATCAAAAAATCAAGTTTATTAAAAAATAATTTTGATTTCATACCATAAAAAAGCTCTCAAAATTGAGAGCTTTTTATTTTATCATTAAATTCTTTAAGTTATTTTTTTGAAAATACTTCTTTTGAGTATTCTCCATTAGATTGCGGAATTTCAATGACAATATTTCCATTTTCAAAATACCCCAATGTAGATTCCCCGTTTTGTAGCTTTACTCTGAAAACATCATTTTTGGTTGTAGTCTTAAAAGTTGCAAAAGGAGATGAACTGTTTGGACTCACCAAGATAAATTGGGAACCATCCATTTGAATTTTCTGCAGATCCATTTTACCATTACTATACTTCTGTGCAGAATTATTTTCTGAGGTCGAATTGTTTACATTTGCAGGTTTTTCTTCAGAAACAACAACTGTCTTTGTTACAGTCTGAATTTGTTCAATAGGTTTAGCCGGAGAAATTAACGTGTACGTTTGTTTCAGAGCATCCTGATATCCTTCTTTATATTCTTTGATACTAGAAGCACCTTTTATCGACTGTATTTCTTTATCATTACAATCCTTAAACTTTACCAATACTTTATTTCTCAAAAAGCCACTATCATTAACGATATCAGCCAACAAAACATTACAAGGATTATCTTTTGCTTCTGACGGCCATTGTAATTTATCTGCAGGAATAACAATATAATTTTTACTTAGCAATGTTTTTGTTAACAATTCTCCCAAGCCATAATCTTCTTTAAAAGTTTCAAACTTAGCAGGAAGTGTCACATATTTATAATCAGAAACTTTTTGTGCAAAAGCTGTTAAAGAAGTAAAGGTAAGGATAAATATTGCTGCTTTTTTCATTTTCATAAATTTTAATCATTTCTAAATTCTCCCATATCAAGTTTTAACGAGAAGAAATTGGAGTAGAAATTGGAACCTCCAATTCCTGAATTGCTAATAGCATAATCCAGCGTAAGACCTCTGTATCTGATCCCTATCCCCGCACTTGGCTGAAAGGAAACTTTTCTTTTCAAGTCTTCAATATCTGTAATGGATTGAAATCTATTTACACCTAGTCGTACAAAGATCATTTTCTGATATCCTAATTCAGCTCCTGCATACGGAGTAATACTTGCAATATCAGAAGAAATAAGAGCTGCTGTTTTCGCAAAGTCGACATTAATACCCGCTTCCGGTAAAACGTAAACACTGCTGTTAATTTCAAATAATTTGCTCGCTCCTACATTCAATTTCGGCATGGTAAGCTCCATCTTATCAGTAGGAGCCGGGTTGAATTCTTCACCGTTCACAACGGTTGATAGTTCCTTTTGATTGATGCTCCAGAAGTTGACTGTAGTTGTTGCATCACGAAGCATTCCCCCAAATTTCCAGCCGTTATCCGCTTTATAAATGGCTCCAACATCAAAACCGAAGCCATAGCCATTGGCAAATTTTCCAACATTACGATAAACGATTTTAGCATTTACCCCTACATCTAACTTCGGATTTCCAGCCGGATGAAAAGCATAGGAAAGCAATGCTGCATAATCGGACTGAGAGAATTTGGTAATTTTATCATAATCAATATTCCCTTCGGAATCGATCATCTGAGTCGTATTCAAGATATTATCAACTCCCAATCTTACAACGGAAACTCCAAAAACACCTTCTTCCAATACTTTTGCGTAGGCTAAGTAATCGTATTTGGCAATAGATTCAAAATATTCTGCGTGCATGGCTGCTCCCTGCCAGTCTCTTTGAATGGATAAAAGACCTGCTGGGTTCCACATCGGGGAATATACATCATCCTGATTGGAGATTACCGCTCCTCCCATTGCCAATCCTCTCGCTCCTGCTCCAATATTTAAAAATTCGTTGGAATATTTTCTGATGATCTGAGACTGAGAAAGTCCAAAAGCGAAGGAAAATAGTACTAAAAGGTATTTTTTCATCATAATCTGGGCGATGCTTAATTAAGTTGTTTTTGTTTTTTTGCTTTTATTAAACCATTGGTAATAATTGCCAGTATCATTACAAATGAAGCTATATAAAAAATAGGGCTCATATGCTCCGATTCTCCAAAGATAAAAAAAGCTAATATAATTCCGTAGACCGGTTCTAAATTAACTGTTAAAATTAAAGTAAAGGGTGAAATATACTTCATCAGTTTTACAGATTCTAACATGGGAAAAGCAGTAAAGACACTCGCCAACAAGCATATTAACGCAATATCTCTATAACTTATTTCATTCATATGAAAAATTTGCCCCGAGAACAAATAAATTACCATCAGCATAAACCATCCGCAAAAAATTTCGTAAAAAATGATATTTCCGGAACTCGTTTTTCCAAACATTTTCCCATTAAAAACCGAAAATATCGTTCCAAATATGGCACATAAAATTCCGTAAAAAATTCCTTCTTTATACTGAAACTCGGTTTTAAATATTAACAATATACAGGCAACAATTACCAATCCCATTATCACTTCAGAAGCATCTATCTTTCTTTTAAAAATAATCGGCTCCAAAATGGAAGCAAATAATGTCGACAATGAAAGACAGCTCAAAGCTATTGAAACATTCGACACTTTAATCGAATAAAAAAAACAATACCAGTGAAGTGCCATCGCAAAACCAATTGCGGCCAGCTGAAAAAATATTTTCTTCGAAACTTTTATACTTTCTTTCTTATAAACTCTGATAAAGGCATACAGAAAAATAACTGCGAACAGCATTCTGTAAAAAACCAGAATCTGTGCATTGGCATGAATAAGTTTTCCCAAAATTGCAGTAAATCCCCATAAAAAAACAATTAAATGCAATCTGAACAGTGCCAACTTATGCATACCCTACTTCTTTTTAATTTTAATAGGCAAATTTACAAATCGCTTTAACATATTGGGTAGATTTATTCATTTTTTACAAAAAAACCCTGAAAATTTGTTCAACTTTCAGGGCTTTCAAATAATAAACTATTAAAAAAATAAACTAGGAACTTAGAGTATTTTTCAGAGAATATACCTCCAATACTCTATTGTAAAGTTAAAAAAAATCTTAATAATATAAAAATATTTTGATGTTAAAAATTTCACAATTTTCTGAAAACCAATATTTTAAACGCTTGTTTTAATTCAGTTTAAATTCCTTTTAAAAATAGTATCTTTAGCACTATATAAAATGAATTTATTTTTATGGACCTTGAATTCAACAAAAGAGAAGATCAAAACAGATTAAAATTATCAGAAATCAATCGCTTACTTGCCGAAATAAAAAAAGGCGGCGGTGAAAAAAGACTTCAAAAACTTCGTGATGAAGGAAAAATGACAGCAAGAGAAAGAATTGAATACCTTCTCGATAAAAATTCAGATTCAATAGAAATTGGAGCATTTGCAGGATTCGAAATGTATGAAGAACATGGAGGATGTCCTAGTGGTGGTGTTGTCGTGGTAATAGGATATGTTTCCGGAAGACAATGTATCATTGTTGCTAATGATGCTTCTGTAAAAGCCGGCGCTTGGTTCCCTATCACAGGAAAGAAAAACCTAAGAGCACAGGAAATCGCCATGGAAAACAGGCTGCCAATCATTTATTTGGTGGATTCTGCCGGTGTATATTTACCGATGCAGGACGAAATTTTCCCTGATAAAGAGCATTTTGGACGAATTTTCAGAAATAACGCCAAAATGAGTTCTATGGGAATTATCCAGATCTCTGCAGTGATGGGA
>JBCNMJ010000196.1:0-4451 GCA_039594975.1 Chryseobacterium sp. | reverse complement strand
AAATTAGTATTGGAGATGTCATGATGAGCCTGTCGAAGCATCTCTTAATCAAAATAAAACACATTTAGATTTTAAATTATTTCGAAAAACAAGGAAAAATCTAAGTAAAATAAAGTAAGGCCCGGAAGTGAAAGACCCGGACTACAGTTTGAAATAGCTGTAAAAAGTAAAAAATCGAAAGTAAAATGAGTGAAAAATCGCAGATTCGCGATTACCGCTTAAAAAAAGTAAAAATCTATGAGCAAAAGAGTTTTAATCAGTGTTTCTGACAAGAGCGGATTGATAGAATTCGCACAGTTTTTGGAAGCCCAAAATTATGAATTGATTTCTACAGGAGGGACGTTCAAACATTTGAAAGACGCTGGTTTAAATCCAATTCAGATTGATGAGGTTACCAATTTCCCTGAGATGTTGGACGGAAGAGTGAAAACATTACACCCGAAAGTTCATGGCGGATTATTGGCGGTTCGTTCCAATGAAGAGCACATGAAAACAGTTCAGGAACATGGAATTGGTCTGATTGACATGGTGATCGTGAATCTTTATCCTTTCTTTGAAAATGTAAACAAAAACATTTCTCTTCACGAAAAGGTAGAGTTTATCGATATCGGAGGGCCTTCAATGCTTCGTTCTGCAGCCAAAAACTTTGATTCTGTAACGGTAATTACTGACGTAGAAGATTATGCCGCAGTAAAGATCGAAATGGAGCAAAACGGAGATACGTACATCGAAACCCGTAAGAAGTTGGCAGGAAAAGTATTTAATCTTACTTCTGCTTATGATGCAGCGATTTCAAGAATGCTTCTAGATGAAGAATATCCTACGTATCTGAATGCATCTTACAAAAAAGTTTCTGACCTTAGATATGGTGAGAACCCGCATCAGACAGCTGCTTATTACGTTTCTACTTTCGAAAACGGTGCAATGAAAGATTTCGAGCAGTTGGGAGGTAAAGAATTGTCTTTCAATAATCTTCGTGATATGGATCTTTGCTGGAAAGTGGTGACGGAATTCAAGGAAGAAATGGCTTGTTGTGCTGTAAAACACTCTACACCTTGCGGAGTTGCCATCGGAACTTCAGCATTGGAAACGTACCAAAAAACTTTTGAATGCGATCCGGTTTCCATCTTTGGCGGAATTGTTGCAATGAACTACAAAATTGACGCTGCAACAGCTGAAGAATTAAACAAAACATTCCTTGAAATCGTAATGGCTCCTGAGTTTGATGAGGATGCTCTGGAAATTTTAAGAAAGAAAAAGAATTTAAGAATTATAAAAATCGTAAACCCTGTTTCAGATAAACAGACTTGGGTGAAGATCGACGGAGGAATTTTAGTTCAGGATAATGACAGCATCTTCTCTGATGATATTAAAGTGGTAACTGAAATTCAGCCTACGGAAGAGCAGAAAAAAGCATTATTATTCTCTCAGAGAGTAGTAAAATATGTAAAATCTAATGCGATCGTAGTTTCTAACGGAATTCAGGCTTTCGGAATCGGGGGAGGACAGGTAAACAGAATCTGGGCAACTCAACAGGCGATTGAAAGAGCTAAAGAAAAATTCTCAGGAGATTTGGTATTGGCTTCTGATGCGTTTTTCCCTTTCCGCGACGTAGTGGATTTTTGCGCTCAGGAAGGAATTAAAGCAATTATTCAGCCGGGAGGAAGTGTAAAAGATCAGGACAGTATTGAAGCTGCCAATGAGCACAAAATTCCGATGATGTTTACAGGGATTAGACATTTTTTACACTAATTAAAATAGAATTAAAAAATAATTTTGAGATTGTATTTATAGCTTTCAAAATTATATATTTGTACAATAGACTAGATAATAAATAAAGTATGAGAATATTAATCATAGGTGAAGGTGGAAGAGAATCTGCCTTGGCAGCAAAACTTCAGAAGGACTCTAGAGTTACTAAAATGTTTTTTGCCAATGGAAACGCAACTACCGATGCAATAGGGAAAAATGTTCATTTATCAGAGATTAAAGAACTTAGAGATTTTGCAATCAAAGAAAAAGTAGATTTAACGATTGTTGGTCCTGAAGCTCCTCTTGTTGCGGGGTTGAAGGATGAGTTTAAGAAGCATGATCTTAAAGTTTTCGGTCCGACTCAAAAAGTAGCAAGCTTGGAGGGGAGTAAAGCTTTCTCTAAGAAATTTATGCAGACCTATGATATCAAAACAGCAAAAGCGGTAGTATTTGATGCTTATAACGATGCTAAAGAATATATTCAGACACAGCAATATCCATTGGTAGTTAAAGCTAGTGGTCTTGCAGGAGGTAAAGGAGTGGTGATCTGTGAAACATTGGAAGAAGCAGAAGCTACGATTCACGATTTTATGATCAGAAGAATATTCGGAGATGCAGGTATCCGTATCGTTATCGAAGAATATTTAGAAGGTTTTGAAGCGTCAATTATTGCTTTCTCAAATGGTGAAAAACTATTCCCTTGTATTGCTGCTAAAGATTACAAAAAAGCGGGAAAAGGAGATACAGGTCCCAATACAGGAGGAATGGGAACAGTAGCGCCAAGTCCTGAATTTACTCAGGAGCATTACGCTGATTTTGAGAAAAATATTCTTGAACCAACCATTAAAGGTCTTAAAGGAGAAGGTTTCAGCTTCAAAGGAATCATTTTCTTCGGATTGATGGTAACTAAAAATGGAGCTTACCTGCTTGAATACAATATGAGATTCGGAGATCCTGAAACCCAGGTATTGATGGCTCTTATGGAAAACAATCTTCTGGATGTTATTCAGGACTGTATGAGCGGAAAAGACATCGAACTTAAATTTAAAGACGAAAAAGCGGTATGTCTTGTAATGTGTTCAGGAGGTTATCCAAGAAACTTTGAGACAGGATTTGAGATCGTAGGTGAAGACAAAGTGAAACACAGCCAGCTTTTATATGCAGGAGCAATTAAAAGAGGAGATACAGTTGTTTCCAATGGAGGTAGAGTACTGAATATTGTAGCTACCGGAGCAACTTACGAAGATGCCCGTAAAAAAGTTTACGAAGATGCAAGTCATGTACATTTCGATTACGGTTTCTACAGAGAAGACATCGGAAAGTTCTAAACAATAAATCAAAAAAGATTTGGAGAAATCCAGGTCTTTTTTTGTAAAGATTTCATCAGTAGAATCGGACTTTAGTCCGATTAATAAAAAAGAAATCGACTTGGCTTTAGCCAAAGCTTAAAGATTAATTAAAAAATTGAGTTTTTATATACAATTTTTGTCATTCCGCAGGAATCCCTGCACAATGATAAAATTGAAAGAGTTTGAATTTCTACGAAATGATAAAACCTCTTTAAAATAAGACTCATCAGTTATCAATCATCATTTATCAATTATAAAAATGAACAACGGTATTATCATATTAGATTTCGGATCACAGTACAACCAGCTTATCGGAAGAAGAATCCGTGAGATGGGGGTATATTCTGAAATTTTACCTTTCAATACACCATTAGAAACACTTTTAGAAAAACAGCCAAAAGGAATTATCCTTTCTGGGGGGCCAAGTTCTGTAAATGCAGAAAACGCTCATTTGGTTGAAAAAGAATTATATGAACAAGGAATTCCTGTATTGGGAATTTGCTACGGAATGCAGCTTACAGCGCACCTTTTAGGAGGTAAAGTTCACAAAGGAGTAAAAGGTGAATATGGAAAAGCGCATTTAGAAATTGTAAAAGAATCTTCTTTATTAAAGGGAGTTTCAAATAATTCAGTAGTTTGGATGAGCCACTTTGACGAAGTTGGACAATTACCTGCAGGTTTTGAATTAAATGCAACATCAGGAGTAATTGCTTCAATGTCAAACGAAGATAAAAAAATCTACTGTGTACAGTTTCATCCGGAAGTTTCTCATACAGAAGAAGGAGGAAAAATGTTGGAGAATTTCGTTTTTGGAATCTGTAATGCAGAGAAAAACTGGAAACTGACCAACTATATCGAAAAAACAGTTGAAGAAATCCGTGAAAAAGTAGGAGACCAGAAAGTAATCCTAGGACTTTCCGGAGGTGTAGATTCTTCTGTAGCAGCGGTTTTGATCCATAAAGCAATCGGAGATCAGCTGACTTGTATCTTTGTTGACACAGGTTTATTGAGAAAAGATGAAGGCAAGAAAGTAATGGACAACTATGGAGAACATTTCCATATGAACATTAAAATGGTAGATGCATCGGAAAGATTCCTGTCAAAATTAGCCGGAGTTGATGATCCTGAAGCCAAAAGAAAAATCATCGGAAACGAATTTATCCACGTTTTTGATGAAGAATCTCATAAAATTGAAGGTGCTAAATTCTTAGCTCAGGGAACAATTTATCCTGACGTTATTGAAAGCCAGTCAGTAAACGGACCTTCTGCAGTGATCAAATCTCACCATAACGTTGGCGGACTTCCGGAAGATATGGAATTTGAACTGCTTGAACCTTTAAGAGAACTATT
>JBCNMJ010000195.1:0-4481 GCA_039594975.1 Chryseobacterium sp. | reverse complement strand
CATCAGTATCAATGTAAGTATTGCTACCTTCCTTCTCTTTGTATCTTCCAACGTATTCTACAGAAAACTTCAAAACATTATCATCCCGAATGGCATCTGTAATCATATATTTATGCAGACAATCTTCAAAAAGTCTATTCGTTGTTGCCGGAGCTCCATCTATTTTACCAATTGAATTCACTTCAGAAATTGGAGTTCCTGTAAAGCCAATCATTTGGGCATTTTTAAAGTATTTTTTAATATTCTGATGTGTATCTCCAAACTGACTTCTGTGACATTCATCAAAAATGAAAACCACCTTTTTATCTTTCAGTTTGTCAATTTTATTACCGTGTTTTTCTTTTGTAATTGCTGTATTTAACTTCTGTAAAGTCGTAACAATCAATTTTGTATTATCAGAAAGTTGCTTAACCAAATGTGCTGTGTTTTCAGTGGCATCCACACTTCCTTTTTCAAAAGCATCAAATTCCTTTTGGGTCTGGTAATCCAAATCTTTTCGGTCAACCACAAAAACAACTTTCTCTACTTTAGGAATTTCCTTTAAAATCTGACTGGCTTTAAAGGAAGTTAATGTTTTTCCTGAACCTGTTGTATGCCAGATAAAACCGTTCTTATCAGTATTTCTTACTCTTTCAACAATTTTTTCAACCGCATAATATTGATAAGGTCGTAAAACCATCAGTATCTTATTCGTTTCATTCAAAACGATATACTTGGTAATCATTTTAGCAATGTGACAAGGCTCTAAAAATGCAGGAGCAAAATGGTCGAGTTGAGTGATATTATTGTTATGTTCATCCGACCAAAAGAAAGTTTGTTTAAATGTCTGCTTTGCGTTGTTGGAGTAATATTTTGTATTGACTCCGTTACTGATGATAAACAACTGAACATAATTAAACAATCCACTCCCAGAATTGAAAGACTGATGATGATAACGGTTGATTTGATTGAAAGCCTCTTTCATTTCAAGACCACGACGTTTCAGCTCAATCTGTACCAAAGGTAATCCGTTGATGAGAATGGTTACATCATATCTGTTTTTAAAATTCCCTTCCTGAGCAATTTGATTGGTAACCTGAAACTGATTCTGACACCAATGGTCCTGGCTGATGAATTCAATCCACTCGGAAGTACCATCATCTTTAAAGAAGTGAAAACGGTCACGTAATGTTTTAGCTTTTTCAAAAACATTTCCTTTAGAAAGATGATTGAGGATTTTTTCAAACTCAGTATCTGAGAATGTTTTTTTATTGTGAATTTCGAGCTGAGTCTTTAGATTTTTAATAAGGTCTGACTCATTACATATCGTAACTTTTTTGTGACCTAACTGTTGTAATTGTTCTACTAATTTCTGCTCTAAAATATATTCCGGCTGACTTGACATTCGGTTTTGAGTTTTGGTTAAAAACTTTGTCAGAAGTATGAGTTCTGACAAAGTTATTTTTAGTTTTTTCAAATGTAAGAAATAATCAATGATAACGACAACTATTTTAGCGCTTTAAACATCTGGTCGATTGCTTTTTTCTTCTGTTCAAGATTTGGATGCACATACAGATTCAAAGTTGTACTGATATTGGAATGACCAAGCAAAACACTTACTGTTTTATAATCACATTTGCTTTCGATACATCGGGTTGCAAAACTGTGTCTCAGACCGTGAAATTTGATGTCGGGAATTTCCAAAAAGCGCATTAGATTTTTATAATAACTTCGGTAGGTTCTTGGTTCTGTAGGTTTGGAATCATTGGTTAACACATAGAACGCAGGATTTACAATTTTCTTGAAAGGTTTCAGCATTCTCAACAAATCCCTGCTCATAGGGATTTCACGGATGGAGTTTTTGGTTTTAGGGGTATCAATCAACAATTCTGTTTTTCTTTCTCCATCTTCAATGACATAGATTCTCTGAATCGTTTTTCGGATATTAATAATTCCGTTATCCGTATCAATGTCTTCCCAAGTCAACGCACAAATCTCGCCAATCCGCATTCCTGAGCAAAGGCAGATGTATACACCCAAATTTCTAAAGGTAAAATGTTCCTGAATATAGCTCATCACTTTTTTCTGATGCGTTCTGCTCAAGACTTCAATCGTATGAGTTTCTCTAACCGTAGGATATTGCACATCAAAATTGATAAACTCAATCCATTTATTCTTTGCTCCGAACTTCAGCACCATTTTCAAAACAATGAGAATATCTTTGATGCTTTTCTGGCTTAAGCCCTGCTTCAATTTTTGAAACACAAACTTCTGTACATCTTCATCTTCAACCTCAGAATAGTCTTTGAATACAGGTAATAAATGATTTTCCAGCAACAGCACATAAGCCGAAAAGGTTGATTTTTTCACATACAGCTTTTTATCATTCTTCCATAATTCAGCGATTTCAGCTAATGTTTTCTTTCTTGTCATAATTTTTTTGATTTAATATTTATTATTTAAAATCCTAAAGTTAGTGATGATTAGAAATTATCTCCTCTACCGAGAATTAAGGGACAATTTTCTCCCTAATGTGCGAAAAGGAGATAATTATGACTTTCTTTCCTAATTTACGATTTCCGGGGTTTGAAGGGGAATGGGAAGTTAATAGATTTCAAGAAGTTGTAAAGATTAACCAAGGCTTACAAATTCCAATTTCCGATAGATTAGTTAGTCCTAGAGATGGCGCATATTTTTATATTACAAATGAATTTTTAAAAGATAATTCTGAAAAAAAGTATTTCATTAAAAATCCACCATTATCAGTACTTTGTAATAAAGAAGATATATTAATGACCAGAACTGGGAATACAGGAAAAGTAGTAACTGGTGTTGTAGGTGCATTTCACAATAATTTTTTCAAAGTATCTTATCCAAAAAATATTGTGAAAGGATTTTTATACAACTTTTTAAAATTACCAAGCATACAAAATCAAATTAGCAAATTAGCTGGAACTTCCACTATTCCAGATTTAAATCATTCAGATTTTTATAGGATAAAATTTTCATATCCTACATTTGAGGAACAACAAAAAATAGCAGAATTTGTATCTTTCTTGGATTCTCGTATTCAAACCCAAAGGAAAATAATTTCCGAATTGTTATCCCAAATGTCAAATCTCAAAGATTTGATTCTTGAACAACGATTGAGATTTAAAGACAGCAATGGAAATAATTTTTCAGACTGGAAATATTTTAAATTGAGTGATTTAGGAAAAACGTTTAACGGACTGTCTGGAAAAACAAAAGAGCATTTTGGAGCAGGACAAAAATATATTCAGTATAAGCAAATATTTGATTCAGCTAAAATCAATATAGAAAATTGCGCTTTTGTTGATGTTGAAGAAAATGAGAATCAAAATACGGTTCAGTATGGAGATGTATTTTTTACTATTTCTTCTGAAACTCCTGAAGAGATTGGAATGAGTTCTGTTTTATTAGAAAATGTTGATAATGTATATCTTAATAGTTTTTGCTTTGGCTTTAGAGCTACTTCGTTTGATAAACTTATTCCAGAATTTTCACAATTTTTGTTCAGAAGCAATACATTCAGAAATGAAATAATAAAACTTGCCCAAGGAAGTACAAGATATAATATGTCTAAAACAGAATTCTTAAAACTAAATGTAAAACTTCCTTGTAAAGATGAACAAACCAAAATTGCTAATTTTCTTTCTTCTATTCAAGAAAAAATAGAAACAGAAAAACGAATTTTAGAAAATTTAGAACTTCAGAAAAAGTTTCTTTTGGCTAATTTGTTTGTTTGATAAAAAAACCTTGTCAAGGTTTGAAATCTTTGACAAGGTTATATCTAAATCCAAAATTCTTTAAACAAAAAGATTTTGTAATAAATACTTTTTCTGATTTTCGTATTGAGTTAAAAGCGAATTTTCAATATTTATTTTATCATCTAAACATTTAAAAAAGTTAGCAATTATTTCTTGTTCTTTCAACGAAGGGATTTGAACTTTTTCTTTTTTGTAATCTTTAAAATAAATATGCGGAATTGTACTTCCAGTAATATATTTTTTGAAGTCAATTCTTGAAAGTAAAAGATATAAAAAAAAGAGATTTATATTTTTAGGCTTTATAATATCTAATGTTCCTAAAACTGAAGACTTTCCCTTGCAATAGAACAGTCTTCCAACACCTGCTCCGTCTTTTATTATTGATATGTAGTCATTTTCAACTTCGTAAAAATCAATATTTTTCAAAATTCCAGTTGCACCATAAATTGGATAATTTCCTATGTTGTCCTCGATTTTATTAGCAGAAATACTAGAAGATTGTTTCTCACAAATATCTTCAAGTTTACTTTCTTGCCAATCCAGAAACTTATTATCATTATCATCCTTGAATCTTAATTTTTGTTCAAAAATCAAATCTTTGAGATTTGACATTTGGGATAACAATTCGGAAATTATTTTCCTTTGGGTTTGAATTCTTGTATCAATAACATCTAAAAAATCTGAAATTTTTTGCTGTTCAGAAATTAATGGTAG
>JBCNMJ010000194.1:0-4509 GCA_039594975.1 Chryseobacterium sp. | reverse complement strand
TCCGTTGTTTTGTTGCATTTTATCTTAATTAAAATTTTTAATATTAAATAGGTATTACAAGTGCAATACTTTTCGAGTCGACAAAAATACTGTTTTTTTATCAAAACTCTATGCTATAATATATTACTATATAATAAACTCAGGCTGAGAAAAATCAGTCTGAGTTTATGTATGACGTTTGTAACTTTTAAATTACTTTATTTCTGTGTACAAGCTTTAATGAATGCTCTGAATAACGGATGCGGGGTTGCAACCGTACTCTTATATTCCGGGTGATACTGTACCCCAACATAGAACGGATGATCCGGCATTTCCAATGCTTCCACCAATCCTGTTTCCGGGTTGGTTCCTGTTGCTAAGAAACCGTTTTTCTCAAACTCTCCGATATAATCACTGTTGAATTCATATCTGTGACGGTGTCTCTCCGTAATATTTTTAGCTCCGTAAATGTCATTTAATTTAGAACCGTTTTTCAAAGAACATTTCCAAGCTCCAAGACGCATAGTTCCTCCTTTATCAACAACATTTTTCTGCTCTTCCATTAATGAGATTACAGGATGTTCTGTAGAAGTATCAAATTCCATTGAGTTAGCTTTAGAATACCCCAAAACATTTCTGGCAAATTCAATCGTCATGATCTGCATTCCCAAACAAATTCCCAGCATAGGAATTTTATTTTCTCTTGCATATTGAGCAGTAAGAACCTTTCCTTCAATTCCTCTGTCGCCAAAACCTGGAGCAACAAGGATACCATCTACACCTTTTAAAGTTTCTTTAATATTTTCAGGAGTAATATCTCCACTATACACCCATCTTACCTTCACCTCCGTTTCCAGATCTGCTCCTGCATGTTTGAAAGCTTCAGCAATTGAAATATAAGAATCCTGAAGAGATACATATTTTCCTACCAATGCAATTTCAACAGATTTTTTAGGATTCTGGAACTTCTTTAAGAAGCTTTTCCATTCTTTAAGATCTGCATCTTTATCACTTTTAAGATCTAATTCTTTAAGAACTACATCATCAAAGTTTTGTTTCTGAAGATACATCGGAACTTCATAGATTGTATCTAAATCTTTACATTCAATCACATTATCCAAAGGAACGTTGCAGAACTGAGCCAATTTTGCTCTCTGGTCTTTTGGAATTTTGTGCTCTGTACGGCAAACCAAAACATCGGCCATAATTCCGCTTTCCATTAACTGACGAACAGAATGCTGAGATGGTTTTGTTTTAAGTTCTCCACTTGAAGCCAGATACGGCAACAAAGTCAGGTGAATGACCATAGAGTTTTTCTCACCCAATTCCCACTTCAACTGACGGACAGTTTCGATATAAGGTAAAGATTCAATATCTCCAACAGTTCCCCCGATCTCCGTAATAATGATATCGTAGTTCTGCTTAGATAAAATCTTAATTCTGCGTTTGATTTCGTTCGTAATGTGAGGAATTACCTGAACTGTTTTTCCAAGGAAGTCTCCTTTTCTTTCTTTTTCGATGACAGTCTGGTAGATTTTTCCTGTTGTAACGTTGTTGTTTTGGGAAGTCGGAGCATCAAGATAACGCTCATAGTGTCCTAAATCCAGATCCGTCTCCGCACCATCTTCGGTCACATAACATTCTCCATGTTCGTAAGGATTCAAGGTTCCCGGATCAATATTGATATAAGGATCAAGCTTTTGAATAGTTACGTTGAAGCCACGTGATTTTAGTAGAAGTCCAAGAGAAGCTGAAACGATTCCCTTTCCCAAAGATGAAGTTACACCTC
The DNA here is from genome assembly GCA_039594975.1 of Chryseobacterium sp. GTDB lineage: Bacteria > Bacteroidota > Bacteroidia > Flavobacteriales > Weeksellaceae > Chryseobacterium. Next base: position 2,741 of record JBCNMJ010000194.1, on the reverse strand, counting down.
CTGTCACAAAGATGTACTTTGTATTCTTTTTACTCATTAGATTAGGTTTGTGCAAAGTTAGGGGAAAAAGAGATACAAAGCAATTTTGTTACGATTTTAAATTTTACATTCTTCAAAAGAAAGTAAAAATAAAGGCTTCCAATCTATGTTGAAAGCCTTTCACCCAAATCAAATTATATACTTAAATTATTGTTTTATCAACTCAAAATATAAAGCCACCTCAACATCTTTAGCAACTCCTGCTCCTGTAGGATCATATTTGATATTATAATCTAAACGATTGATCGTAAACTTAGATTGAAATCCTAATACTTCTTTTCCTTGCTGGTTTTTTGCAACACCTCCAAAAGTAGCAGGAACAGTAATTTCTTTTGTAACGTCTTTAATCGTAAGTTTCCCTTTCAAAGTATAGGTATTATCTTTCCCTTTTGCCACTGTACCTCCTTCAAATCTTATTTGCGGATATTTTTCTGCATCAAAAAAATCTGCACTTGTAAGATGTTTATCTCTCTTATCCACTCCAGTATTGATAGTCGCAGGATATACGATAAAATCGAAGGCTCCTTTTTCCAGGTTATTTCCGGCTGTGGAAACTTTTCCGTCAAATTTATCAAACTTCCCCTGTACAAAACTAATTCCCATATGCTTAATATTGAAATTAATGGAAGAATGCATAGGATCTACCGTCCATTCCGATTGTGCAAAAGCCGTAATACTAATTAAAGCCAATACAAAAGTTAAAAATAGTTTTCTCATTTCTTTATTTATTATACTAACAAAGTTATTCTTTAATTGCGAATTTATACATTGATCTATGTTAGTTTTTTGATTTTGCTAAAATTATTTTTGAATAAAGTAAATAAAGCAAATAAACGACTAAAAGAACAATAAATGAATTTATGTACAACAGTAAACTTAAAATATTTACAGCATCAGATCCAAATGGATTAAACCCAATTAAAATTAGGCTAATCAAATAAATTATCTGAAATAAAGCAGCAATTCTCAAAACAGAATGATAGCTTTTTCGAAATATACAAACAGTAATAAAGGCTATAACTGAAGTTACCAAACATACTATAAGTAGTAAAAAAGGGTACATCCCAAAACTCCCACCAGGAAAACGTACAATATTCGAGATCAATACACTCAACAATAAATTCATCATTGACATGAATGCAAAAATTTGAATGCTTTTCAGTAAAATATTTTTCATGCCAGAAAATTAACTAAAAATCAAAAGAAAAATTCAAAAAAAATTTTGAACTTCGCGGTATGGCAAAATTAAAAACAGCATATTTCTGTCAAAACTGTGGTTCACAATACCCTCAGTGGACCGGACAGTGTAAAAATTGCGGTGAATGGAACACTTTAGTGGAAGAAGTGGTAGAAAAAACAGCTTCACACAAAACTCCGCCTTTTTCAAAAACGAAACAACACGTTATCAACATCATTGAAGTTGAAGCCATTGAAGAGCCGAGAATAAAAACCCCTTCCGACGAGCTCAACAGAGTATTGGGAGGAGGTATTGTATTAGGTTCTGTCACTTTAATTGGTGGAGAACCAGGAATCGGAAAATCCACCCTACTTCTTCAACTTGCCCTGAAAATGAAGAAAAAAATCTTTTATGTTTCAGGAGAAGAAAGTGCTTCCCAGATCAAAATGAGAGCTGACCGTTTAGCTGATGTAAAAAACCCGAACTGTTTTCTTTACACGGAAACTTCCCTGGAAAAAATCCTTCACGAAGCCAAAAAATTAGAACCCGATTTTGTCATCATCGACTCTATTCAGACCTTACAGTCTCAGCTGATTGAAAGTTCTCCAGGAACTGTTTCCCAGATCAGAGAATGTTCCAATGAAATCATTAAATACGCCAAGGAAAATAATGTCCCTGTATTTTTAGTCGGACACATCACCAAAGACGGACAGATTGCAGGTCCAAAAGTCCTGGAGCATATGGTAGATGTCGTGTTAAATTTTGATGGAGACAGAAACCACCTTTTCAGATTGTTAAGAGCCAATAAAAACCGTTTCGGATCGACTGCCGAGATCGGAATTTATGAAATGATCTCGCAAGGGTTAAAAGAAATCAAAAATCCTTCAGAAATATTAATTACAAAAAAATCTGAGGAGCTTTCCGGAAATTCCGTTGCCGTAACTATAGAAGGAAACAGGCCGATGCTATTGGAAATTCAGGCATTAGTAAGCTCTGCAGTCTATGGAACTCCACAAAGAAGCTCTACCGGATTTGATTCTAAAAGATTAAATATGTTACTCGCTGTACTGGAAAAAAGAGCGGGTTTCCAATTGGGAGCCAAGGACGTTTTCCTGAATATTACAGGAGGAATAAAAACAGACGACCCAGCCTTAGACTTAGCAGTCGTAGCCTCTATTCTTTCTTCCAATGAGGATATTCCGATCTCCGAACATTATTGCTTTGCAGGTGAGATTGGATTAAGTGGCGAAATCCGTCCGATTGCACAGGCCGAACAGAGAATTTCTGAAGCCGAAAAACTGGGTTATGAAAAGATTTTTGTTTCTAATCTCAATAAAATTCCAAAGAAAAAATTTGGGATTAAAATTGAAGAAGTAAGTAAAATTGAAGATTTCCACGAGCGTCTTTTTTAGAATAAACTTTTTGAAGATTCGGGCGTTTTTCCTTTAGGAAAAACGCCCGAATCTTTTTATGAGAAACATAATAAAAATTCACATGATTTAAAAATAAATTATTAATTTTATAC
>JBCNMJ010000193.1:0-4537 GCA_039594975.1 Chryseobacterium sp. | reverse complement strand
TTCGTCAGTTTTTTTATCATCAGAAAGCCCTTTCAGTTCTTTCCCAAGATCAATGATGTATTCATATTTCTGCTCCCAATCGTCAAGAAATGCAAATTCGTCGATAATTTCCTGCTGTTTTTCCTTAATGGTCATTTCTATACTTTCTTTTGTGCAAAGATACTAAATTTAGAGTTTTTAAATTTTATGTTAAGTTTAGGACTGAATAAATTAGATTATTATCAAATATTTTGACTTATAAGAATTTAGCTTTAAAAACTTTCAGCAGCCTTTTCAAAAACTTCCAACAACTTTATTTCCTCATTTTCCCAACAAAGTATATCTGCAGCCCTTTCAAGTTCCGGCAAATAGTTTTTTCTTCCTTTCTTCAAAACAACATTTATTGCTTTTGCGATACTTAAAGGTTCATGGTTTTTAATAATCTCTCCCACATCAAACTGACTTTTAATCGTAAGCATTTCCGGAAGATTTGATAAAATTAAAGGAACTCTTGCCTGAATACAATCCAAAACTTTATTCGGTAAGGAATAAAAATAACTTTCTCCCCCGTTCTCTTCAATACTCATCCCGCAATCTGCAGTCAGTGTAATTTTTCTTAAATCATCAGGATGTAACTTTCCTAAAAACTGGACTTTATCCTGAAGGTTTTCCTTAATCGCCAGTTCTTCATATTCCTTTTTTCTTGGTCCGTCTCCCGCTATTTGAAAAACAACATTTTCTACATAATGCATGGCTAAAATTGCTTTATCAACCCCACGAAATGGATTAATTGCTCCTTGGTATAAAAGAATTTTAGGATTGTTATCTGAAATCTCCTGATTAAAATTCAATTTTCTTGGCGCATTCTGAACAACAACAGGATTAACTCCATATTGAGTTCTAAACCAGGTGGCATATCCTGAACTTGCTGTAATCATTAATTTGATCTTCGGAACAATAGTCTTTTCCAGATATTTCCATAATTTTTGTGACATTTTGCCCTGAATTGCAGGCATTTCGGAAAAAATTTCATGGCTGTCAAAAATTAACGGAATATTTAACTTTTTTGCAATCAGATAGTTCGGAAGCAATGCATCTAAATCATTGGCATGAAGAATAGTGTTTTTATCTGCTCTTTTCTTTAAATGATGATATAATTTCCAGTTGAATTCAAAATAAGCTGTTTTTAAACTTTTTGATTTTATTTCTATTCTTGAAAATGAATAAGGCCGTAACATTTCTTCTGCTCCGTTCCAGTCGTTTCCGATAAGTTCAATATCGTAACCGTTTTCGTACAACGTTCTGCAAACCTTTTCTATACGCTGATCTGTGTATAAATTGCTGAATGCCGAAGTAATCACTTTTCTCTTGCTCATTACTTCTTTTTATCCGTCAAAAGATGGTAAATTTGTATAAAGCAAATCAGTCCGTTGGGAATAATTACCGGCCAGAGCATTCCGCTGAAAATGCCATAAATGACAAAACAGATACAGCCTATCATATTCACAATTCTGATTTTTCTTATATCTTTCAATATGAAACTCAGCACAATAAAAAGTGAGGCGGAATATCCGATATAAATAGCAATTTCGGGAATCATGAGAAAAATTTTCAGGATAACAAACTTAATCATTTTCAATAAGATAATAAAATTTTTTCTGCCATAAAGTCATTTATTGATTTTTGGTAAAATATTTGTAATTTAGATAGTGAATAAATGGCAATGTTGCTTTTGTTCTAATGAGATATATTATGGATTATAAGTTTTCACAAGGTTTGAGCCAGGTGTTCAAACAAAGCAAGAGCGAAGCTAAAAGGCTCAAAAGTGAATTTCTTAATACAGAACATCTACTTTTAGGTATTATAAAAACGGAAAACTCTGCAAAAGAAATCCTTCAAAACCTTAATGCGGATTTAACACAAATCAGAAGAAAAATTGAAACTTTAAATACAGCAAGTCTTAATCCTATTTCTGAGGAGGTTACTAATATTTCTTTCACGAAGATGGCAGATCACGCCATCAAGCGTGCGGAGTTAGAATGCAGACAATATAAAAGCAATGAAATTAATACCGTTCATTTGCTTTTAGGCATTCTTTATAAATATGAGGACCCTACTTCAAATATTTTAGGAGCTTACGACATCGATTATGAAGGAGTTTCAAGAGAATATCAGACTATGCTTAAAAATTCCGGACAGGCACCACAAATGAGTGCTTACGATGATGATGATGAAAGAGAGGAATTTGAGCAGATGAGAAAGCCTACAGGAAATTTAGGTTCTGCAAAAAGTAAAACTCCTACATTGGATAACTTTGGTAGAGACTTAACTTCTTTGGCAAGAGATGGAAAATTAGACCCTGTAATCGGCCGTGAAAAAGAAATTGAGAGAGTTTCTCAGATCTTATCGCGTAGAAAGAAAAACAATCCGCTTCTTATCGGGGAGCCCGGAGTTGGTAAATCTGCGATTGCTGAAGGTTTAGCATTAAGAATTCAACAGAAAAAAGTGTCCAGAGTTCTTTACGGAAAACGTGTGATCACTTTGGATTTGGCAAGTTTAGTTGCCGGAACCAAATATCGTGGCCAGTTTGAAGAAAGAATGAAGGCCATTATGACGGAACTGGAGAAAAACAGAGATGTTATCTTATTTATTGATGAGCTTCACACTATTGTAGGTGCAGGAAGTTCAACAGGAAGTTTAGATGCATCCAATATGTTTAAACCGGCTTTGGCTAGAGGTGAAATTCAATGCATCGGAGCAACGACTTTGGATGAATACCGTCAGTATATTGAAAAAGACGGAGCTTTAGAAAGAAGATTCCAGAAGGTAATGGTGGAGCCTACTTCTATTGATGAAACCATTCAGATTCTAAATCAGATTAAAGATAAGTATGAAGAACATCACAATGTAATTTATACTCCGGAAGCGATTGCTGCGTGTGTCAATTTGACATCAAGATACATTACAGACCGTTTCTTACCAGACAAAGCCATCGATGCGATGGATGAAGCAGGATCCCGTGTTTATATTAAAAACATGAAAGTTCCTACTGAGATCATTGATTTCGAAAAGAAAATTGAAGAAATCAAAGAATTGAAGCAAAAAGCGGTGAAAGCTCAGGATTATCTTGAAGCAAGAAAGCTGAAGGACGAAGAAGAAAGACTTCAGATGGAGCTGAATGCTGCTCAGGATAAATGGGACAAAGATGTTAAAGAGAAAAAAGAAACCGTAACAGAAGAAAATGTGGCGGAAGTGGTTTCTATGATGAGTGGGGTCCCTGTAACGAAAGTTGGTAAAAATGAGCTTGATAAATTAGCTCAGATGGATGATAAACTAAACGGAAAAGTAATCGGTCAGGAAGATGCTGTGAAAAAAGTTGTGAAAGCAATTCAAAGAAACAGAGCCGGTCTAAAAGATCCGAACCGTCCGATTGGTACTTTCATTTTCTTAGGGACAACTGGGGTTGGTAAAACCGAGCTAGCCAAAGTAATGGCAAGAGAATTATTCGATTCTGACGAAGCATTGATCAGAATTGACATGAGTGAATACATGGAAAAATTCGCGGTTTCAAGATTGGTGGGTGCGCCTCCAGGCTATGTTGGATACGAGGAAGGAGGACAATTAACAGAAGCTGTAAGAAGAAAACCTTATGCTGTGGTTCTTCTGGATGAGATTGAAAAAGCTCACCCTGATGTATTCAATATCTTGTTGCAAATTTTGGATGAAGGTCACGTTACTGACAGTTTAGGAAGAAAAATAGATTTCAGAAATACCATTATCATTCTTACTTCAAATATCGGTACTAGAGATATTAAAGATTTCGGAGACGGTGTAGGATTTGGTACTTCCGCTAAAAAGTCAACTTCTGATACAAGAGCAAGAAGCACCATAGAAAATGCACTTAAAAAAGCATTTGCTCCTGAATTCCTGAACAGAATTGATGATATCATCATTTTTAACTCTCTTGAGCAGACAGATATCAAGAAAATTATTGATCTTGAACTGGGCAAATTGTACGGAAGATTAGAAAAACTAGGATATAAAGTTGAATTAACTGATGAAGCTAAAGACTTTATTTCTGAAAAAGGCTGGGATAAAGATTTCGGAGCAAGACCATTGAAACGAGCTATCCAGAAGTATATTGAAGATTTACTGGCAGAAATGCTTGTGAATAAACAATTAAGCGAAGGAGAAACTGTAATTCTTGATCTTAACGAAGCAAAAGACGGTTTGATTGGAAAAGCACCAAAAGGAAAAAAATCTTCAGCTGAAAAGTCTTCTCAATCGTAAATAAATAATTTAATCATATTAAAAAAGCTCCGGGGAAATCCCGGAGCTTTTTCATTTTCAGCAACATAATCAATTTATTTTTTCACTAAATGATGATTAATTGTCAAAAATCATTATTTTTATTGAACAAAAATTTAATTAATATGAAAATGAGAAAAACATTTTTACTGTTAAGTATTCCATTACTTACCATTTTATCCTGTGCCAACGAAAATATGGCCACTTCTGCCACGCCTGAAATTTCTAAACCTGAAGCCGTTCAAAAATT
>JBCNMJ010000192.1:0-4564 GCA_039594975.1 Chryseobacterium sp. | reverse complement strand
TAAGAATAGTTTCCTCTCCTAAATTCACATCATCAAAATCAAATACACTGATCAGAGGATTGGATGGTTTTCTCAATCCCAGAAACTGATGGATCGCACTGATAGATGTAATTTTTTCTGGTGTTTTCATAGAATTCTTTACTACTTTAAACATCTCTAAATTACTTATTTTTAAATTAATGAGCCGGATTTTCTCTTTTTATGGCTTCAATACCCTCCTGATAAGTCGTTACCTGAAATTCAGGAAAACGTTTTCTGAATTTTGAATCGTCAAAAATATTGTCGTGTTCGTATCTTGGCAATAATTCCAGCAGTTCTTTTACTTTTTTATTAAACAATGAACCTATTTTAAAGATCAACTTCGGAATCACCGAATATTGCAACTCTTTACCGTAAATCTCAGAAGCCAGGGCAATAAACTGTTTATAGGTCGGGTGACTCTGATCGACCGGCAGATGCCAGGTTTGCCCGAATACATCCGGCGTATTGCCGATCAAAGCGGTTGCGCGGCTCGCATCCGGTGTCCATATCAGGCTTCTTTTTTTGGAATCACTCAAAGGAACCTTTAGTTTTTTACCTTCTTTAATATTATTGAAAACAAGGGTGTTGGTAATGCTCTGTGTTTTTGCTGGGCCATAAAATTCAGGGGCTCTGCAAATTACGGTATCCAGTTCTCCGGACTGCATTTCTTTCAGAACCATTTCCGCCATTTTCCGACGAACTTTTCCTTTTCTGCCCACAGGTTGAAAAACTGTATTTTCCGTCAAAATTCTGTCGTTCTGCGGATACATATACGTATTATCAAAAAATACCAGCTTAGTACCGTTGATTTTACATGCATCAATCACATTTCTGAGAATCAGAAGGAACTGTTTCTCCCATAATTCTGAACTGATGGGCAGTCCCAGCGTAAAGTAAGCAATCTCACTTCCTTTAACCGCTTCAACAGCTTTTTCTTTTATAGATAAATCTGCAGAGAAAACTTCATCCGTATCATTCACTTTTTTCGCATCACGACTGACGATCCTGATGTCGGAAGTGAAATTTCTTTTTAGCTCTCTGGCCAATTCCTCACCTATTTGTCCGTTAGCCCCTAATATAGTTTGCATATTTTTCTGCTTTTAAATTATAGTACAAAGTTCAGCAACCTGCCTGAAAGCATCGTATCTGCATCAACGTAAGTTGTAACATAATCTCTGTTACATTACTTTCTTCAGCCACTGCATTTTTTTGTCGGTGTATGGCGGATATTTCCAGTCCGGTTCGCCCCAGGTAGATTTTTCAATAACTGATTTCTGATGCGAAAACGCAAGAAACCCGTATTCTCCATGATAATTTCCGATCCCGGAATTCCCAATGCCTCCGAAAGGCAGGTAATCGCTGGTAATGTGCATCAGAGTATCATTAATACAGCCTCCACCAAATGAAACGAGATCCAGCAGTTTGTTTTTTTCTTCTTCATTTTTGGTAAAGAGATAAGCGGCGAGCGGTTTTTCACCTTCCATGATTTTGCATAATATTTCATCATAATTATTAAAACCGATAACCGGAAAAACAGGGCCGAAGATTTCCTCCTGCATCACCGCATCATCCCAGCTGACATTATCTAAAATAGTCGGCTGAATGTATAAGGTTTCTTCATTTTGTTGTCCTCCATAGAAAATTTTGTCCCGGTCAATAAGCGAAGTTACACGGTCAAAATTCCTTTTGTTGATAATACTTGTATAATGTTCCGAACCATCGGAATAATTGATCTCATCCAGCTTTTCTTTCATCAGTTGCAATAATTTAGCCTTCACGCTTTCCTCTACTAAAAGATAATCCGGTGCAATACAGGTTTGTCCGCCATTCAGGAATTTCCCCCAAATCAAACGCTTTGCAGCCACTTCCAGATCAGCAGTTCCGGTGACAATTGCAGGCGATTTCCCTCCTAATTCGAGGACTACAGGAACCAGGTTTTTGGCGGCCGCTTCGTAAACGATCTTTCCCACTTTCGGGCTGCCCGTAAAAAATATCTTATCGTAAGGCAGCTTCAGAAGTTCTGTTGTTTCCGGGATACCGCCTTCTGCAACATACAAATAGTGCGAAGGAAAATTAGTATTGATCAATTCCGCAAGGAGATGCATTGTATTCTCAGGCAATTCACTTGGTTTCACAATGCAGGTATTTCCCGCTGCCACAGAACTTATCATTGGAACCAACGTCAGCTGATAAGGATAATTCCATGCGCCGATCACCAATGTCACGCCCAAAGGTTCATGATAAATGCGACTGCTTCCGGGCTGCAGTTTTAGCGGTGTCTTTACTTTTTTAGGTTTGCTGAGTTTATCCAGATTTTTAAGGAAAAAATCAATTTCATTGTAAATTAGGTTCAGCTCTGTTAAAAATGTATCGAATTTTCCTTTCCGAAAATCTTTATAGATAGCATCGTACAGCCGGCTTTCATTGTCCTTCAGAACAGCTTTCAGCTTCTTCAAAGTTTCTTTCCGAAATGCAACATCCTTCGTTCTATGCGTTCTGAAAAAGTCCTTCTGAGACTGAAATAGGATTTCAAATTCCATTGCTTCAAATTTTAAAATTAATCAGATTATTCCTTTTCATTCTTTACCAGCTTAGGTGTATACAGTGCTGCCTGAAATTCCGGCTGGTAATCGTAACGGATCAATTTTCCCAAATCCAATGACTTCATAAATTGTGACAGCGGACCATTGGAAAGATTGAGCTCTACATCTTCTTTCTTTTTACTGCTTGCTTTTTTAATTCCTCTCACATCTGTGTAACCGTGCGTAAGCTCTCCGTTTTTATTCAGATTGATAAAATTGGAGCGAACAATTTCCGGTGTTGATTCTGATATAGCTAACTTTTTGCCAATCATTGAAAAATCAGGATTTCCAGATTCATCAAAATACCTGAAACTCATTTTTTCTCCCGAGTTATCATACTGAATAGGAATCAGCCATTTTGGTAAATTGTAACCGATAACACCGCGCACTCTCGCCAATTCTGTATCTACAGGAAGCTTCAAAACATAGCCCCACAGTTTTTTCTCCTTCAGCTCGCCCAACAGGGAAAAGATGCCCCAGTTAGACTTATTGGGTTTGGTCGTTACAATGGAAATGGACAACTCGTTATAAGAATCGTTGTCGCAATAATGATAACGATAAGACGTAATCGCAACCAATCCGCGACCTGGAGAATAAGAAATTGGTTTTACGATATCGCGGACTTTCGGGGGGATCAGGCTTTTTAAAATTTTCATATCCGCAGTATAGATCGCGGTGATGCTGCTGTTGCTGTAATAAAAGTTGGGAGAATAGGTTGTAAAGCCCACTTCCTTTTTCTGTTTCTGGATGGTTTTGAACCAACTCAAATCGATATCAGGTCCTTCCTCTGCAATGACTGAAAGCGGCGGATTGGAACGGAACCTGTCATACAAACCACCTTTCAATACAGGTACTTTATGTCCTGCAAGGTTTATTAAAGTTGAATCGGAGTTTTCCATTATTGTTGGAGGTTTTTGTGCAAATAGTATTGAATTGGAACTTAAGAACATGATTGAGAACAAAAATGTTTTGATGCTATTTTTCATTTTATAATGATTTCAATGATTATGGTTAATGCAAAGATGAAGCTGAAATCTGTCTTTCCAGCTCTTTCATCACAACTTTCGCCATTTGTTTGGAACTGAATGGATTTTGTCCTGTAATCAGATTACCGTCTACGATCACTTTTGAGGTCATTGGAATTAAAGCTTTCCTGTAATCCGAACCACGATCCTTCAAAGCCTGTTCGAGATTGAAAGGCACTTCTTTTTTACGTCCGGCAAGGCTTTCTTCAAACCAATTGTAGCCGGTTATTTTTTTACCGTTGATAAGATAATGACCACCGGATAACTTTACATTAAGCAAACCACCGACACCGTGACAAATAGCCGCAACAATCTTCCCGGCTTCATATTGTTCCGAAATAATCTTTTGAAGGGTTTTATCATTCGGGAAATCATACATCGTTCCGTGTCCGCCCGTTAAATAAACGACATCGAAATCTTCATTTTCAACTTCTTTAAGACTTTTGCTATTTTTCAGCAGCTCACGAAAGGAATTGTCGTTCCAGTATTTTTTGGAAACCTGATCCAGGGTAAAAAATTTCAGACTTTCGGGATCAACAGGAACATTACCGCCAGTAGGACTTGCAATAGTAACATCATAACCTTTTTCTTTTGCTGCCTGGTAAATATGGGTCAATTCACTCAACCACAATCCGGTAGGATAATGACCACTTGCGTAGATATTCACATTCGTTACAACAATTAATAATGTGATCAGTGACATAATGCTGGATTTTTATAATACAAATTTCCAACAATGCACACAAGAAAAAGTATCTCAATGTCCGAAATATGTAACGGAATCTCTGTTCATATCTAATTACATGAAATTTTTGAAGCTTCTTTTTTTAATCAAAGCTATTTTTATGATTTTTTGAGCCAATGACGGAAAACTTCAGACAAAGTAAAAATATGATAAGATTCTCCTATTTTCTTTTTAGTAGATAGCATTACAAC
>JBCNMJ010000191.1:0-4644 GCA_039594975.1 Chryseobacterium sp. | reverse complement strand
AGCCGGTTTGTTATGAGTTTAAAAACATCAAAGTTCCTACGTTATTAATTATCGGAACAAGAGACAGAACAGCCATAGGAAAAGACAGAGCTCCGAAAGAATTACAACCCAAAATGGGACAGTATCAGGAATTAGGAAAGAAAACCCAGCAGCAGATCAAAGGTTCAAAATTGGTTGAAATTGAAAATGTGGGCCATCTTCCACACATAGAAGTGTATGACAAATTCTGGAGCGCTTTGTACGAGTTTATTAAATAGAAGCTTGAAAAGTATTTAAAATCAAACTGTTTTCTAAAATAAAAAGAGGCTCTCTAAAATAGAAAGCCTCTTTTTGTATGTATTGTTGTCTGAATTATTTCTTGTAAGGAACGTCTTTAATTCTAGCTTTTTTACCTCTAAGGTCTCTGAAGTAATAAATTCTAGATCTTCTAACTTTACCTCTTCTATCCACTTCAATTTTTTGTAAAGCTGGCATGTTGATAGGGAATACTCTCTCAACACCTACATCTCCACTCATTTTTCTGATCGTGAAAGTTTTTGTAGAACCAGTACCTCTTAATTGGATAACTGTTCCTTTGAAGAACTGAGTTCTTGTCTTTTGTCCTTCTTTAATTTCGTAATACACAGTAATTGTATCACCTGCTTTGAATTCAGGGAATTCTTTTTTCGCAATGTACTTATCTTGTACGTACTTTAATAAATCCATTATTAATAAATAAAATGTTAAAGCTAAGCAACTTACACGGTTATCGTCAGAGGTTGAATAACAGGATGCAAAATTATAACTTTTTTATATAAAAACCAATACCTTACATAATATTTTTATAAAATTTACACACGAGAAATAGGATATGGTTTTACTTGATTTATCTTAATCCCTTAATGGATCTGTAAAAACCTTTATTCTAATATGACTATACAATTTTTACATCATCATGTCATTCTGACGAAGGAAGAATCTTATGTATGGTTTAGATTCTTCATTCACTTCTGAACTTCGTTTGTAAACCAGAATGACAGCGTCATAATAAAGAAAGCAGGATTAGTAAAAATTTTATAATTACTTATTTTTAAATATTGCTTTATACTTGTTTTTCGCGGTTTCACAAAAATGTTTAAATTTAGAACTGAAAATCTAATACTATAATAATGATAGATAAAAGAGTAAAAAATGCAAAAGAAGCGATTGAAGGAATTCAGGATGGAATGACTCTGATGTTGGGTGGATTTGGTCTTTGCGGAATTCCTGAAAATTCAATTAATGCATTGGTAGATAGTAACGTAAAAGATCTTACCTGTATTTCAAACAACGCTGGTGTTGATGATTTCGGATTAGGATTATTGCTTCATAAAAGACAAATAAAGAAGATGATTTCTTCATATGTAGGAGAAAATGCAGAATTTGAAAGACAAATGCTTTCCGGAGAATTAGAGGTAGAATTAACACCTCAAGGGACTTTGGCGGAAAAATGCAGAGCTGCTCAGGCTGGAATTCCGGCCTTTTATACACCTGCAGGCTATGGAACTGAAGTAGCTGAAGGAAAAGAAGTAAAAGAGTTCAAAGGAAAACCACATATTTTAGAACATGCTTATGAAGCTGATTTTTCAATTGTAAAAGCTTGGAAAGGGGATCATGCTGGAAATTTAATTTTCAAAGGTTCAGCAAGAAATTTTAATCATCCGATGGCCGGAGCAGGAAAAATTACGATTGCAGAAGTGGAAGAGCTGGTAGAGCCGGGAGAATTGGATCCTAACCAGATCCACATTCCTGGAATCATGATCCAGAGAATTTTCCAGGGTGAAAAGTTTGAAAAAAGAATCGAACAGAGAACGGTAAGAAAAAAAGATTAATTTTTTGAACCGATTTCTTTAAAAATAAATACCCCGAAATCAACTTCGGGGTAATTTTTTACCTATACGTTGTCATTCTGACGAAGGAAGAATCTCATAATAATCTAGATTCTTCATTTCGCTTTGCTGTACTCAGAATGACAGAAGTATTATTGTTTATACTGCGGTTAGTTTACGCTCCCCGATCTGCTGTCTCCACATAGCGTAATATAAACCTTTTTCTTCAATTAATTGTAAATGTGATCCCGTTTCTACGATCTGTCCACGCTCTAAAACGTAAATTCTGTCAGCATGCATAATCGTACTTAAACGATGCGCAATGAGAACTGTAATTTGCTCTTTTTCCTTTGAGATTTCTTTAATAGTCGTTGTAATTTCTTCTTCTGTAATACTGTCCAATGCAGAAGTAGCCTCATCAAAAATAAGCAAATGTGGTTTTCTCAATAAAGCTCTTGCAATGGCGATTCTCTGCTTTTCACCACCACTCAATTTTAATCCACCTTCACCAATCACCGTTTCTATTCCGTTTTCAGCACGTTCCAAAAGAGCTGTGCAGCTGGATTTTTTTAAAGCCAATTGAAGCTCTTCTTCCGTTGCAGCCGGATTTACAAACAAAAGATTTTCTTTGATTGTCCCTGCAAAAAGCTGGGTATCCTGTGTTACAAAGCCGATCTGATTTCGTAATTCATCAAAATCAAATTCCTTACCGTTGATATTGTTATAAAGGATGTTTCCTTCCTGAGGTCTGTACAAACCAACTAGTAATTTTACTAATGTACTTTTTCCTGAACCACTTGGCCCTACAAAAGCAATGGTTTCTCCATTTTTCACGTCAAATGAAATAGAATTTAATGCCTTGTAATGAGCGGTCTGATGCTGAAAAGATACTTCTTGAAATTCCAGCTCCTCAATGGCTCCAATTTTTTTCGGATTTGTAGGTTTAGGTTCAATCTCTTTTTTCATTACCCTGTCAAAATTATTCAAAGAAGCCTGAGCTTCACGGTAAGAAATGATAATATTCCCAATTTCCTGCATTGGCCCGAAAATAAAGAAGCCATAGAACATCAATGATAAATACTGTCCCGGAGTTACAATATTTTTAAAGATTAGTAATAATAAGGTGAATGTAATGGTTTGCTGTAAAAAATTAACCAGAGTTCCCTGTACAAAGCTTAAAGAACGGATGCTTTTTACTTTTCTTAATTCCAGATTCAGGATTTTATACGTGTTGTTGTTCAGACGTTCCACTTCCTGGTTAGTCAGTCCTAAACTTTTTACAATTTCGATATTTCTGAGACTTTCGGTTGTACTTCCTGCTAAATTGGTGGTTTCCGTCACAATATTTTTCTGAATGGTCTTAATTCTTTTACTTAATAGATTAGTGACAACTGCAATAAGAATAATTCCCACCACATACACAGGCATAATCGTCCAGTGTAAACGAATAGCGTAGACCGAAACGAAGATGATACTCACCAAAATCCCGAAAAATACATTAATGAAGTTATTGATAAATTTCACGGAATCCTCCCGGACTTTGGTTAAAATAGAAAGCGTTTCACCACTTCTCTGATCTTCAAATTCCTGAAAAGGCAATCTCATAGAATGCTTTAAACCGTCAGTAAATATCTTGGCTCCAAATTTCTGGATAATCACATTCACTACATAATCCTGAAATGCCTTTGCAATTCGGCTTACCATCGCAGTTCCGATAAGCAGTCCTAAAAAATAGAATACTCCATGATAGATATCGGTTCCGTAAAGATATTCGTTCATACTTCTTGGGAGAAGTTTTTCTTTATCAAAAAAGTTGGGATGGGTAACCAGTTTATCTAATATATTCCCTGTAATAGCCGGAGCGAATAACGAAAATACCTGATTGATTGAAGCTAATAAAAGAGAGGCTACTATCAGCCATTTATATGGTTTTAAATAATTTAATAAAATTTTCATGAGTAAAATTAAAAGCTCACAAATTTACAACAAATTGAAAAGCAAAATTTATCATAGGATAAGAAAAGAAACTATTTCGTAATTCTGAAAAAATGGCTAATTTGGCGGGATAAGATTATGCTATGCTAACTAAAGAACAAATTGCACAAAGAATTTCCAGAGAAGTAAAAGACGGATATTATGTAAATTTAGGAATCGGAATTCCAACATTGGTTGCCAACTATGTTCCGGACAATCTTTCTGTAGAATTTCAGAGTGAAAACGGAGTGTTGGGAATGGGACCATTTCCTTTCGAAGGGGAGGAAGATGCAGATATTATCAATGCAGGAAAACAGACAATTACTATTCTGGATGGAGGCTCTTTTTTTGATTCAGCATTCAGTTTCGGGATGATTCGTGCTCAGAAAGTAGATCTTACGATTCTTGGCGCTATGGAAGTTTCAGAAAACGGAGATATCGCCAACTGGAAAATTCCCGGGAAAATGGTAAAAGGAATGGGAGGAGCAATGGATCTGGTAGCTTCAGCAGAAAATATTATTGTTGCGATGATGCATGTGAATAAAGCAGGAGAAAGCAAAATCCTTAAAAAATGTACTTTACCTTTAACAGGAGTAAACTGTGTGAAAAGAGTCGTAACTGAATTAGCAGTTTTAGACATCACACCTGCCGGATTTAAACTTATAGAAAGAGCTCCGGGAGTTTCAGTAGAACACATTATTCAAGCGACAGAGGCGGATTTGATCATTGAAGGTGAGATCCCTGAAATGCAGTTTTAAAAATAGATCAAAAACATAAAAAAGCCGAAGAGAATTCTCTTCGGCTTTTTTTAATTTAACTTTAA
>JBCNMJ010000190.1:0-4724 GCA_039594975.1 Chryseobacterium sp. | reverse complement strand
AGAACAAGAAAGACTTCCAAATGACTTAAAAAGAGATACAACTCCTGAAAAGACAAAAGTAACTGCAAAACTCCAGGAAATTAAAAACACAAATGGTGATAATACTGTAAAAGATTTAGCCATCGCGCCTCCTACAACTCCTGCTGAAAATTTCGTGCAGGCAGAATTTCCGGGAGGCAATTATGAACTGAGAAAGCAATTTGGCAATGCCTTTAACTCCTCAGTTTTCGGAAAAGATGAAAGGGGTAATATGAAAGCGGATATCTATATCTCTATAGATGAAAATGGCAAAACCACAAATATAAAAGCAGACGGAAACACACCAACTCTCAACAATGAAGCTGTTCGCACGATGAAAGAAGTTGTCAGCAATAAAACATGGAAGCCTGCAACAGAGAATGGGAAACCTATTCCATCAACTTTTAGGTTACCCATTTCATTTAACATACAATAAATACAAATGACGATTAAGGCCGTTCTGATATTTCAGAACGGTTTTATTTTGTAATTTTGTTAGATGCAATTCAAACTTCAGTCAGAATATCAGCCAACCGGAGATCAGCCCAAAGCGATCGAGAAGCTTACCCATGGAATAGAAATCGGTGAGAAATATCAAACATTGTTAGGGGTAACTGGATCCGGGAAAACATTTACCATCGCCAATGTCGTGAACAATGTTCAAAGACCAACCCTGGTTTTGGCGCATAATAAGACTTTGGCAGCTCAGCTTTTTATGGAATTCAAAGAATTTTTCCCTGAAAATGCTGTAGAATATTTTGTAAGTTATTACGACTATTATCAGCCTGAAGCTTATATTGCCAGCTCCGGAACTTATATTGAAAAAGATTTAAGTATTAATGAAGAAGTAGAAAAACTTCGTCTGTCTGCAACTGCGAGTTTACTTTCCGGAAGAAGAGATGTTTTGATTGTTGCTTCAGTTTCCTGTATTTATGGTATCGGAAACCCGAATGAATTTCATAAATCACTTATCTCTCTTGAATTAGGGGAGAAAACAACGCGAACCGCATTACTTCACTCATTAGTTAACGCATTATACGCAAGAACCTTAAATGAATTCCAGAGGGGAACATTCCGTGTAAAAGGAGATGTGATCGATGTATTTCCGGCTTATGCAGATAATGCTATAAGAATTCAGTTTTTTGGTGATGAGATTGAAAAAATACAGAGTTTTGACCCCGTTTCTGGGAATGTAACCTCAAACTTTGAACAGATTCAAATTTATCCTGCCAATTTATTTGTAACCTCTAAGGAAACATTGAATGGTGCGATTCGTGATATTCAGGATGATCTTGTAAAACAAGTTGACTTTTTTAATTCTATTGAGAAACCTTTGGAAGCTAAAAGATTACAGGAAAGAACCGAGCTTGATTTAGAAATGATCAAAGAATTAGGCTATTGTTCGGGGATAGAAAATTATTCAAGATATTTGGATGGTAGAGAACCAGGAACCAGGCCTTTCTGCCTGATTGACTATTTCCCAAAAGATTTTTTAATGGTGATTGATGAGAGCCACGTTACCATTCCGCAGGTCCACGCCATGTACGGAGGAGATAGAAGCAGAAAAGAGTCTTTGGTTGAATATGGTTTCAGGCTTCCTGCTGCAATGGATAACCGACCCTTAAAATTCCAGGAGTTTGAAGGCATGCAAAATCAGGTAATCTATGTTTCTGCAACACCGGCTGATTATGAACTTGAAAAAACAGGAGGTGAATATATTGAGCAGATTATTCGTCCGACCGGGCTTTTAGATCCTATTATCGAAGTAAGACCTACTTTAAATCAAATTGATGATTTAATGGAGGAAATCCAGAAAAGAGCTGATGCTGATGAAAGGGTTTTAGTAACTACTTTAACCAAGAAAATGGCTGAAGAGCTTACCAAATATTTTACAAAATTCGGAATACGAACCAGATATATTCATTCTGATGTAGAAACCCTGGAACGTATCCAGATCATGCAAGATTTACGTCTTGGTCTTTTTGATGTGTTAATTGGAGTCAATCTATTACGAGAAGGGTTAGATTTGCCGGAAGTATCGTTGGTTGCCATTCTTGATGCCGACAAAGAAGGGATGTTAAGAAGCAGAAGATCCATGATACAAACGGTAGGTCGTGCGGCGAGAAATATCAATGGTAAAGCTATTATGTATGCCGACAAGATTACAAAATCGATGCAGGCAACACTTGATGAAACGGAATATCGTCGTGCCAAACAAATGCAGTATAACGAAGAGCATGGGAAAGTTCCTCAAGCACTTAATAAAAAAATATCTGAGAATCTAGTTGGAAGAAGTAAAGATTTTCCTGACGAAAAATATACTCAAAAAGAAATTCTACAAAAAGTTGCCGAAACCAAAGCTTCTTACACTTCTGAAGATGTAGAAAAAATCATTGCACAGAAACAAAAAGAAATGGAGGCTGCAGCGAAAAATCTCGATTTTATAAAAGCAGCGAAATTAAGGGATGAAATTGCAGCTTTAAAGGACTAACAATATCACTTTATTAAAATAATTTTCGGCGGCATCTTCGATGCCGCCGAAAATTATTTTAAAATTTATGCGTTTTGGACTTTAGCTTATCATAGTTTACAACTCCACCTCGAAGGGGAATTAATAAATCCATCAAACCATTCAATTTAATTTCATAAATTGTTGAAAGCTGCATGCCTAGCTTCCCGTTTGGCATTCCTTTGCGATAAAACCATTCAAGATAACTTATCGGCAAATCAGCCAGAATTGTCCCTTCATATTTCCCGAAAGGCATTTTAACGACACAAATTTCTTTTAATATTTCAGGGTTTATTCCTTCCACTTTATACTATTATATTAATTTTATTATCTGTTTCTTCATCATTATCCGGAAGTTTAAGCTCCGGGGTACTATCTTCTGAAAACTCATCTCTGTAAACCTGAATTAAAAGGAGTGTTAAGGAAATGAGAATCGGTCCAAAAATAAGTCCCATAAAACCAAACAGATTCATTCCCATGATAATTCCAAAAACGGTATTTAAAGGATGAATATTTTCTAATTTTTTTAACAATGTAAATCGTAATAAATTGTCTGTCAATCCCACAATGACAAGACAATAAATCGCCAATCCGATTCCTTGTCCCGTGTTTCCTTCTGCAATCATAAAAATACAGATCGGAACATATACTATTGCCGCACCTACTACCGGGATCATGGAAGCCGCTGCAGTAAGTGCAAAAAGCAAAACAGGACTAGGAGCTCCAAAAATAAAGTATCCTACCAAACCTACTAAACCCTGCCCCATCGCAACAACCGGAATTCCGATAGCATTTGCAATAATCAGTTTTCGCATTTTTTCGCCAATCAACGATACATTCGCCCTTTTAAGGGGGGCTGAAGAGGATATAATTCTTTCAAAAAACCTGGGCCTTTCCAGCATAAAGTAAAGAATAAAATACATTGATATGACCACAGTAAGCGTATTGAAAGTACCGCTCAACGCTTTGGTTGAGAACTGCCCAACGTTACTTTTCAGTTTATCCATGTTTTCCTTGCTTAAAATATCAAATCCAACTTTTGAATAAATATAAGAATGTATTTTTTCCAGAAACACATTAAACTTGTCCATATAAGCCTGTGCATTTCCCAGTTTTTCAATCAAAAGATCAGCTATAAAATAAATAGGCAGGATAAGAATAATCAAACTAGCAAGCATTAATACCAAAGAAGAAAGCCAGGGTTTCCATTTTTTCTCTTCCTGAAGATAGAAATTATATTTCCGACAAACGACATAAATCGTAATCGCGCCCAGTACAGAAGGAATAAAAAGGGCAAGATTAAAACAAATTAATCCCGCTAAAATTAGAATGATTGCAAGTAAGGAAACCTGCTTTATGGCAACACTACTGATCTGTTTATCTTTATTCATTATTATTTATTATATGTTATCTGCCTCGGCTTTCCCAAATAAGCACAGTAAGCGGAATACATTACAGTAGTCATGAAGGCCCCTGTTAAAAGCACTCCGATACAACACGCTAAAAGTCCGCAAAAGCTTAATATGAGCCCTAAAAGTGACACAACAAAGAACGTTCCGTAATTATCTTTTGCAATATTGTATGCTTTTCCCATTGCATCTATTGCCGAAGCGTTTTCAAAAAGTAAAATTGGATACCCCAACAAGAAAAAAGGGAAAACCAAAAAGAAAGGAATTCCACACATAGCCAATGCAATTCTTAACACAACATGGGTAATCAAACTATAAATCAGAATATTTACAAAGTTTTGTCTGTAGCCGATAAACAAATCAGAAAATTCTATAGCCGCTTTATTATTATATTTATTGGTCATGTAAATCAATCCTACATATATCGGAGACAATAGGGCGCCTAAAACTCCCGAAAAAGAATAATACAGGGAAAATCCAGGTGAATAATAATACCTATAATTGGAAATATCACCATCAGAATCTCTGATATTCTCACCAAAACTCCAAAGATTAAATCCTACAAGAGATTCCAGAATTGAATCTGCAATCACATAAATGATCATGCTCACAATAGCATATAGAAAAATGCCTTTATACATTTCGAAAGCATGCGAAATAATAGATCCGGTATCCCGATTAGGTACAGAACCTTGCTGGTCAAATTCGTTAAATTCAGACATGGTTAATATTTTATGATTTATCAAATTTAATTTTTTTTGATAAAACAAAGGTTAAGTATCTGAAAA
>JBCNMJ010000189.1:0-4732 GCA_039594975.1 Chryseobacterium sp. | reverse complement strand
TAATCTGTTAAAAATACAATTTCTATTATAAAATATTTTAAAACTCATTTCAAATCACAAACACCCCAATCTAACTCATTAGATTTGGAAAAAATTTAATCAATCATGAAAAAGTTTTTCACAACGATCCCATTATTCCTTTTGGGCATTACTTCCTTTGCCCAAAATAAAATCGAAAACCTGAATTTTGAAAGTGTAGAAAACAATCTTCCGAAAATTTGGAAAGTAACGGGAGATGGCTCTGCAAAAGTTTTCACAGACACCAAAGAAAAACAGGAAGGAAAAAACGCTGTTCTTATTGATGCCGAAAAAACAGGCTTTAAAGCATTAATGTATACTCTTCCGGAAAACTATGCCGGAAAAAAGATTACACTTTCCGGATATATCAAGACCGAAAATGTTTCGGATGGCTTTGCAGGACTCTGGATGAGGATTGATCCTGAAGTTGCTTTTGACAATATGCATAAAACAGGGATAACCGGAACAACTCCCTGGAAAAAATACGAGATCACTCTGGAAATGTCGCCTAAAAACACCCAGAAAATCGTAATCGGAGCGCTCCTTACCGGAAAAGGAAAAATGTGGGTAGATAATATAAAGCTTTCTATTGACGGAAAAGATATTGAAAATGCTAAAATTTTTAAAAAGGAACTGACAAAAGTAGAACTGGATAAAGAATTCGATCATGGTTCTAAAATCAGCAACATTTCTTTGGATAAAAATAACCTGGACAACCTTAAAAGCCTCGGATTGATTTGGGGTTACCTAAAATATTACCATCCAAAAGTAGCGGGAGGAAATATCAATTGGGATTACGAATTATTCAGAATTTATCCTAAAATTGTCAAAGCTACTGCAGATCAGAGAGATCAAATTTTATCCAATTGGATCAAAAATCTGGGAACTTATCAAACCGCTAAAAATAAAGAGCCAAAGGATGTAAAATTAAGACCCGACCTTGACTGGATCACTACTTCCGGATTTTCAAAAGAACTGACTAACCATCTTTTAGAATTAAAGGATGCCAAAAGGCCAGCAGTAAATTATTATGTAGATTTTTTTGCTCACGTAGGAAATCCTGATTTTAAAAATGAAAATCCCTATGCCCAAATGAGTTATCCCGATGAAGGTTTCCGCTTGCTTTCACTTTATAGATACTGGAATATTATTCAATATTATTTTCCTTATAAAAATCTCATCGATGAAGACTGGAAAAGTGTTTTAGCAGAATTTATCCCAAAGTTTATCAATGCTAAAAATGAAACAGAATACACCCTTGCTTCATTGGAAATTATCGGCAGAATTCATGATACTCATGCCGGAATCTGGGGAAATAACGAAGCTTTAAAGAAATATTTCGGAGAAAGATATACTCCGGTTTTATTAACTTTTGCAGAAAATAAAGCTGTTGTCAAAGATTTTTATAATGACAGCTTAGGCGAAGAAACAGGGTTACAAAAGGGTGATGTAATTACCGAAATCAATGGTGAAAATGTAGATAATATCGTTAAAAATACTTTGAAGTATTTACCTGCATCCAATTACCCTACACAACTAAGAGATATTTCAAAAAAATTATTGAGAAGCAACGCCGAAACAATTGCTATTAAAATTATCAGAAACGGCAAAACAGAAGAAAAAACAATAAAAACCTACACTTTCTCTGACTTAAAAATAAAGAATGAAGACAAAGAGTTCTTCAAAATGCATGACCATGAGGTAGCATATGTCTATATGGGAAGTGTGAATTCGGATAAGCTTTCTGAGGTCTTTGACAACATTAAAAACACAAAAGGACTCGTTATCGACTTCAGAAACTATCCATCCGATTTTGTTGTTTTCACGATGAGTAAATTATTAAAACCAGATTCTACAGACTTTGTAAAATTCAGCAATACAAACAATAGTCAACCCGGACTTTTCACTTTTACACCAAGTCTGAAGATTCCCGGAAGCGGAAACAATGCTTACAAAGGAAAAATAGCGATTTTGATCAATGAAACTACCCAAAGTAGTGCAGAATACCACACAATGGCGTTCAGAACAGCGCCCAATGCAAAAGTTTTTGGTTCAACAACCGCAGGAGCTGACGGAAATGTTTCCAAGATCATGCTTCCCGGGAATATTTCAACCATGATCAGCGGAATCGGAGTTTATTATCCGGACGGAACTGAAACCCAAAGAATTGGAATTGTTCCGGATGTAGAAGTAAAACCTACCATAAACGGAATTAAAAATAATAAAGACGAAGTTTTAGACAAAGCCGTAGAGTGGATCAAAAGCTAATTAATTATCAATAAAAAAGCACAAATTTTAATACTAAATTCAACTTCAAATTCATTTATTTTTATATTCAATACTCAAAAACTTCCGAAAGGGAGTTTTTTTGTTTCTAAAATCTTCAAAAATCTTATCTTTGCAAACGGAAAATAAAGGCTCAAAATATTGGCCTTAAACCTTGAACTTTAAACAAATAATTATGTTTCGATCGCACACAAACGGAGAATTATCTCTGAAAAATCTTAATGAAGAAGTTACACTTTCAGGATGGGTACAAACTATCCGTGATAAAGGATTTATGATTTGGATAGATCTTCGAGATCGTTACGGAATTACACAGTTGGTTTTTGATCAGGATCGTTCTACAGCAGAACTGATGGAAAATGCAAAAAAATTAGGTCGTGAGTTCGTCATTCAGGTTACGGGAAAAGTAATCGAAAGAGTAAGTAAAAACCCTAATATTCCAACAGGAGAAATTGAAATTTTAGTTGAAAAGCTAACGGTTCTTAATGAATCACAGCTGCCCCCTTTCACTATTGAAGATGAAACGGATGGTGGTGAAGAATTAAGAATGAAATACCGTTACCTGGATATCAGAAGAAATCCGGTAAAAGATAAATTGGTTTTCCGCCATAAAATGGCACAGAAAGTAAGAAATTATCTTTCAGACAATGGGTTTATTGAAGTTGAAACTCCTGTTTTAATCAAATCTACACCGGAAGGAGCGAGAGATTTCGTAGTTCCAAGCAGAATGAATCCGGGACAGTTTTATGCATTGCCACAGTCACCACAAACTTTCAAACAATTGTTGATGGTTGGCGGAATGGATAAATATTTTCAGATCGTGAAATGTTTCCGTGATGAGGATTTAAGAGCCGACAGACAGCCGGAATTTACACAAATCGACTGTGAAATGGCTTTCGTAGAACAGGAAGACGTAATGAATGTTTTTGAAGGGATGACGAAAACTTTATTGAAAGACATCACTGGTCAGGAATTCGGAGATTTCCCGAGAATGACGTTTGCAGATGCCATGAGAAAATATGGAAACGACAAGCCGGATATCCGCTTCGGAATGGAATTCGTGGAACTGAACGATTTAGTAAAAGGAAAAGATTTCAAAATATTTGACGAAGCAGAATTGGTGGTCGGAATCAATGTTGAAGGATGTGCAGACTACACAAGAAAACAAATCGACGAGCTTGTTGACTGGGTAAAAAGACCGCAGATAGGAGCTTCAGGAATGGTTTGGGTTAAATTCCAGAATGACGGGGTAAAAACTTCTTCTGTAAATAAATTCTACAACGAGGAAGATTTAACAAAAATCATTGAAAAATTCGGAGCAAAAGAAGGTGATTTGATGCTTATTCTTTCCGGAAATGAAAATAAGGTAAGAACTCAGCTTTCGGCTTTGAGAATGGAGCTAGGAAACCGTTTAGGATTAAGAAAAGGAAACGAATTCGCACCACTTTGGGTAGTAGACTTCCCGTTATTGGAATTTGATGAAGAAAGCGGACGTTACCATGCGATGCACCACCCTTTCACCTCCCCGAAACCTGAAGATATTCATTTATTGGAAACAGATCCGGGAAAAGCAAGAGCCAATGCTTATGACATGGTTTTGAACGGAAACGAAATCGGTGGAGGTTCTATCAGAATTTTCGATAAAGATCTTCAGTCTAAAATGTTTGATCTGTTAGGATTCTCAAAAGAAGAAGCAGAAGCCCAGTTTGGATTCCTGATGAACGCCTTCAAATACGGAGCTCCGCCTCACGGAGGTTTGGCTTTCGGGTTTGACCGTTTAGTAGCTATTTTGGACGGAAACGAAGTAATCAGAGATTATATCGCTTTCCCTAAAAACAATTCGGGACGTGATGTAATGATCGATGCCCCTGCAGCTATCGCGAACGAGCAACTCGATGAACTGGAATTACAATTGAATTTAAAAGCATAAATAATTACTACAGTAAAAAATATTAAATTAGAGGCGAGATTTTATTTGAATCTCGCTTTTTTATGCAAAAATATTTCTTAGTTTTCACAATTGTTTTTTGTTTCATAGGTTGCAAGAAAAACACATTCAATCCAAATTTACTTTTAGGTGACTGGGAATTTATTACACCTAAAACAATTTACGATAAGGATGCCGATATCTCTACAACCTATTACAGATCTGATTTCAGATTTGAAAAAGACTCTATTTTTAAATTGAATGACGGCTTTTTTCAAAGAATAGTAGGTAGTAAAAACTCTCAATATAAATACATGGGCCAGGAAACTAACTATTATGTGGATCATGATAGTTTATATATTTTAAATCCTGTTACAAATAAATATTTTGCTCAAAAAATCTCATATTTATCAAAAGACACACTGGCAATTTATGACAAGGAAGAAAAGAAAAAATTTTATTATAAAAAGAAAAAATTAGAAAAACCTACACAAATTACCT
>JBCNMJ010000188.1:0-4779 GCA_039594975.1 Chryseobacterium sp. | reverse complement strand
CCTTTGTATCTAGTAGCTCTCACCAAATGGTTATCTATCCAGTGATAATTCCCTCCTCTAGGTTTTCCACATAATACGCTGTGATATTTAAACCCATGCTTATCCAGCCAATCGATTGTAATTTGTTTTAGATTTTCAGTTCTTGAAGTGAAAAAACAAATCTGATGTCCTTCATCATACCATCTGTTAATGGTTTCTAAAGCATCTGGAAAAGGTTCACAGGTAACCATTCTTTCCGGCTCTTCGTTGGGAACATCTTCTGTAATCGTTCCATCGATATCAATTAGGTAATTTTTTACTCCGTCCTTCAGAATCGGACTCATGTGATCTTTGTATTCTAACTCCATTATGAAATTTTGTATCAACAAATTTATGACTTTTAAAATAAAAATCTTTGTTAAAGTTTATTTAAATTAAATTTTTACTATAAAAAATAACATTAATGGAATAAATTAATAATTTTTCTTTCATTCTATTATTACAGGTTAAAATTTTTCTATTCAGAAAAAATAAAGCTATATTTAAAAAGTCAAGATAAACACCTCCTTATGACACAAAGAATTTTATCCTTGATTTTTGCTTTAGTCGGATGGTTTTCGATTATTGCTCAATATTATCTGATGGTAAAAAATACTCAAATTTCTTTTACGGAAGCCAACATCAGATTTTTCAGCTACTTTACAATCCTTACCAATATAATAGTCACTGTATATTTTACATTGCAGGCTTTTAACAGAATTCCAAAAATTAAAAAGTCGGGAATTCTGACTGCCATTACTATTTATATTTTAATTGTAGGGTTAGTTTATCAGATCATTCTCCGTTCAACATGGGATCCTGAAGGGCTGCAAAGGCTTGTAGATGAACTTCTGCATACAATTATGCCTATTTTCGTCCTAATATACTGGTATCTGTTTGAAAATAAAACATTGAACTACAGGCAAATTCTACCTTGGACAATTTATCCTTTACTGTATCTTTTTTATATATTAATCAGAGGATATTTTTCAGGCTTTTATCCCTATCCTTTTATAAATGCAATAAATCTTGGTTATTTCCAGGTTTTCATTAATTCCTTTTGGATTTTGCTTTTATTTGCAGTATTATCAATGTTTTTTATTCGTATAGGAAAGAGCCTGAATAAGTGATTGTTTAATCTTATCTTCTGAGATTTCAAAATTTATGATGTTTTCACAAAAATTTCCAAAATACATTTATTACACTTACATTTGTAGAAATGGAAGAATTCGTAGTTTTAGTAAATCCCGATGACCAAGTTTTGGGATTAATGGAAAAACAGCAGGCCCATATTAACGGCCTTTTACACCGGGCTTTCTCTGTTTTTTTATTCAATGACAAAGGTGAAATGCTTTTGCAGAAAAGAGCATCAAAAAAATACCATTCTCCCAACCAATGGACTAATGCGGTATGTTCACACCCTAGAATGGGAGAAACTTATCTGGAAGGAGCAAAGAGAAGACTACAAGAAGAGCTCGGAATAGAAACAGATCTTTCGGAGAAATTCCATTTTATTTACAAAGCAGATGTAGGAGGAAACCTTTGGGAACATGAGCTAGACCATGTTTTCACGGGATTTTATAATGCAGAATTTGTCCTTAACAAAGAAGAAGTGGAAGAAGTAAGGTATATTTCTATGGACGATCTGAATAAGGAAATCGCAGAAAAACCAGAGACCTTCACCGAATGGTTCAAAATTATTTTAGAAGAATATAAATATCATTTTTAATGATGATCAGGCATTCACTATTCATTATCTTGTTATTTTTAGGGCACTTTTTATCAGCTCAAAAGAAACAAACGTATGAAAATACGAATTACTCTATCAATTATCCTGAAGGCTGGGTAGCGATGAACAATACAGATATTGTCAATATTTTCCCTACAAACCAAATCGGAGCAGTTACCATTTCTGAATACCACGATTTAGACTTACCCTCTACTGAAATTAAAAAATTCATCTTGGCTCTTTATAAGTCTTCTGATGAAGAAAATAAAGTGAAAAGCAACAAAAACAAAAAAGGATACACAGAGTATTTTTATGAATATTTTGATCCGAAAGAAAAGCTTTTCTGGATCACCAAAGTTTTTCAAAAAGATAAAGAAATATATCTGATTGCCATCAATTGTGGTGAAAAATACTGGAACGGAAACTATATGAGTCTTTTTAACGAAACCTTTAATAGTTTTAAAATAAAGAAATAGAAATTAAATATGAAAAAAACAGCATTGTACGACAAACACGTTTCTTTAGGAGCTAAAATCGTACCTTTTGCAGGTTTTGAGATGCCTGTACAATATTCCGGAGTAACGGAAGAACATTTTGCAGTAAGAGAAAAAGCAGGATTGTTTGATGTTTCTCACATGGGACAATTTTTTATTGAAGGTCCTGGTTCAAAAGATCTTTTGCAGTTCGTAACTACTAATAATGTAGACACTCTTGAAAACGGAAAAGCTCAATATTCTTGTCTTCCTAACGAAAACGGAGGGATTGTAGATGATCTTATCGTTTACAAAATGGAAGATGACAAATATTTCGTGGTTGTAAATGCTTCAAACATTGATAAAGACTGGAACCACATTTCAAAATACAATACTTTCGGAGCAAAAATGACAAACGCTTCAGACGATATGTCCTTATTGGCAGTTCAGGGCCCGAAAGCTACTGAAATTCTTCAAAAACTGACAGAGACCAATCTTTCTGAAATTCCTTACTATCACTTCACAGTAGGTGCTGTAGCCGGAGTTGAGAATGTAATTATCTCCAATACAGGTTACACAGGAAGCGGCGGTTTCGAAATTTATTTCAGTAACGATGCTGCGGAAAAACTTTGGGATGCGATCATTGAAGCAGGGGCTGAAGAAGGAATTATTCCTTGCGGATTGGCTGCAAGAGATACTTTGAGACTTGAAAAAGGATTCTGCCTTTACGGAAATGATATCGATGATACTACTTCTCCAATAGAAGCAGGATTAGGCTGGATCACTAAATTTGATAAAGATTTCGTATCTAAAGAGATTTTTGCCAAGCAAAAAGAAGAAGGAGTAACCAGAAAATTAGTTGGTTTTGAATTAACTGATAAAGGAGTTCCAAGACACGACTATCCTGTTGTAGATGCAGACGGAAACGTAATTGGAAAAGTAACTTCAGGAACACAGTCTCCAATGAAAAAAGTAGGTTTAGGTCTTGCTTATGTTGACAAACCTCACTTCAAGTTAGGTTCTGAAATCTTCATTCAGGTAAGAAACAAAAATATTCCTGCAAAAGTAGTGAAAACTCCTTTTGTATAACTGAATATAAATTAAATAGAAAACCGCAGAATAAACTGCGGTTTTTTTATTAAACATTAATTCTATATTTACTATAAATAATTATTAATAAAAATATTAATTTTTATAGTTTCTTTAGTTCTGATACTCGTTTTCTATAATTATCCTGTCTTTAACAGTACAGGAATATCTTACATTATCATTCTTACATGTCTTATTATTATTTCTTTTGCCGGTGCAAAATTATATACATCAGATATCAAAGAAGATTACGAATCTGTTGAAAAAGAAATGAATGAGTTACATTTCAGAGATGGTGATTTTCAATATAAAAATGACGGATTTTATACGAAAAACGAATTTATAAAATGGGATGAAATTGTAGAAGTTAATTCATTCAGTATTCCTGTTGTTTATAGGCAACATCAAACCGGAATAGAAATTATAACCAACAAAAAACACTATGAATTCAGTGATGAAAATACTTCCGGAATTGAAAAACTAACTGATAAACTTTATGAAAATCTTCCGGATTGGGAAACAGATCCTGTTTTAAATATGGTCAATAACCACGGATTGGAAAAAGCTATATTGTACAAAAGAAACAAAAATATAAGCTCTTAAATAAAAGAAAGAGCTTATATTTTAAATTATTCAGTTACTCCAAAAAACTCCTGCAAAGCCGCCACATTATTTTTGTCATTCCCGACAAAAATTTCTTTATCAGTAAGGAAAACAGGTCTTTTCAAAAAGGTATAATGATCCAATAACAATTCTTTAAAATCCTTTTCTGTTAGAGACTTTACATCCAAACCTCTCAACTTGATCTGAGTAGATTTTTTGCTGAATAATGCCTCATAAGACTTTGTCTTTTTATGCATTTCTTCTAATTCTTCTTTCGTGATCGGTTCTTTTTTGATTTCACGAAGTTTCCAGTCTGTAAGGTCGAATTGCGCTAAAATTTTTCTGCAGGTATCGCAGGTATTAAGATAAAATACTTTTTTCATTACTATTTTAAGTCTGTTGTTAATTTAAATTCTTCTTCATTTCACTTTCCGGTTTCAAAAGTAGGATTTAATCTATGATTTTAAAAATTATTAAATACCTTTATTCAATCAAATTTTTAGTGGAAATGGAAAACAAACCTATTACTTTTCAGTTTATTTCAGAACCTTCAGATGTTAATTACGGAGGAAATGTGCACGGAGGAAGCGTTATGAAATGGATTGACCAGGCTGGTTATGCATGTGCAACAACCTGGAGTGGAAATTACTCAGTAACCGTTTATGTGGGAGGGATCCGGTTCTATGAGCCCATCAAAATCGGGGAAATTGTAAAAGTAGAGGCACAGGTGATTTACACAGGATCTTCAAGTATGCATATTTCGATCAATGTATTTTCAAGAAATCTTAAACAACCGAATTTTGATAAGAAAACACATTGTATCATTGTTTTTGTAGCCGTTGATGAAAACGGCAAAAAGCTTCCCGT
>JBCNMJ010000187.1:0-4794 GCA_039594975.1 Chryseobacterium sp. | reverse complement strand
TAAGATTTATATTGTATTAAAAGATCATCATACTCAGGTTGTAACCCATGAAGGAAATGTTTTTTATAATATTACAGGAAATTCCGGATTGGCAAAAGGAGGGAGCGGAGATATTTTGACTGGTATTTTAACATCATTATTAGCCCAGGGATATTCTTCAGAAAATGCTGCTGTTTTGGGAGTCTGGCTTCATGGGAAATCTGCAGATTTTGCAGCGGAAAAGCATTCTAAAGAATCAATGCAGCCTTCAGATGTGATTAAAGAATTAGAAACTACATTCTTATACATCAACAAAAAAGTCACAAAAAAATTGTGACTTTTAAATGTTGTATTTTGAAAAAGAATTATTCAGGTTTGGCATTTTCTGCCTCAGTTATTTTGAACTTTTTGGAATAAATCATAATGATTACACCAGCTATCATAAACGGAATGGAAAGAATCTGTCCCGTATTTAATCCTCCAAACTGAATGAATTCATCTCCTTGAGGTTCTTTTAAGAATTCTACAAAGAATCTGATCGCCCAAAGAATAATAAAGAATAAACCAAATAACCATCCTTGCTGATATTTTTTGTCTGTTTTTCTGTATAAAACCCATAAAAGAATAAAGAGAAGTACATAACCTACTGCTTCAAATAACTGAGTGGGGTATCTTGGAACAGTCACTCCGTATTCGTCACTCATTTGAGGGAAAAGAAAGGCAAATGGAGAATCTGCCGCTAGAGGCTTACCAATGATTTCTGAGTTAAAGAAGTTCCCCATACGCACAAACGCACCTCCTAAAGCCACTACAATTCCCAATCTGTCATACACCCAGAAAGGGTTTTTCTTAATGATTTTGTATGAATAATATAATGTAGTTAAAATTAATGCTAAAGTTGCTCCGTGGCTTGCAAGACCTGAAAACCCTGTGAATTTAAATTCAGGTTTTGTCTGGATCGGTAAAAATACGCTCCAGAAATCCTGTTTGAAAAGCTCCGGCTGGTAGAAAATAACGTGTCCTAATCTTGCTCCTAAAATAGTTCCTATTAACGTCCAGGTGAAAAGAGGTTCAAGATATTTCTGATTAATATGATCGATAGTGAACATTCTTGTCATTAAAAGATACCCGAATCCAAAGGCAAAAATGAACATCAGGCTATAGTAATGCAATGTAATTGGTCCCAGATGAATTCCGGTAGAAGGATCCCAGATTTTATATTCAGTGTCCAATGAGACCTGATCCGTTGACTGTATTGTTTTCGGAACTTTTACCAAATATTTATAATCTTCTTTATTTTGTGCAGGCTTAAAGTCTTTATCTAAAAACTGGTATCCACTCATTTTAAACATATTCAATGAACTGTCATAAAAAGCTCCCCATCCGCCTTTAGATTCCAGGTTAGCTGAATTTACAATAACAAGCGAATTATCACTCTTCTTATTTGAAAAGTCTTTGAAAGTTTCAGCATCCGTAGTAGAAAATACTTTTACGGCTATTTTTTCATTATTTACATTTAATGTAGCATCAGAAAGTCCGTCAGCATAATTTTGTGAAAAAAGATTTTGTGCTAAAAAAGCAAAAACCAAGAGATAAAGTCTAAAGAATACATTACTCATTATAATGATGTTTTTTTATATTAATGATTACACTTTGGCGGTACGGGATCATATCCGCTTCCTCCCCAGGGATGACATTTTGAAATTCTTTTTACACCCAGCCAAAATCCTTTAAAAATCCCATGAACCTGTAATGCTTCTATCATATAATGTGAACAGGTAGGCTCATAACGACAGTTTTTAGGGAGTAAAGGCGAAATAAACCATTGGTAAAATCGTATTAATAATACCAGTGGAAATGTGATGATTTTATTGAGTGTAGGTTTCAAAACATTGCAAAAATAGCGTAAAAAATTGAAAATTAGTTTAAATTTGTTAGAAGTTTCGGAGCTTTAAATGTCTGTTGGTCGGATAAAATCGGGTGTTTGTCGATTTGCAGATTGATCGTCTAAAATCGAAGGAAAGTATTGTTCCGAACATTTACTTATATTAAATCTAGAAAATTGAATCAAAATATTCCCTTAGCTGAAAGATTGAGACCTAAAACATTGGAAGATGTTCTAGGGCAGGAGCATCTTACCGGAGAAAAAGGAACGATAAGAAAAATGATAGAGAATGATACGCTCAATTCTCTTATTTTCTGGGGACCTCCGGGAACAGGTAAAACAACGTTAGCTGAAATTATTTCTGAAAAATCCGGGCGTAAGTTTTTTAAGCTTTCTGCAGTTTCTTCAGGCGTAAAAGACGTAAGAGATGTTATAGAAGATGCTAAAAAACAAAATCTGTTTTCCGGAAAATCTCCGATATTATTTATTGACGAAATACATCGATTCAACAAATCTCAGCAGGATTCACTTTTACATGCGGTGGAAAAAGGCTGGGTGGTTTTGATTGGTGCCACAACAGAAAATCCAAGTTTTGAAGTTGTTTCGGCATTGCTTTCCAGAAGCCAGGTTTATGTGCTGAAAGCTTTAACTTATGAAAAGCTGGAAGAACTCATTGATATTGCTTTGGCAAGATATAATAAAGATGAAGGTGAGAATTTTGTAATTAAGGATAAGCAGGCTTTTATTCAGTATTCCGGTGGAGATGGTAGAAAACTCATTAATTCCGTAGAACTGGTTCTGAATCAGTTTAAAAATTCAGGAAAAAAAGAAATTGAAAATGATGATGTAATGTCTGTTTTACAGGAAACAATGGCATTATATGATAAAAACGGTGAGCAGCATTATGATATTATTTCCGCATTTATCAAATCGATGCGGGGCAGTGATCCGAATGGTGCGGTTTATTGGTTAGCCAGAATGATTGCAGGGGGAGAAGATATTAAATTCATTGCAAGAAGAATGCTGATCCTGGCTTCTGAAGATATTGGTTTGGCCAATCCCAATGCTTTGGTTATTGCTAACAACTGTTTTCAGGCCGTCAATGTAATCGGAAATCCGGAAGCAAGGATTATTTTAAGTGAAACGGCAATTTATCTGGCTGTTTCCCCTAAGAGCAATTCTGCTTATGCTGCAATAAATGATGCATTGGCTTTTGTAAAGAAAACGGGAAATTTACCAGTACCTCTTCATTTAAGAAATGCACCAACAAAGCTGATGAAAGATCTGGATTACGGGAAAGAATATAAATATGCCCATTCTTATAAAGGGAATTTTGTTGACCAGGATTTTCTTCCGGAAGAAATAAAAGATTTGAAATTTTATGAACCCGGAAATAATGCTACGGAAAAGAAAATTTATGATGAGCTTAAAAAGAAGTGGAATAATAAATATTAAAAAAGGTACCTCAATGAGATACCTTTATTTTTATTAAGTAATTTATCTATTTATTAGTATTGATATTTTTGAACTGTAGTAATAAATAATGTTTTTTTACCATTAAAATCTTTTACTTCACCTTTATCAATGATATCTGCATAGATTTTAGTTGAAGCATCGTTGAACTCATATCCTTCAATCACTACAGGACTATTTTCAGGAAGCTGGTATTGAGAGTTAAGCGTAGAAAGAGGAATCCAGTCTAAGGTTCCTACGTCTTTTTTGTATTTTACCTCTGTCAATCCGTTCTGAGCCAAATAGCTGTATTTTTTTAAGTTCGCAGGAAGCGTAGCTGCTTTATAAGGAGTTGTGCTTTGTACCATCCCTTTTCTTGCATTAAATAAGTTTACAGTTCCTACAGCATCATTGCAAACAGCAAATTTTACATTTGGGTTTTTCTGTGCAAATACTGTCACAGAAGCAAACATTAATAAAGAGTATAGAATTTTTTTCATAATCTAATAAATATAGGAATTAAAAACGCGATAAATATACTTCTTTTTTATGAATTTTCAATACAAATATGTAATATTTTGAGAATTAGTTAGAAATAAATATTTGTACAGCTATTTCTCTGATATAAGCAAAAAGCATCACTTAAGAGTGATGCTTTATAATATTGTATGTATAATATTTATTAGTCCGAAATTTTATAAACTACCACTTTAGCAGTTACATTACTACTAAGTAGAGCTACATTTAGCCCTGTCTGATTATATCTAAAATCAAGTACATCACCGGCATTTAACTGATACACAGAATCAATAAATGTATCACTAATAATTACACTTAAACTTGCAAGAGGGGCAAGTAATGAAATACTGGCACCACCAAAGAAACCTTCATCTAATACTGTTCCGTTTCTGAAGATTCCGATTTTCGGAGTACCTGCGCCGAAATTCAGGAGTGCTACATTTAAGTTCACTCCATCTCCATAACGATAATTGAATTTCACAGCATATATACCATTGCTTGGAACTGTATACGTGTCACTTCCTGTATCGAAGTTGGTTCCAAAAACAGTATTTCCAAAATTAATTTTCTCATATCCATTATTACCACTTAGTCCTAATAAAGCACCTGTACCAATAACGGTAGCTTTTGCGATCGTAGTGTTAACAGTAGTACTTGTGTTAAATAATGAAGAATCTAATGTTTTTAACTCTTTTGTAGTTGTATCAATTCCTAAAACTTGATTTCCTGTAAGAGTTGAGGAGTTAGTAAGGGTTCTAATTTTAGCATTCCCGTTTACGTCCAGTGTTGCTGTGGGAGTAGTTGTATTAATCCCGACGTTTCCTGTCTGTGAATAGCCTGTTGCGAATAAGCCTAAGAAGATCAGGGTGTAGAAATTCTTTTTCATGTTTTATATTTAATTGTTTGTATTCCGAGTAATTAGTGATGTAAATATAATAAAAAAAGTAATGGTTTTATAG
>JBCNMJ010000186.1:0-4795 GCA_039594975.1 Chryseobacterium sp. | reverse complement strand
TGATTTCACGAGGAGATTTTGTAAAAACATCCTTCCATGAGTCTTTCCCGTTTTTTAAAACATACTGTTCAATAATTTTATAGCCTATATAATATCCTATAGCTCCGGGTAGTTTTTCGTTTAGCTTTGTTTCTCTGCTTCGGAGAATATCAATAATATCTTTGTCTTCGGAGAATTTATTTTTTTCAAAGAAATCTTTTATATTTTGAAGGTTTTGTTCACATGCTTTCAATTCTGAATCGGTATATCCAAGATGTTGTGCAAGAGAGTATTTTTTCTTCCAGTATTTTTGATTCATCCAAACAGCAAAGCCTTCTCCTATTATAGGCTCAAGTGCGGTTTTGTCAATGTGTTTATTTGTAGTCATCATAATCTGATGAGTGATTTCATGTGGTAAAATCAGTTCTATTTTTTCTATTGATGTGTTGTTTTCGTGGGACAGATCAATAACCATGGCATATTTCCCCAAACCACCTAAATCTGTCCACGCCGGACCGAATAATATATACCATGTTCCTTTGGCATCATATCCGGTTAGTTTCTTCATTTCTTTCGAAAACTTCTGTAATGAACTGGCTACTTGTTTTCCATTTATCTTTTCACTTGTCTGTTGCCATGCATTGATTTGTGATTCATTTTCATGATGCCATTTAACCACTTTGTCAGAATTTCCCAGATATCCGTTCCAGAGTTCCTGATAGGGAGAATAGATTGAGTCGGAATAAATTTTTCTCTTTTGAATTGAGTCTAAGCTTTTGTATTTCTGCATAATTCGCAACTGTACACTTGAAACATCTACAGCATTGATTTTATTTTGAGCAAAAAACAATTCAAATAAAAGAAGTGAAAGAATTGAAATTAGTTTTTTCATTTTAAAGTTTTATGGATTCTCCTGGGAAATCTCCTTATGATGTTCCAAATACAGTGGAAGCGCAGCAGAACCGTACCAAGGAAAAATTTCGTAACTGAAAACTCCTGCCTGAACTGCAGGATCTGTCTTTACCCATTGTTCAGCTTCTTCCTTTGATTTGGTGTTGAAGATAAACATGCCGCGAAAGTTTTGCTTATTTTGTTCTA
Organism: Chryseobacterium sp.; assembly: GCA_039594975.1. Lineage (GTDB taxonomy): Bacteria > Bacteroidota > Bacteroidia > Flavobacteriales > Weeksellaceae > Chryseobacterium. Next base: position 3,718 of record JBCNMJ010000186.1, on the reverse strand, counting down.
AAAATGGTCCTGCAACTATTATTTTTCCTTCGTCTGCTAATTTTCCAATATTAGCTAAATGCCCTTTCATCAATTCTCCCATCTTATTTTTGTCATCTATTTTGGTTGCTCCGGTTGTTAACATTACAATGGTATAAGCTTTCATTCCGTATTTGTCGGCACCAAGTTTTGAGGCAAGTTGCTGGTTAAACTTTGGTTTTTCTGTTGTTTTTTGAGCAAATGAAAAAAATACTGTGAAAATAGAAAATGCTACGAGGGTTTTTGTTTTCATATTGTTAGTTTTTTATTCTTAAAAATTCTTTTGCCAATTCGATCATTTTAGGATCTCCGGTATATTTTCCATGTTCGTCAGAAAGTTTTACCGTTGGAATCCAGTCTTGATTAGGGGCCTGAACTCCTATAAGTTTCATAACAATATTCATGGGCTTTAAACCGACATCATTGGTCAGATTAGTGCCGATCCCGAATGAAATTCCAATTTTTCCTCTGCAGTAATTGGTGATTTCCTCTACCTTTTCCAGGTTTAAAGCATCGGAAAAAATAATGTACTTGAATAATGGATTGATTCCGTGTTTTTGATAATGGGCAATGGTTTTGTCCGCAAATTCCAATGGATCTCCGCTGTCATGACGAACACCGTCGAAAAGTTTAGCAAATTTTTTATCAAATTGTTGGAAGAAAACATCTGTTGTATAGGTATCTGAAAGCGCAACTCCCAAATCGCCCCTGTAGACATCTACCCAATGTTCCAAAGCTAATTCGTTGGCCATTTTAAACCCATATTCGGCAGCATGGAACATGAACCATTCGTGGGCGTGTGTTCCAATTGGTTTTACTCCGTACTTCATTGCAAAATGAACATTTGAACTTCCGATAAAAGTTGAATCCTTCTTTTGTGTTAAAGCTTCCATTACCAGATTCTGTACTTTATAAGAATGTCTTCTTCTTGTTCCGAATTCTGCGAAGTTCACACCCAATTTTCCTAGTCCATCAGCTTTTTCCAGGGTTTTGCTCATTACAACTTCATTGGAATCTCTTTCCATATGATTCATTTCGTAATGAAGTTCACTGATCAAAGCTAACAATGGAACTTCCCACAGTATGGTTCTGTACCAAAGGCCTTCTACGGTTACAGAAAGATCGCTTCCTGTCTGAATTATTTTTACTTCAGAAGGGTCGTAATGATACCCTTCGAGAAAATCCAGGTAAGGGAGATCAATATAAGGGCAGGTTCTTGCCATAAATCTTTTTTCATCTTTTGTGAGTTTAAGCTCGGCCATTTTATTTACGGCTTCTCTTAATGCAATATCAAAACCTTCAGGAAACTGGTGTTTCCCTCTGTTGATGAATTCGTATTTTACTATGGAACTTGGGAATAATTTTACCACAGCGTTTTGCATGGTTATTTTATAGAAATCGTTATCTAAGATGGAATTGAGTCGTACGTCGTGCATTATTGTGTATTTTATACGCAAATTTAATAATTAAAAATAAAATCACCTAAATGTAAGGTGATTTTTTCAATCTATAAGGATAAATTTATGCTTATTTTCCAAGATAAGAGTTGTACATCCAAACTTCTTTTTCCTGCTCTGTAATATAGTCGCTCATTTGAGAATTGGTACCCTCATCTCCTGCTTTTTCGGTAATGTCCAAAAGTTCTCTTTGAAGATCAATAACCACTTTGAAAGAATTTAAGATAATCTCCACGCTTTTATTTCCGTCACTTACTTCCTGGCTTTCCTTAATGGTTGCAACTTTTAAATAATCAGAATAGTTGTGTGCGGGTATTGCTCCTAATGTGAGGATTCTTTCAGCGATTTCATCTATTTTAAGTACCAGGCTATTATAAAGCTCTTCGAATTTTGGATGAAGCGTGAAGAACTGTTCACCTTTAATGTTCCAGTGAGAACCTCTTGTGTTTTGGTAAAAAACAGAATAGTTTGCCAAAAGGATATTTAGTTTTTCAGCAATTTTTTTGCAGTCAGTTTCTTTTAATCCAATAATACTTGCGTTTTTCATAGATTTATTATTTATATATCACAAAGGTAGAAAATACCGTGCCGAACTGTTATTAAATATAATAGATGCTCGCTATTGCTGATTTTCTTAAAATAGTTTGGATAAGTTTCCTTATTATTGCTCAAAATGATGTATCAGGTATGCTTAAATATAAAATCTTAGTGGTTTTTATTGTTGTTATTTATTTTTTTCAGCCATTTTTTATTGCAAACGGAGGAATTGGAGCGGATAGCCTGTCTTATTTTGGGATTGCGGCAGATTTGCCTTTTCCGGAAACTAATTTGTTTCCGCTCGGTTATCCGGTTTTATTAAGGGTGGTTTATGGATTCTGTAATGATTATTTCCTGGCTTCCAGAATATTGAGCCTTTTTTTTATAGGGATTATTTTAGGTTTTTCTTATTGGAAAAGATTTTACTTCCGGGAGACGGTTTTATTATTTACGGGTAAAACGCTTTTTTTTGTTTTTATTCAGACAATGTCCGAAGGTCCTTTTATTTTCTTTATGTATTTCCTGTTTTATTTTTTACATGAAATATTTATGAAAGAGGAGCGTAAATATATGAATGCATTGTATGCCTCTTTAATGCTGATCTGCATGTTTGTAACGAGATATTCAGGGATATATATATTATTGGGGCTTATTGTTTCATTTGGGATAATATTTAACAGAATAAAAAACGCAAACTATTTTAAACCTTTGTTGTTTTGTATTTTGATGTCTGGCTTTGGCGTAGTAGTGTATTTTCTTTTTAATTATTTCTATTTCGGAAGTGTGGTTGGAGAGAATGAAAGAGGTTTGCCTTCAAGTGGTTTTTCTATATATACTATAAGGAATATTTTAGGATTGTTCAATTTGGTGAATCCTTTTGTGGGATTGAAGCCGGCTTCTGTCAGCTTGCCAAGCATGATTTTCCAGTTTGTGATTTTTATATTGGATATTGCGGTAGCTGTTTATTTTTTTAAATATTATAAAAAAGCAAAAGAGGGAAAGCTGAATTTTTTCCATATTATATTATGGACTACTGCTGTGGTGTATGGGGTCTCTTTGTGGGTTTCGGGTTGGTTTCAGCAGATTGAGGAAATGAATGTGAGAATGATGGCGGCATCAAATATTTGTTTGTTTTTTTCTTTTCTGATCTTATATTTTGAAAACTCAGATTCGGATAAATGGCTTTGGCGAATAGCCTGTCTATTTTTTGTATTTCACACGTTATATAATTTAAAAGATCCGGGGAATTTTTTAAGAAATAGAAATATTATAAAACCTCAGATGTCCAAATTTACTGGTAAAAAGTATTTATATAATGATGAGGAGCATTTGGTTACCATTACCACTTATGACTTTCCTGTTATTCACAAGTCATTTAAATATAAACATACAAACAGCCAGAAAGGAAGTTTGAAAGAAAATATTGCAGGTTCTCTGAATCCTAAAATAAAATGGTTGCTGAATGATACGGTTCAGGATAAATCAAAAGTTTTGTATACGTCGCAATTGAAGCTTAAATGATTGTATCAAAATTACTTTCTTACCAAACGCTGTGGCCGTGGCTGTATTTTAATTAAAAATTAATATTGGCTATAATTTCTACATAACTACTTGTTAATTAAAAAAATATTACTATTTTTGCACCCTAAAATAAAAAGCAATTAAATGCCTACTATTCAACAATTAGTAAGAAAAGGAAGAGCCAC
>JBCNMJ010000185.1:0-4865 GCA_039594975.1 Chryseobacterium sp. | reverse complement strand
TAAAGTTTCAGCTATCGGGTTTGAGTCAAAAACGATTAATGTGACAGCGGCAAATCAAAAATTGATTGTGGTGCTTAAAGATGAAGAAACGAAATTGGATGAAATCGTGGTTTCTGCTTCAAGGACGCCAGAAAGGGTAATTGAATCTCCTGTTACAATTGAGCGTATGGGACTTCAGGAAATAAAAAATACAACAGCTCCAATGAATATAAATGATAAATTAAAAGATGGAATCAATGTTTCCAATTCCTTTATTGAAGATTTAGATTTTAATAAATACAAGTATAACGGAGAATACATAGAACAAATAGAAGTAAATTCTTTAGAAGACCAATCTTTCAGAAATAGCTTTTTTCAATTTTTAACCAGTAGAAATTTTGATCAGGGTCAATATGAACAGGTATTTTTTATCAAGCTGTTACTCGTTCGAATACAACAATTGGACGATATAAGATCTTATTATTTTTTGTCACTTATTTTCAATGATCAGAATTTAGGATATTACCTTGAAGATTATGAACTTGATTTATTTCAGTTATTTCTCTACAAACCTTCTTATTTTATTAAAGGAGAATATAAATACAAGCAAAATAAGCTCGTTGATTATATCAACCAAAATCTTCCGCAGGCGTTGCTGACCAATAAAGACTATTTTGATAAAAATATTGTAGATATTAATTTTCAAAAAGATGCCATATTAATCAGTGAAGATGTTGTAAATAAATTTTCAATTCCAGACTTGAAAAAACGAATTGAGCAATGTGAAAAAATTGAAGCCATTTTTTCTCCATCTTATGATACTGGCTGGAAAAATAAAACAACAATGTATTATAATCTATACAGATATATCGATGATAATATTTTAAATAAACTTGATAAAAATGAATTATCACTTTATAATGTTGAATATAAGCCGTTTTTTAAATCTTATATCATTAAAGGTGAAAATGTAGAATATTTTATCTATGATAACGATGGGTATACCAACCTCAGAAAAGATAAAAATACATCTTCTGAAATATTACAAAAAATAAACTCAGGAGAGCAAATAGAAGTTTTAGATCAATCCGGAGATTGGTGGCTTATTAAAACAAAAAATGGAAAACAAGGCTATGTTCATAAAAGTAGGATAAAATAGCTGTAATATTATTTACATTTATGACCAGGCAATATTTTACTTTAGGAAATTCATTATATTTTTAGTCAATCCCAAGAATGACGAAATGCTTACAAAAAATTGAAATAATTAGTCCTAAACCTTGAAAAATATCTTACAACAATTTTTATTTTTAGTTATTTCTTCCACATTCATTTATATAGGATGTAAGAAAAATAATAAAGTCAAAGCTTCTATCAAAAAAGAAGAAAACAAAAACAATGAAATTAAAAATGTTAATGATCCGGTAATCGAATTCTTAAACAAAAAATATCAAGACCCGAAACCTATAATTCCGGACACTCCCAATCCTTTTCCTACCTATACTTTTTCTGACAAAAAGCTTGGTGGTTTCTCAATTGATTACATTGGAAAAACTGATACTGTTCAGTATTTCTGGAATGTAAAAAATGAAAATGGTTACTTTTCTAAATACTCTAATCCAGAAGATGCAGCTTATCAATCAGACAATATAAAGAAATTAATAAATACTAATGATTACTATATTATTGCTTCCTACCTTCCTAGCTAATATATTTCTTATATAGATAAAGAGTCTAATGAGTTTGACATTAAGCCTGGTGCAAAAACTTCTTTTTATTTATATGAAAATGCTACATGGAGACTAATTAATGAAACAGAAACATCAAAAATTCCAGAAGATGTATTGGCTTTTGAAGTTGGCTTAATTCAAAAAGATAAATTCAACAGTATAAATAATAGTACTGAAAATTATGATGGTGCTCACTCTGTTTCCGTAGAAACAGAAGCCACCACGACCGGAATGGCATCTATCTCTTACAATTTTAATATAAAAAAGGGAGCAACAAATCTATCATTAACGACCTATCATGAATCAAATTTATGTGAAGGGAAATATTTTGCAATTGAAAAAAATAATATGCTAGAAGTATATTATGCTGGTGATCAACTGTCCTGCATTTCAATAGATCCAAAATTTCACATTAAAAAAGAAGGTAAAAAGTTCTATATAAAAGGAGTTGGAGGAGAAGCTACATACAACCAGTGGATAATTATGAAATAAAGAATATTCACCGGCTTAAAAATAAAAGTTCAATAGCACAAGATCACCATTTTAATTATCACAACAACAATAGTTTTCGTTTTTTATTGAACATATAAAACGTAATTTTATTTAATTTCAAATACATTCGTAAATCTCACATTTCTCTGGCTTTTCATCCCTGAAAAACCTATTTTTTTCATAACTTTACTCTAAATTTCAGCTGTTGGCAAATCTTTATAAAAAAGACGCTCCATTTCAGGTTTACATATCATTCAAAAAGTATTTGGATGTGTTGGAACATATCCGTTATAATGACAGATTAGAGTATCGTGCCAATTATGCCGAATCCCTGATCGAGAAAACCAACAATTTTCAGGAGCTGAAAAACGGCTTTCAGGATGTATCCTTACTAAACAAATATGAGGATATTATCAAACTTTTATTAGCCGATCTGTTTCCTACCGGTTTAACGAATAATGAAATAAAAGCGGCAAGTATCCCGCTTTCAAATGTTACTTTCAATTATACCGAGCGGTTCAAAAACATTTTAAAAGAAGCAGGAAAGGATTTTGAAATTGAGCTCAGAAACATTGATGATGATGAATTTTATGTTTTCTGCTGCTGTCTCATCTTACAGACCTATTTCAAAAGAGATATCAAATCTACACTTCCTTTTTATTATGATATTCCCAATAAACAAGGAATCATGAAGCATTATAAAATTACAGTAAATTCTGATTTTTCGGAGGTTTATCCTACACCGGATGCTCCGATTCCCCCGGATGCTGTTATAGATATGCTTTTGGAAAATCTGGATGATATTGCATTATGGAAAAAATATTTCCCTTCAAAATCATGGATATTAAGCGGGTTTACCATTATTTCTCTGGTAGACTGCACCTCAGAAGTGGCTTTATCGGATTTAAAATCCACCATGATTAAAATTGACCCGGAGAACCTTGTTCCTGATGAAAATCTGAAGGAAATTTTCAAATCCTATTTTGATGTTTCCGAACTTAATTTCGGGTTAATGCTTTTCAACAAAAAGGAAAAAAGGCTGGAAAAGCTTCCAATCTATGAAAATGTTTTCACCAATCATATTCTTGATTTCTGGATCAATACTTTTGACCAAGAAATCAGGGAGAGTACTTTCAATAATTTAAGCCACAACTCCAAACCGGTCGTTATTTCCAATGTTGATCATTTGGATGAAGAGATCAGAAAACTTCCTTCATTCAGTATCTTAAAAGATAATAATATTAACAGCTTTATGGTGATTCCGATCATGAAAGACAATGAACTTCTGGCGATCATGGAATTCACTTCTCCTTTAGCCTATAGTTTCAACGGTTTGAAGCTTAAAAAGCTTGAGTTTTTTGTTGATATGATTATTTTTTCTTTGAGCAGATTCAGTTTTGAAAGAAATAACCAGATTGAAGCCATTATTCAAAGAGAATATACTACAATCCATGATAGTGTGGTATGGAAATTCAGAAACGAAGCTGAAAAGTATTACAATGCCTTTTTAGGCAGGAAACTGTATACGTTGAAGCAGATTTCGTTTAAAAATCTCACTCCGCTTTTTGGTTTTTCTGATATCCGTTCTTCATCTGAAAAGCGTTATAATTTAATGCTTGAAGACTTAAATGAACAGATAGAAAGTCTTCATGATCTTTTTTCGCTCATCAACTCAGATTCAGAAAAATATTTACTGGCATTAGATATTTTTGAAAACGAACTCAACAATGATATCAAAGCAGATACGGAGCAACGTTTCCAAAGACTTTTAAGAGATGAAATTCACCCTTTTTTACAGGGAAAACTGGAAATAAAAAGCACTAAGGAAGTGAAATCTAAGATTAAGGATTACTTCTCAAAAGTGTTTATCCAGAATCATCTTTTTTACGGACACAGAAAAAGCCTGGACGAATCGATCACGCTTGTCAACAGAAAACTGGCAGATATCCTGGATGAAAGTCAGGTAAAAGCCCAACAGATTTTTCCACACTATTATGAAAGATTTAAATCAGATGGTGTAGAACATAATCTCTATATTGGCAATACGATTGCTCCGGAATTACATTACACCTCAAAAGTAGTTCACAGGCTGCGATATTGGCAACTGAAAACCGTTTGCACGCTGGAGCAGGAGTTTCAGAGCTTCAAAACAAGCCTGCCCGTTCCTTTGGATATAGCCTCTTTAATATTTGTATATAACGAGAAAATTGATATCCGTTTCAGAATGGATGAAAAACGTTTTGATATAGACGGTGCTTATAACTCTTATTATGAGATTATTAAAAAACGTTTAGATAAAGCCCACATCAAAGATTCCACCGAAAGAATTACCTGCCCGGGAAAAGTTACTATAGTTTATTTTGGGATGGAAAATCAAAAAGAATATTTAGATTACATCAGTAAATTACAGAAAAAAAATATTCTTCACCATGATGTAGAATTTTTAAAAGTGGAAGACCTACAAGGAATTACAGGACTTTTAGCTTTGAGGGTTTCACTTATTCCACAGGATCAGTCTACGAAATAGAGTCAGCAGTCTTTTTTTTAATCTCTTCCTGCCGATCTGTTCAAAGTTTATAGCGTAAGAAAAGCATATCCGAAAGATAATACGGAAATGATAATTCCTGCCATAAAGATTTTATAGGTTATGGACAAAAGCCTGTA
>JBCNMJ010000184.1:0-4874 GCA_039594975.1 Chryseobacterium sp. | reverse complement strand
GCCGGAGTAAAAACCGTAACGCTGGAAATTGAAGGAGAATTTGCTTTCGGTTATTTGAGAGGAGAAAACGGGGTTCACCGATTGGTAAGAATTTCCCCTTTCGACTCTAATGCAAAACGTCATACCAGCTTTGTTTCCGTATATGTTTATCCTTTGGTAGATGATACGATTGAAATTAACATTAATCCTGCAGATATTTCATTTGAAACGATGAGGTCTTCCGGAGCTGGAGGACAGAACGTGAACAAGGTGGAAACAGCTGTTCGTCTTCGTCACGCACCTACAGGAATTATCATTGAGAACTCAGAATCCCGTTCACAGTTGCAGAATAAAGAAAAAGCAATGCAGTTGCTTCGTTCAAGGCTATACGAAATGGAATTGGAAGAACGTATGAAAGCCCGTAACGAGATTGAAGCCAACAAAATGAAGATCGAGTGGGGAAGCCAGATCAGAAACTACGTAATGCATCCTTATAAACTGGTAAAAGATGTACGTTCCGGCTACGAAACTTCGGATGTAGATTCTGTAATGAACGGAAATCTTACACCATTCCTGAAAGCATTTCTGATGGCCGATGGAACGGCAGTTTCGGAAGATGATCTGGACCTGTAAAAATCATATCTGAATTTTCGTTAAAATATGCTAATATATTTCCTTTTGAACTTTATTAAGCTTATTTTTGTTATTCATCAATAGTTATGGAAGATTTCAATAGTTGGAAGGATTTATTAAACCCGGAGTTTTATATAAATAATGGGGGATTTTGGCTTATTTTGTTCATTATTTTTGCAGAAACCGGTTTATTCATAGGATTTTTCCTTCCGGGTGATTCTCTGCTTTTTGTATCGGGAATTTATGCCGTAAAAATTATTTCGGAAACCTTTGGTTCTACAGGAAGTGATTTTTTAGATACAACTATTTTAGCATCGGCAGTTGCCCTTGCAGCAATTATTGGTAATGAAATCGGATACTATTTCGGACGTAAAGCAGGACCTGCTTTATACAAGAAGCAAGATACCATGCTTTTCAAGAAAAAACATTTGTACCAGGCTCATGAATTTTTCGAAAAAAACGGAGCTTTAGCGATCATCATGGCGAGATTTTTACCCGTGGTAAGGACTTTTACTCCGATCATTGCAGGAATTGTGAAGATGGATAAAAAAGCATTCCTCAGAGATAATATTATTGGAGCCGTTTTATGGTCTTTCCTGTTGATCTTTGCAGGACATTATCTGGATAAGTTGTTCATGGATCAGTTTGGAATTGATCTTAAAAAGAAACTGGAACTGATCATTATTGTCATTGTTCTGATAACGACAGTACCGGTAATTATTAAGTTCCTGTTCGGAAAGAAAGAAGACTTTTCAAAATATGAAAACCATGATTTTGACGAAGATGTTAAATAGAAATTAATTAAAGATATACTACAGCCCGTTTTTAAACGGGCTATTTTTTTTGAATATAAGCCTTTCCCTATACAATAACTGAAATATACTGTCATTCTGAAAGCAGCGGAGCGAATTGAAGAATCTTTATTTACATAAAAAATATAAAGTTTAGAATATAAAAAGATTCTCATTTTCTAATCCATTCCAGAATATTAGGATAAATAATACTGTCTCTTTTCGTCTTACTGAAAAATCTTGGTGCATGACCTGCATTTTTCATGAATACAAGTTTATGAGGAATGTTTTGAGCAGTTAAAGCAGAATCTAATGCTAATCCTTGTTTCTGGTTTACTAAAAAATCCTGATTTCCTTGAAAAAGTAGAGTAGGAACGTTTGAGATATTGGCAATCGGGCTTGCTTTTTTAAACTCTTCGGACAGATTTTCACGGTGAAATTTTGTTCCCACCATTTTTTGTATCGTAGGAGAAGAATATTTTGAATAAAAGGAATGCAAATATTCCGGGGAATAAAAATCTGTAGGGCCGCTTAAAGAAATGATCTTTTTGATCTGATCGGGGTTTTGATAGCCATATAATAAGGCTAAATGTCCTCCTGCGCTTTCACCCAGAAGAATATAATTGTTAGGTTGAAGTTCTGCTTTTTGAGCTAAAGAATTAAATTTTGTGATTGCTAAACCAATATCTTCCAGTTGCTCTCTGTAAGTGATTTTTTTTGATTTGGAAACCAATCTGTAATTCATATTGATGCTAGGAATATTATTCTTAAAAAGCATTTTCTGAATCTGGATCATGTGTTCTTTCTTTCCTAAAGTCCATGCTCCGCCGTGAACAATCAACACCACAGGAGAATTTTCAGCATAACCGGAAGGCAGGAAAACATCCATTTTCTGACGTTGATGTTCCCCGTATTTTAAGTTATAGATTTTCTGTTCATTATTGGTTCCCACCCAGACTTTGAATTTTCGTGTGTTGCATGAACTTAGAGCAAAGCCAATTAATCCTAACACAAAGTAATGGTATTGAAGAATCAGCTTTTTCATGAAATAAAAATACAGAAAATAACAGCTAAATATACATTTTGAAAGATGATTTTTACCATTGTTGAATGATGATCCCGATTTGTTCGTCCAGTAGAGCAAATTCCTTGGCATTCCACAGTTTTAAAGTGATGGTGCTTAAGCTTGGGTGTAACAGTTCAGGAAAGTTTTTGCTTACCTTTTCATAAACTTCTTCAATATTTTCAGTTACCAGTCGGAATTCAGGATGATCCTTTTCTGCGAATTCTTCATTTTGAAAGAGATTAATTCTTAATCCGTCCTTTTCCAACACACAAAAAGGCTGGTGGGTATCGAGTTCACTATGACCGATTTCAAATTCAAGACAGTCAACGAATATCTTCAGTCCGGTATTAATGTCTTTATAAAAAACATTAGGGACTAGCTTTGTAAAATTCATACCAGTTTCTTTTTATTCTAAAATGTATTCTTCGCGGCACTTATTATTAAACCAGCTTCTATTGTTGTAATATATCCTTCTTTGTAATTGCAGTTTTCTGCAAAGTTATATCAAATCCCCCAGTATATAATTGATAATATAAATTCTTAAAACCTTTTATAATCATAGAATAAATCGAATTAAATAGTTATTTTTGCTCCTTAACAATTATTAAAAAAATATTAAAATTTTATGGCATCTGGTTTTTTTGCGATTTTGGATGATATCGCGGCTTTGATGGATGATGTAGCGGTTACAAGTAAAATAGCAACCCAAAAAACCGCAGGGATCTTGGGGGATGATTTGGCTGTAAATGCTGAAAAGGCTACGGGGTTTCTTTCTTCAAGGGAGTTACCTGTATTGTGGGCAATCACGAAAGGATCATTCATTAACAAATTGATCATTCTGCCAATTGTATTTTTACTCAACTGGCTGTATGCTCCGGCGATTAATTATATATTGATTTTAGGAGGACTGTATCTAGCTTTTGAAGGAGTTGAAAAAATTATAGAATTTCTTTTTCACCGTGATAAAAAAGGACATGAAGTAGTGGAGGAAATTGTCGAAGATGATAAAAGTGATGAAGAAATAGAAAAAACAAAAGTAAAATCTGCCATTACCACAGACTTTATTTTATCGATTGAGATTGTGATTATTGCTTTGGGAACGGTATTAGAAGAAAGTCATCCTTTTATTACCCAGATTTTGGTAACGAGCTTGGTTGCATTTATTGCAACGGTAGGGGTGTACGGAATCGTGGCTTTGATTGTAAGAATGGATGATGCAGGATTTAAATTAATCAAAAAAAGTAACGATAAAGGTTTCTTCGGAAAATTAGGTCACTTATTGGTAAAAGCCTTACCCATTGTGATTAAAGCCTTAGGAGTGATCGGTACGATTGCATTAATTATGGTAGCCGGAGGAATTTTTGCCCATAGAGTGGAATTTCTTCACCATTTTTTAGAGTCCTGGTCTTCAAACGAAGTTCTTAAAATTGTAAAAGAAGTTATCCTGGGACTTGCCGGGGGACTTCTTGCGGTTACGCTTTTCACAATAGGAAAAGGGGCCGTTTCTTTAGTTAAAAGAAAATAGAAATTTGATAAATAATAGAACAGTTCGGGGCTTCAAGAATTGAAGCCCCGAACTGTATTTTTAATCCTAAAAGCTTATAATAAAAGAGGCTTAATTTAATTAAGCCTCTTTTTTATGATTAGTTGAATAGATCTTTTACTTTATCAAAGAACGTTTTTTCTTTTCCGGATGGTTCCGCAACCATTTCTCCGCTGTTCATTTGATTTTCGAAAAACTCTTTTTGCTCTTTCGTTAATTTTTGTGGAGTCCATACATTGATGTGGATGAACATATCACCTTTACCATAGCTGTCGATGCTTGGAAGTCCTTTTCCGGCCAATCTTAAGATTTTTCCGGACTGAGTTCCTGGATCTACCGTGATTTTCACCTTTCCACCAACGGTTGGAACCTCTTTTTTAGTTCCTAAAGCTGCTTCTGCAAAAGAAACATACAGTTCCTGGTGAAGATTATCACCCTCTCTTTTGATTACTTTATCTACTTCTTCTTCTACAATAACCAATAAATCTCCTGGAACACCACCAAAAGGAGCATCATTACCTTTACCTCTTACGTTTAATTGGATTCCGTCTCTTGCTCCTGCAGGAATATTGATTGTAATTTCTTCTTCATCTTTTACCAAACCTTGTGCATTGGCTCCTGCCGGAATTTTATCGGCAACTTTACCGATTCCCTGACAAGTTCCACAAGTAGTCTGGGTCTGCATTTGTCCGAACATGGTGTTCATTACTTTCATCTGAACTCCGGAACCACCACAAGTAGGACAGGTTTTTGAAGTAGCACCTTCTGCCAGCTTCATTTTCTTTACTTTAATGGTTTTTTGTGTTCCGTTTACCATTTCTTCAAGATTCAGCTTGATTCTGATTCTTAAATTAGAACCTTT
>JBCNMJ010000183.1:0-4923 GCA_039594975.1 Chryseobacterium sp. | reverse complement strand
ATACTAATATGTTTATCGTAATATGTTTTAAGACCGTTTTTAAGAGTTTTCAGTTCATTATCCAAACTATTCAAAGCCTGCTGGATATAATCTACTCGTTTATCGGATTTTTCCTGAAGAAGATCTAAAATTTCTGTATCAAATATAAATACAGGTAACACCTTGTTTCCTGATTGTAAAGCATGATGCAGTCCTGCACTATCTTCGAGCCTAAGATCTCTCCTGAACCAGAAAATATTAATCTTGTTCATTGTTTTTAAATTTTTGAAATAAAAAGATGTTCCACAAAATCATTTCATATCCATACACTGTATCTTCAATGGGTATTGTAAGCATTCTTATACCCAGGAAATCCTGTGGGTTGTAATTGACAACGGGAGATTCCAGACCTGTTCCTGTAAGAATTCCGTTGACTGCAAAAAAACCAGGCATTAGAAAAAGATATATAAGTGATGCTTTACCGATCCACCTCGATTTTAATACAAAATAGAGGATAAAAATACTAACCGCCGTGGAAGCAAAGGTTACTAAAGTATAAATCTTATTATGAAAATAGAAAGCTATAATCAGTGAATAAATAATTGATACACAAACAAAAGCTTTTTCAGGTAAAGGATTCCAGTCTAGTGTGAAAAATTTATCTATACAGAAGTACGTGAAAATACATGAAAAAGGAATACAGAAAAAAAACAGAATCTCTTCAACCGGGAGATGATATATGCGGATTCCTAAAAGATAAGTATCATTAAACCACCAAACTCCCCTTTGTGTAAACCAGATATCCCAGATGATGAATACTAAAGCTACTATACACGAAGCTTTCAAAAAGGCGGCAAAGTGTCTGTAAAACTTTATTTTAGGATGAAATGAAAAAATAAAACAGATAATTACCGTACAAAAATCAATTAAAAGATAGGTATATTGCTGCATTATCAGGCTTTACTTTTATTAAAATACATTTTAAAATACTGTACAGGAACCCACAGAAAGCCGAAGCACTCCCCTTTTTCTTTTCCTGTATGTTTATGATGCTGCTTATGGGCTCTTCTTATTGCAAGCAAATAAGGATTTTTAGTATCGCGAAGGATCTTCAGTCTTTGATGGATAAAGATATCGTGAACAAAGAAATAAGCCATTCCATACAATGCTATACCTACTGCTATATAGAACCAAAAATTAAAATTCTGTAAAGTTCCGTAATACATTAGCGCTATGGTAGGCAGTGCAAAAATCAGAAAAAAGTAATCATTTTTTTCCATAGGGCCATGATTACTATGATCGTGGTGATCTTTATGCAAACTCCATAAAAAACCATGCATAATATATTTATGAATACACCACGTCATTCCTTCCATGATGAGAAATGTACTAAGAACGATCAGTAAATTCATAATTTTTTGGGGTATTAAAAAGCACTTCCAAAACCTTATATCGGTAATTGAAAATATGCTCAAGTTTTTTTCTGACAAATAATTTATGGGCAATTTCACCTAAAAAACCAAAAGGAAGTTCATACTTCACAACATCCTTCATAAATACTCCGTGATCATTGATTATAAATTCATGATGATGATTCCAAAGTTTATAAGGTCCTTTTTTCTGGAAATCTGTAAAGCTCTTTTGAAAATCAACCTGGGTAATTTCCGTTTTCCATTTCATTTCTATTCCCGTTATAGGAGAAACATAATAATCAATGATCATACCTTCAAAAATTTCATCATCTTCCATTTTGGTGAGCACCGTAAAATTCATCTCGGGTGGTGTGATAATCGCAAGATTATTGGCTGAAGAAAAAAATTTCCATGCTTCTTCAATATCACAATTCAGCTTTTGTTTTTTATAAATTGTATGTACCATGGTTTTGCTAAGGTATTATTCTATAAAAAAGAAGTTTTATACTGGAAATAACTGCTCATCATTACAGACAGCTTCTTCCCGTTGGATATTCTTATTCTTCGATTAATCATTTCATTTGCAGAAGTTCTTTTTATTTTCCTGAAGAGTGAAGTGTAATATCTGAAGGCCAGATAAACACCGAATCTTGAAGAACCGGGAAGCTTCTTAATGCCCTGCAATGCTATTTGGAATTCTTCTTCTATCTCTTTTTCAATGTGAGCTTTTACAGTATTATCAAAATAAGAAATATCTACATTAGGGAAATAGCATCGTCCTAAAATCTGATAATCATCTTTCATATCTCTAAGAAAATTGACTTTCTGAAATGCTGATCCCAAGATCATTGCATAGGATTTCAGCCTCTCAAATTCTTTGGTATTTCCTTCTGTGAATATATGAAGACACATAAGCCCTACAACTTCAGCAGATCCTACAATATATTCCTTATACAAATCAGAATTATAATCAATCTTTTGGATATCCATTTCCATGCTTTTCAGAAACTGGTGAATGAGACTGTGATCAATTTTATATTTATGCACTGTTTCCTGAAATGACTGTAAGATGGGATTGAGCGAAACTCCGTCTTCCAGAGCCTGAAAAGTCTCTTGTTTATAGCGTGACAAAAGTTTTTGCTTATCATAAGCATGAAAGCTGTCTACAATTTCATCGGCAAGTCGTACATATCCATAAATAGCATATATAGGATTTCTCAGTTTGGGTGAGAGTGCGATTATTCCCAGAGAAAAGCTAGTGCTGTACATCCTGGTTGTTTCTCTGCTTACTTTGTAAGAAAGGTCATCAAACAATTTTTTCATAGTTAATTTATTTTGCTGGCTTCATTCGCTGCTATTTTACCGGAAATTATAGATGGTGGAACTCCAGGTCCGGGAACAGTAAGTTGTCCGGTATACAACAGGTTTTTAATTTTTTTATTTCTGATGGAAGGTTTTAAAACGGCCGTTTGAGATAACGTATTGGCTAGACCATAGGCGTTTCCTTTGTAGGCATTATAATCTTCTTTAAAATCATTGATGCAATAACTTCTTTTATACGCTATTCTTGAAAGGATATCAGAATTTCCGGTATGGTTTTCCAGTCTTCTGATCATTTCATGGAAATATTTTTCTCTTATTTCTTCAGAATCTTCTATCCCGGGAGCTACAGGCATTAAGAGAAATACATTTTCACAGTTTTCAGGAGCAACCGTTTGATCTGTTTTGGACGGACAACAAGAATAGAATAATGGTTTTGTGGGCCACTTTTTATCTTCATAAATTTCATGAGTATGTAATTCAAGCTCATTTTCGAAGAAAAGCGTATGATGCTTAAGATTAGGAATTTTACCTTTAATTCCTAAATAATAAATGAGGCAAGAAGGAGCAAATGTTTTCTTTTCCCAATAGGAAGAAGCGTAATTTCTGCTATTCGGAGGAAGAAGCTTACTTTCCGTGTGATGGTAATCTGATGAAGCAATAACAATATCAAAATATTGCTCTTCTCCATTTACCTGTATCGTACGGGCTTTATCATTTTCAACATTAATTTTTTCAACTGTGGAATTAAAATGAAAATGTACTCCCTGATCTTTTCCTATCTGCATCATGGCTTCAGTTACTTTTGAAAAACCTCCCATTGGATACCAGGTTCCCAGTTTATATCCCCCATAGTTCATAAGGCTATATAATGCAGGGATTTTTGAAGGTGCCGCACCCAAAAAAATGACAGGAAACTCCATCAGCGCGATGAGCTTAGGGTGTTTAAAATACTTCCTCACAAAATTACTAAAACTACTCAGCAAATCCAGTTTCAATGCATTTGCAGCCATTTTTGGAGATATAAATTCAAGCCATGAATGACATGGTTTATTGACGAAATCTTTCATTCCGACCTCATATTTAACCTGAGCGTCTTTCATAAAACTCTCGAGCCTCTTTCCTGCTCCTTCTTCCATTTTTTCGAATAAAGCAGCCATTTCCTCATAACTGTCCGGAATACTCATGATTCCATCCGAAAAAACCATTTCAAACTGAGGATCCAGCCTTACCAATTCATAAAAATCAGATGATTTTTTTCCAAAATCTTCAAAAAATGATTCGATAATATCCGGCATCCAGTACCAGCTAGGCCCCATGTCAAAAGCATAGCCTTCTTCAGTTCTGAATTGTCTTGCTCTTCCGCCCGCATTGCTGTTTTTTTCAAACACATGAACTTCATTGCCTTCTTTTGCCAGATAAGCAGCCGAAGACAAACCGGAAAATCCTGAACCTATAATGGCTATTTTTTTATTCATGGTTAATTTTTTAGGAATGAATATTCTGAGCTAATGATATCAATAAGGTTTCTGGATTCTAGATGACGGCTGAAGATCGGATGATGAAATTTTTCCAGCTTTTCAAGTATTCTTATCAGCTCCATTTTTTCCGAATGGTTAAGATTTCCGGCCACAATATTAGTAGCTGTTCTTATTCTGCTCATCTGATTTTCTAGCGAAACTCTTCCTGAATTCGTAATATTTATCACTTTTGTTCTTTTATCCTTCTCAGACTCCTTTTGCTCTATCCACCCCTGCTTGATAAGCCTGTTGATAATCAGCATTCCTGCCGGCTTTTCGTGGATATTTTTTTTAATGAGTTCCATTTTGGTCATTTCTCCAAATGTTTTGAGCGTAATCAGATAAATAAAATCTTCCTGTGTCGCAAAATCTGAATCCCAGATCGCAGATTTCGAATATGATTTTGCATATCTGTTAAGATGTACCAGCGAAGTGCTTATTACACTTTCCGGGCTTCTTCCATTTTCTTTGCCTTCCCAGTAAGGTTCATTCTCTTTCTTCTCTGAGGACTCATTCTTACACAACCATGTTTTAAAACCTTCTATATCCGAAGAATAAGCATGACTTTCATTTTCGATCTCAAATTTTTCAAGTAAGTTGAGAACATCTTTTACAATTGAATAGTGCATACATTTATAAATTAGTACACAAATATACTAATTTATAGCATATAAAGAATACAAATATTCTTT
>JBCNMJ010000182.1:0-4997 GCA_039594975.1 Chryseobacterium sp. | reverse complement strand
AATTGTTAAATAAATCATAAAAAAAATTTTGTGATTAAAAGAATTCTTTTATATTTGTTCTTAACAAGATTAAAAAATATCTAACAATGAGTGAATACAAGGAACGCCATGAAAATGAAATTTTCACGAAGGTGTTAAAAGCAGGGAGAAGAACTTATTTCTTTGATGTGCGCGAGACGAAAGCAGGAGATTATTATCTTACAATTACTGAAAGTAAGAAGAACTTCGGAGAGAATGGAGAAGCAACATTCGAGAAGCATAAAATTTATCTTTATAAGGAAGATTTTAAAAGTTTTCAGGAGATGTTTAATGAGTCCACAGATTTCATCATTAACGAAAAGGGTGAGGATGTAATTTCAGAAAAACATGATAAAGACTTCAAAAGCAAATCATACACCATAGATTCTGACGACGAAGTTTAAAGAATACTTAAAAAAACACAAGCATCTGAAAAAGATGCTTTTTTTTATGCTCTAAAGTGAGATAATTTAAAAACTACAAATAAAATAGTAAGATTAATTGACAATATAAATGCTATAATATTGATGCCCTAATATTATAAAATAAAAAGTACACTTTTGAAAAGTGTACTTTTATTGGGTGAATGATGGGTCTCGAACCCACGACCTTCGGAACCACAATCCGACGCTCTAACCAACTGAGCTACAATCACCGTTTTGTGAGTGCAAATATAGAGAAGATTTTTTAATTACCAAACAATTCCGTCAAAATTTTTCAAAGAAATTAGCTTTTCAGACGTAAAGCCCTCAGCATAAGTAACTCCCGATAAACGCCCTAAATCCTGAGCTCGGTAAGTTAAGCTCTCATAAAAGTCTTTTGATGTAATTGGAGTTTCCGGTTCTTTTGAAGTTGGATCATAAAACTGGGTTTTGAAAGCCATACAAGCAGCAATTTTTTTATCCAAGTGCTCAGAAATATCAATGCAAAATTCAGGCTCAATATTTTTCCACTGTATATAGTGGAAAATATGCTTCGGCCTCCATACTTCCTGGTTTTCTCCATCCAAAACCGTTTCAATTTTTCTCAATCCGGCTAAAAAGCACGCATCCGACACTAATTTTGCTCCTTTTGCGTGATCTGGATGTCTATCATCAATTGCATTCGCTAAGACGATTTCTGGTCTGTATTTACGAACCATTTTTACAATCCTCATCTGGTATTCTTCAGAATTCTCCAAAAAACCATCTTTCATTCCAAGATTCTCCCTTGCAACAACTCCCAGAATTTTTGCAGAATCCATCGCTTCAGCTTTTCTGGTTTCTTCAGTTCCCCTTGTTCCCAACTCGCCTTTTGTTAGGTCTACAATAGCACAGGTTTTACCCTCAGAAATTAATTTTGCAATAGTTCCGCCACATCCAAGTTCTACATCGTCGGGATGTGCCCCAAAAGCAAGTATATCTATTTTCATATCTTCAAAGATAAGATTTAAAACAAAAACTTCCCAAACGAAACGAATGGGAAGTTTTTATAATATTAATTCAAATTATTTATTGATCTCAGCGTTCAATTTTACAGCATCCTGATAAGTAGGATCCAATTGAACAGATTTAGCAACATAGTCTTTTGCTTTTGCCAGATCTGAGTCTTTACTCATATAAGCTACTGCAAAATACGCATAAGCAAGAGTTTGCTTGTTTGCTTCCTGATCAGCCGGTTTTACCGTATTAATGAACTTCTCATAAGCCATTTTTGCAGAATCATTGTTTCCTGCCTGCTGATAAGAATATCCTAGACTATAATAAGCCGGAGCCCAGTCTGGAAGAAGAGCACTCATTTTTTGCCATGTAGCAATCGCTCCATTCCAGTTTTTAACATCCTGATAAGCTGTTGCCAATTTAAACAAAGCATCCGAATCTTGTGCATTTGCCGCTACTTGCTTTTTAAGAGCCTCAATAGTTGGGTTTGTTGGTCCTGCATCTACATCAGCCTGTGAAGCTCCGCCGCCTGAAATTTTCATCAACTCCACATCCCACTTCATTGTTTCATCTTTTGCCGCTTTAGCAATTGCAATTTTTTGTTGCGCTTCATTAGTCAAAGCTGTTTTCTTAGCAGCATCTTTTTCAGTTTTTGCTAATCCAGCTGCAATAAGACCTTGTAATCCCTGATCTGCAGGTTGAATTCTTGATTTCTCAGCCTGAGATACAAAATTATCCATATTTTGTTTAGCTTCCGCATAATTACCCTCTGCGAATAACTGATATGCTCTTAATTTAAACTTGATAGGATCATTAATTTTATCAAAGATTTTATCTAAAACCTGCTTAGAGTTTGCATAATCTTCATTTGTAAAATAAAGTTTTGAAATTTCTAGCTGAGTATATGGGTCTTCATCTGCATATTTGGTATAGTTGATAAGATCCTGAGTCGCTTTACCATTTTGCTGGTATCTGATATTGTAAGCTGCCATTGCTTTGTATGCAGGCGCATAAGAAGGGTCTGTAGCGATTGCCTTTTCAATACTTGTTTTAGCTTGCTGCCATTGCTGAGCTGCCATCCACAAAGTCCCTATTCTTGTGTAAACAGAAGCTTTATTTGTTGCAAGCGGCAAAGCTTTATCATAAGCAGTCATTGCATCACCAGGAATTTTTTTCAATCTGTAAGCATCTCCCAATGTGTAGTAATAATAGGCAGGAACTCCTTTTTTCTGTGCTTTTTCAACAGCCTTATTCAGATAATCTATAGCAAGATCAGGTGCATTATTTTTTTCAAATAAAGTTAAAGCTTCAGCTGCTCTGAAAAGAACTTCCGCATCTTTTTCTTTAGAATCAGCAACAACTTTTTGAATTTCAGCAATTGCAGACTTATCTCCTTTACCTAATTTAACTGTAGCCAAACCTATTTTGTTCAAATAACTCTTAGGATCAGCAGCTAAACCTTTATTAAAACTTTCGGTAGCCGCCGCAAAATCGGGTTCACCTTGTCTAAGGAAAGTATTCCCTAAGTAAAAATAGTTTTCTGCTGTAGGCTCTTTAGCAATCATTTGAGTGAAGTTTGTCTTTGCCTGAGCAAACTTATCACTGTCTATACTATTAATACCATCCTGCAATGTTTGTGCTGTTGCAAAACTGGTAAAAAATACCACTGCTGCTCCTAAAGCAATCTTTTTTACATTCATAATCATTATATCTTTCATTTTATATTTGTAAATTAAAAAACTAGAATAACTAAAGACAATTTTCAGACCAAAATAGATGATTAATGTCATGAAAATTATTTTTAAATATTTTTAACGCATTTGTACCTCTCTTTTATAGATATTATAAGGTTGCAATCCTTCTTTTTGAACGATCATTTGTCCTAATTGTGTGCAAGAAAATCTTATAAATCCATTAGCTATATTAAAGTTGCCTTCGTTTGCTAAAAAGTACAGGATTCTGGTAAAAGGATATTTCATCTCTCTCATGCCTGAATAATCTGGTGCATAAAGCTGTCCTTTATTTTCCACCTTCAGAATTTTAACCTTATTTCTTAATTCTATAGAAGCTTTATCATAGGGACGGCTGAACGTATTGAGCCCAATAACTCCTATTTTATTAGGATATTGATTCAATTCTTCAATCAGATTTTTACTTCCCGGAATGACTGAAAATTTTAAATCTTTTGGCTGTTTATGAAGCTTTTGAGCCACAAAATTCAAGTTACTCGAATTGGTTCCATCAAAAATAAATTCTTTTTCTTCTGACTGTAAACCTTTTTCAATTTCATCCATAGAAACAGATTCTTTAGATGATGTATTGGGAACAACAAATATGACTGCATCTGCAGCGAACTTAGCTGGTAGAAACTTTAATTCTACTTGTTTTTCATATTCTTTTACTTCGTCAGGAGAAAGTTCTTTCGACATTACAACAATTCTCGCTTTACCATTTAGCAAATCAAGAAATCCTAAATCTTCCTTTTTAGTTACAACCTTCAGTTTAGTTTCGGGATAATTGATCATATAACCGTCCGCCAAAGCTTCAGTAACACTTTGGAATGATTCGTCGGTAAGAATGGTAAGGTCTCCTTTATTGTAAGATGGTGAACTTTCTTTTTTCTTTGAACACCCTGAAAGAATAGTTATAACAATTATTAAAGCTATTTTAAGAGAATTATTCATCTTTATTTTTTTTAAGTTGGGATATTGCCCTGAAAATTCTAAATATCCCGTACAATACCAAAACAGCACCTAATGGATAGGCTATTGTTGGTTCTAAGGTAACAACGAAGAATTTATAAATAATTACAACGATACCTAAAACAATATAAAAAAATCCTGTTATTAAGGATAACCACTTGAACATCATATGACAAAAATACCAAAAAAAATAAAAAGAGAAGCAGTTGCTTCTCTTTTTTAGATATTATTTTCAGTGACCGTTTTTAAAATTTGCGAAAAATTACGTTTCCATTAAAACCAAGACTATCTTCTACACGTTGCCTCTGTATTGCAGCCAAATCTGAAAGATTAAAATAAGCGTACTCTGAGTGCTCGTGACTCAACTGAATTTTATGCTCTCGCGGTAACTTGCAGCGAAAGATACTCACATGCGCATCGATATCGGAATGCAAATAAATGCCCGTAAGGATAGCATTTTCAATATCAACGCCTAGTTCCTCCAAGCACTCACGCTGTAACCCCTCAAAAATTGTTTCTTGTGGATCAATAGCTCCCCCTAGCAATCCCCAAGCCAAATGACCATACGTAGCCTTAAGCAGTAAAATTTGTCCCTGTGGATTAATAATTACCGCATGTGCCCCTACACGATATCGGTCTAAAAATGCCATGAATACTCCTGCAATAAAAAAGGGAGTTGTACTCCCTCTTCATCTGTTTATGCTTTTTTAACAAATTCAGATTTCAGCTTGATTTGTCCAATGCCATCAATCTTACAATCGATATTATGTCCATCGGATGAATCTGGAACCAAACGAATATTTTTTACTTTGGTTCCAACTTTTACCACAGAAGAAGAACCCTTGATTTTCAAATCTTT
>JBCNMJ010000181.1:0-5241 GCA_039594975.1 Chryseobacterium sp. | reverse complement strand
GCTGTTCTTCTGATAAATTAAAGTCCATAAAAATTGAATAATTAGATGGTCGCTAATTTACACTTTTTGAACAAATCTGAAAATAGAATCACCAATTAGACTAAATCAAGGAATAAGCCCTATTTTTAAATATTCATCATATATAAATTAAGTTTGAATTATTAAATATATTATGGCATACATTTTATTAATTTCTAAATAATCACTTCCAATTCCCTCAATTAAAAAAAATGCTTATATTTAAAATTATTAATTACACGTAAAGAATCATGACGATCAAGAGATTATTTGACATACCATATCACGCTTTAGAAAAATTTCCAAAATCTGATATGTTTGTGACTAAATATCATGGTGAATGGAAAAAAACATCCACTCAAGAGTTTATCAATGAAGGAAATAAGATTTCTCGCGGACTTTTAAAACTGGGAATCAATCCCGGAGACAAGATTGCTTTAATCACTACCAACTCCCGTACGGAATGGGCCATTATGGATTTGGGACTTTCACAAATTGGAGTTGTTTCCGTACCTGTTTATCCGAGTATTTCACCGGAAGATTATGAATTTATCTTCAACAATGCAGAAATAAAGTATTGTTTTGTGTCTGATAAAGACCTGCTCAGCAAAGTAATGAAGGTAAAACACAATATTCCCTCATTACAAGGTATTTTTACGTTTGACAATGTAAGCGGTGCTGCCAACTGGAGAGAAATATTGGATTTAGGAGAAGACGATTCCACTCAGATTGAAGTAGACGATCTTTCCAAAGCTATTAATCCGGATGATTTGGCCACTATCATTTATACATCAGGAACTACAGGAAAACCTAAAGGAGTGATGCTCACTCATGATAATATCGTCTCCAATGTTTTAGGTTCCATCCCAAGAATTCCTAAAAAAAGAAGCTTAGATTACAAAGACACAAGAGTTCTGAGCTTTTTACCAATTTGTCATATTTTTGAAAGAATGCTTTTCTATCTTTTCCAGTATAACGGATTTTCCATTTATTTTGCCGAGAGCATTGATAAAATGGGAGATAACGTAAAAGAAGTGAAACCTCATTATATGAGTGTAGTTCCAAGATTGGTAGAAAAAGTATATGATAAAATCTACAATACCGGATCTTCGGCAGGAGGTTTGAAATCAAAAATCTTCTTTTGGGCTCTTAATATCATTACTAAAAAGAAAACGGTTTCAAAACCTTCAGGCCTACAGGAAATTATTGCCGACAGGCTTGTTTTCAAAAAATGGAGAGAAGGTTTAGGTGGAGAAATCATCACATTGGTTTCCGGTTCTGCCGCTTTATCCACAAGGTTAAATTTAATGTTTCAAAATGCAGGAATTCCTATCCTGGAAGGTTACGGACTTACAGAAACCTCTCCTGTGATCTCTGTAAACAGTTTTGATAAAATGAAAATCGGAACTGTAGGCCATCCTTTGGATAATCTGAGTGTAAAAATTCAGGAAGATGGTGAGATTACAGTAAAAGGACCCTCTGTATTTAAAGGCTATTTCAAAAATGACGAAATGACCAAAGAAGCCTTTACCAGTGACGGGTATTTCAAAACCGGTGATATCGGGCTTATCGACAGTGACGGTTTTTTACAGATTACGGACCGTAAAAAGGAAATGTTCAAAACTTCCGGAGGTAAATATATTGCACCTCAAACGATTGAGAATCTTGCAAAAGCTTCAAAATTCATCGAACAGATCATGGTGGTAGGTGATGGAGAAAAAATGCCTTGTGCATTGGTACAGCCTGATTTTGATTTTGCAAAAAGCTGGGCAATGAGAAATAATTTAAATATCGGTTCTACTCCCCAGGAAATTGCAAAGAGCCCTGAACTTAAAGAAAGGATTGAAAAAGAAATTGATGGCATTAACGCCCATCTCGGGAACTGGGAGAAAATCAAGAAGATTGAATTAACACCGGAAGTCTGGAGTATTGATGCCGGACTTTTAACACCAACTTTAAAGCTGAAAAGAAAAGCCATTAAAGAGAAATTTATTGATCTTTATAATAAGATGTATGAGCATCATGAATAATACAGGAAACCGCTTCTATTGGAGCGGTTTTTTATTTACATTGTCATTCTGACGCAGGAAGAATCTATGTATTAAAATTCTATGAAATTATTTTAAGATTCTTCATTACGCTTCGCTTCATTCAGAATGAGAGACATAATGCACAAAAAAAGCTGCTTCAAATACTGAAACAGCTTTTTATATTATTGAAGATTGTAATTATAAATTAGAATTTAATTACTGATTTCATTCTTTCGTTTTCCTCCATTACCAACTCATCGTCAACAAGGATTTTTCCTGAATGCTCATCGATAATGATTTTCTTTCTCTGAGCGATTTCCATCTGCTTTTGAGGCGGAATCGTAAAGAAAGATCCTTTTGGAGCTCCTCTTTCAAGACCTACTACCGCAAGACCATTAACAGAGCTGGTTCTGATTCTGTTATAAGAAGCTAATAATCTGTCGTCGATTTTTGCAGCATATACTTTAGACTGCTCCAGAAGATATTCTTCTTCTTTCTGCGTTTCAGCAATAAGTCCTTCAAGCTCTTCTTTCTTGAATTTTAAGTGATTTTTTAAATCATCGATTTTCGCATTTAATTCACTTAATGTTTCATTTTTATGAGCAATTTTAGCTCCGAATTCTTTGATTCTTTTTTCAGAAAGCTGAATTTCAAGATCCTGGTATTCAATCTCTTTACCTAATGCTTCAAATTCTTTATTGTTTCTTACGTTATCTTGCTGAGATTTGTATTTTTCAATTAAAGCTTTTGCATGGTTAATCACTTCATGCTTTGTCTTAATCTGATCTTCCTGATCTTTGATATCTGCATGAAATTTTTCAGCTCTTTTTTCAAGACCTTCGATCTCAATTTCAAGATCCTCTACTTCGATTGGCAATTCTCCTCTTGTATTTCGGATCTCGTCCAATCTAGAATCAATGATTTGCAAATCGTATAAAGCTCTTAACTTCTCTTCAACTGGAATATCGTTGGTTTTTGCCATATATTTAAATGAAATAATTTACCGGGTTTGTTTTCTCAATAGATTTTGAGATTGCAAATGTACTAAATTTTTGTGATAATATTTCAAATAATTGTTGAGTTACAAATTGTTCTGATTCAAAATGTCCTATATCACAAATCATCATTTTTGATTCTGCCAGGAAAAAATCGTGGTATTTTACGTCTCCTGTTAAATACGCATCACATTTTTTTGATAAGGCAGATCGTATTCCGCTTGCTCCTGAGCCACCCAAAACCCCTACTCTTTTAATTTTTTTATTATTAAAGTCAGAATGCCTGATCATTTCCAGATTAAATTTTTCTTTCACCAGCTTCAGGAAATCTTTCTCATCCATCAGCTCTTCAAAATCTCCATACATTCCTAATCCTGAATACTGATTGTCATTTTCTAAACTATAAATCTGATACGCCACTTCTTCGTAAGGATGTGCCGCTTTCATCGCATTGATGATCTGCCCTTTTTTATAGTCTTCGAAAATTACCGAAACCATATCTTCATCCGCATTTTCTCTGATATCCTGCTGTCCAGAGAATGGATTTGAGCCTTCTATTGGTCTGAAAGTACCGTTTCCGTTGATTGTAAAACTGCATTCATCATAGAAACCAACATTTCCAGCTCCAGCAGAAAAAAGAGCTTCTTTTACTTTTTCGGAATGATTTTTAGGAACAAAAACTGTTAATTGCTTTAAATTATTCTTTTTAGGCTGAAGAACTTTCAGATTTTTTAGTCCTAACTGATTGCAAATTCCTGCATTCACCCCAAAGAAATCATTATCAAAGGCTGTGTGAATGGCGTAAATAGCAATTTTGTTCTCAATAGCTTTTAAAACCGCTCTTTCAACATAATTTTTACCCGTCAATGATTTTAGTCCTGAAAAAATAATCGGATGAAAACATACAATCAAATTACAATTTTTCTCTATAGCTTCCTCTACCACATTTTCCAGTGCATCATGACACACTAAAACTCCGGAAATTTCCCGATCTGGAACCCCGCATAAAAGCCCCACATTATCAAAATCTTCTGCCTGATGTATCTGTATTCTTTCTTCAATCTTTGAAATTACATTTCTTAATTTCATTTTATCAATTTTGTACCTCAACGAAGATATTAATTTTAACAGATTTAAACTAAGATAAAATTACGTTCTGTTTCATTAAGAGCTTTTGCTTATTATATACCAATAAAAAACCGGCCTTTGAGAAAAGGCCGGTTCACAACAAACACTTAAATATACTTGAAACTAATCTTTAAATAAAGATACTCTTGTAAAAGATTCCACAACCGCCGTACAAGTCATATCTGACTGCATAGAAAGCACATACCCTCTTCCCGGATCAAGACTTGCCGCATCTGCAATGGTATAGAAATAAAATGTAAGAATATTCCCTGTTCCGTTCGAACCAGCTGGCAGCAACTGTACAGAAGTAATTTCAAAACCGGAATCCGGATTTTTGAAAGTTGCTTTTACAGATCCTGAGGAATTGGATCCGGGAGTTACAGTAACAATCAATCTCCACACATGAACCTGCCCATAAATTTCGTTCTCGCGCCATTTATTTGTTGCAGCAATATAAATGTTTGACGTTACACCGGGAAATGGCACTGTAGTTTCCGGCCAGCTTGTCGTAGGACTTGGAGCAAACACCAATGGTGTTGCATAGGTGACCGTAACAGCCGCCCCATAAGTACTTCCTGATGCACTTAAATTAAGAGTAGGTTTTGCATTTGCGTTTCCAGAATTTATTTTAACGACACCGTCATTACCAGCCTGAGAATTTGTGGGAACAAAAAACTGTCTCCAGAGGGTACCATCCCAATACTGGAAATTATTAGCTGTCGTATTAAAAATTAAGGTTCCTGCAGTAAGATTCGAATTTACAACACCTGCAGGAGGTACTGTAGAAACATCATTATCAGCAAGGTTCGCATTTCTTTGTGCATCTGAAAGACGAGGTATAAGAATTCCTTTCTGATTAGAAGTAATATCCAACACTGTCGCTCCGTTGGGAGACGTAGTATTAATCCCAACCTGAGCATATATAAAACTACATATGAAAATCGGAATAAAAGAAGTTAATAATTTTCTCATGATATTAGATTTTGTTGAATAAAATTACAAAATCCAACTATAAATATATTAAAAAATAAATTTTTATTTTAAGTATTTTTTTCGTATTTTACTTAATA
>JBCNMJ010000180.1:0-5252 GCA_039594975.1 Chryseobacterium sp. | reverse complement strand
CTGTTGCAGGAAGTTCTCAGGCTTATCACCAATTGAACGAACTGGAATACCACAATGGATTTATTTACGCAAATGTTTGGCAAAAACCGATCATCTTGAAGATCAATCCGGAAAACGGGGAAGTTGTTGGGAAATTTGATTTTACTGAAATTGCTAAGCAAAACACAAAAGGAAGTGATGATGTACTGAACGGGATTACTTTCAAAGGAGATAATATGCTGGTAACCGGTAAAAACTGGACAAAAATTTATGAGGTAGCCATTAAAGAATAAGCATCGATCTTCTTAACATAAAATATAGCGTTCCTCTGGAGCGCTTTTTTTATACTGGAAAAATACTATTTTTGAACAAAGATTAAAAATTCAATGAAAAGAAAACTACTGATCTGTTTTACATCCATGATATTCCTGATGTCCTGTAACAATAAAGAACAATTGCTAACTTCTTTAAAGAGATACAATAATGCAATGGAGTCAAAAGGGTATCATTTTGGAGATCAGTTGATACTTCCGAAAGAAATTACAGATAATGCAGAAGCAGTTACAATCAGTTTTGGAGATAAGGAAACATCTAATCTTAGGATTGATCCACAATTCTTTGAATTAGGAAATAATGATGTTACTTTTGTGATTAAGACTAAAGGAGGGGAAACTTTGAACCAGGATGCCACGATCAATGTTTTAGCGGCTAATCCGGAAAAAACTATTGCTTATGAAATCGTAGCAGACTATCCGCATGATGAGAATAATTTTATAGAAGGATTTCTTTTAGAGGGAAATACGGTCTATGAAAGTGACGGTCTTGAAGGTTCCTCCCAACTTATAAAATATACATTGGGGGATAAAGCTCCGATAATTACTGAGAAACAGGAAGACAACATCTTTTCTGAAGGTTGTGCTATTGTTGGTGATAAAATTTATCAGTTAACTTATCGGAACAGACTTGGTTTTGTATATGATAAAAATACATTTAAAAAGATTTCCGAATTTCCTTTACCTAACGCTCTTGCGGAAGGTTGGGGATTAACCTATGACGGGAAAAATCTTATAGCCACAGATGGTTCTAGCAACTTGTATTTTCTTGATGTGAATGATCCTTCAAAAGTGGTAAAAACAGTTTCTGTAGCCGGAAACAAAGAGGTTTATGATAAACTGAATGAACTTGAATATCATGATGGTTTTATTTATTCCAATATCTGGTTTAAACCTGTAGTTTTAAAGATTAATCCGGATACAGGAGAAGTGGTTGGTAAATTTGATTTTACAAAAATTACAGATGCGAGTATGGCAGGAAATACCGAACATGTTTTGAACGGAATTGCCTTTAAAGGAAAAAACATGTTGATTACAGGCAAAAACTGGACAAAAATCTATGAAGTAGTCATCAAAAACTGAAAATAAAATGATTCTGTTGAATATAGTGAATCTTATAAATGATTCCAGTACCTTTGACCAATCTTTTAAAATTAGTTTTTTAAGTATATTGACCGTTTTTAAAAAAGCTGGGTGAGGTTTTTATATATCATATTAATTTTCTTTTTCTGTTCATTATCTGCACAGAAAAATTTGCCTGCTCTTCATCTTCATTCACATAGTGATAAAAGTATTTATTATCAAAAAAATCTGAAATTTGATGATAATGATTTAGTTATTTCTTATATTCTTCAAGATGGCTGGACGAATGAAATCTATTGTAAGCATTATATTTTTAAGCAAAACGGTAGAAAAGCAGAAAAATATGTAGAAGTGATGAATGGTAATGAGAAAATTGAACAAATACCTTTAACGGATAATGAAACAGCTATTCTTTTAGAAAAAGTAAATTCTGCTCGATTCAAGAATTTTCTAAAATATAAGCAAGAAGATTTTTTAGTTCATGATAAGGATAAAAATATTTTATCATGCCCATGGATTTCAGATAATCCTACTACAATGTTACTGGTGACACACCATGGAAAGCAAAATTTTTATAAGCAATATGCTTTAAATGGAACTATCGAAACTATTTGTGAAAAGCCATTTTATAATATTACGATGTTGAAAGAATTTAAAAATCTTTTAGATTATTTATTTTAATTGAAATCACTAACCATCATATTATTTCTCTTTTTCTGCTCATTGTCTGCACAGAAGGTTCTTCCTTTAGATAGTTTAAAGCTCAAGGAAGCAGGCGATATGTTAGCTGATGATTACGGTAACCTGTATATTTATAAAAACAAAGATTTCAGTTTTACAAAATATGATTCTACCGGAAAGCAGATCGGGAAAATGATGCTTACTGTACCTTTTAAACCTCAAAATGTTCAGAATCCGTTAAGTGTGGCTCTCTTTTCTGAAAATGCTCAGGAACTGAAATTTGTAGATCAGAATTTGAACGAAATACAACGGGTAGATTTTAAGCAGAAATTCAGCTTCATAAAATATGCGTACGCTGAAGACTTACAGCAGATCTGGCTGATGGATGAAAGTATGAAGCGTCTTATTCAGTATAACTTCAGAAATGAAACCACTATCAATTCTTATCCTTTTGATGCTAATTTTGATGACCTTATCGATCTTTTGGTATATGATAATAAGGTTTATGTTTTAACCAAAAAGCAATTCAGGGTCTTTACTCTGAAATTTGAAAAGCTCTTTGAAGCTGACATAGAAAACGGGAAACGCTTCAGAAGAGAAAATGATATGATCTTAGTAATCACTAAAAATACAATTTTAAGATATATTCCGGGTAAAGAATTAGTTAAGATTTTTGATGATCCTGATGCACAAATTGTGGATAAAAACACGCTTGCTTATTTTGAAATCAAAGCGAACAAACTCTATCTTTACACCCTTGAAAATAACAAGGAAACCAAACCTTCGGCAGAACCGGGAACTACTCCAAAGGACAATAAAGATCCGAAGGAACATGAGGAGAAAAAAGAACAGCCGGATTTAATAAAGCTTATGGAAGAAGTTTCGGAAGTTCAGTCATTGGGGATAGATAATTTATAATCATCAGTTAAATACTATACAAAGATGCATATTGCAGTTACAGGAAATATTGGAGCGGGAAAAACGACTTTAACTACAATGTTGTCTAAACATTACGGTTGGGATGCTCAGTTTGAGGATGTGGATCATAACCCTTATTTGGAAGATTTTTATGCCGATATGAGCAAATGGAGTTTTGCTTTGCAGATTTATTTTCTGGGAAGCAGGTTCCGTCAGGTAAAAGAAATCAGAGAAAGTGGGAAAAATATCATTCAGGATCGTACGATCTATGAGGATGCTCATATTTTTGCGGAAAACCTGAATGATATGAATCTTCTTTCGGATAGGGATTTCAATAACTATGCTTCTGTATTCAATTTGATGAAATCCTTTGTTTCTGCTCCGGATTTATTGATTTATCTGAAATCAGATGTTCCGAATCTGGTAAAAAAGATCTACAAAAGAGGAAGAGAATATGAAGCGTCTATCAGCATAGAATATTTATCCAAACTGAATCAGAAATACGAAAAATGGATCTCTAATTATACAGAGGGAAAGCTTCTTATCATAGAAGTTGATGATTTGGATTTTGTTGAAAAACCTGAGGATTTTGGCTTTATTTTGGAAAAAATAGAGGCTGAACTGAATGGTTTATTCTAAAACAACAATATTATAATAAAAGCCCAAAAGATGATTAAGGTTCTACATAACGGAAATTGCTCAAAATCAAATGCAGCGTTGGAGTATTTGGCGCAGAATAATATCCCGTTTGAAATCATTGATATTATAAAAGACCCGTTAAGCGTTTTAGAAATAAAAACAGTTCTGAAGAAACTGGGTAAAGATGTTTCTTATATTATACGGGCAACAGATAAATTGTATACGGATAATTTTGTGGGCAAACAGCTTTCAGATGAGGTCTGGATTGAAGTTTTGTCAAAAAATCCATCTTTGATTCAGCGTCCTATTTTAATAAAAGGTTCTGAAGCGATATTAGGAAGACCTTTAGAGAATATAAAAAGCTTTGTAGAGAACAAATAATCTGCTGATCATATAAAAAAATAAAGTCAGCGTTATGCTGACTTTCTATTTTACAATAAAATTACTCCTTCTATTCTTGCGACCTCTTTATAGATAGAAACGACCTGTTCTGCGTCTAGCACAAATGCATTGATGTTGCAGGCAGTGTATTTTCCATTTTTACTTTCACGGTTTCCTAATGTAAACTTGATACCGTCAAAAACCCTGTATATTTCCGTAAGTTTCGCCTGATCTGTAGGAATGATAAATTTGAATAAATAATCTTCCGGAAAATCGTGGTGATCTTCCAGTTTAGCCTTTAAAGAATTATAAAAATCTTCCGGGCTTGCATGTTGATTTCCTTGTAATATATCCATCTGCAGTTATAAGTTATATATAAATATAGCAATTTTTTTCCTATTTGCCAAGTGGTCCTAAAAGCGACTTAGAGTTCTGGATTTCATAATCTTCGATAATGTTGAAGAGCCCGTTTACCAATTGTTCTGAAGCCAGTGTACTCAGTCCGCCGGCATTTACGTTTGATTGATTCCCACCCAAAAGGCTTCCCAGAAGATTGCTTCCGGATAAAGCTGTATTAATGGTTTTTACAATTCCGTATTTGTTAAGTTCCTCCTCTACTTTAGGGGAAATGGCTGCAATAAGCTGTTGAGAGGTCTTTTCCTTTAAAATAAGAGTTGCCGTACCTTTCTCACCCTGAATAATTCTTGTAACATCCTGAGCATTTAAGCTGTTAACTGCATTTTGAAGAATGGGTTTTGATATGTTTACAGTATATACGGCAGCATCGGCAATATATTCTCTTTCTTTTTTTACCAGAGAAGGCGCTATCTTCTCCAGTGTTGAATTAATATCTCTCAATTCTTTCGGCAAAGCTTTGTCTACAAGGTTGTTTTGAAGAAAGGCATCTCTGTTTCCGTAGATCAACGCTCCTTTATCAATACCTTTTAACAAAATATTTTTGATGATTGATAATCCTATATCGCTCGTTGCCAAAGAAGTACAGGAATGAGTAACCGATGATATGATCGCTCCCGTCCCTATTATTAAACTTGCGGCAATAATATATTTTTTCATGAATCTTAATAATTATTCTTAATGGTTTCAAATACTGCACCAAAGGTAAAGATTTAACGAAAAATAACAGTATTTATTCCCTTTCTAACACAAAAAAATCCTTAAAGCTTTAAAATGAAGCATTGATAGCTGTTTTTAGGTGTTTTTTATGATTTTCAAAGGTTT
>JBCNMJ010000179.1:0-5308 GCA_039594975.1 Chryseobacterium sp. | reverse complement strand
CGTTGATGAAAACGGCAAAAAGCTTCCCGTTCCCAAATGGATTCCCGAAACTGAAGATGAAAAACAAAAAGAACAATATGCAAAACGTCTTATGGAACTGAGAACGCAGATCGAAGATGAGATGAAACCGTTTTTATAATGGACAGAAAAGATTTCATTACATTATCTTCACTGGGATTTTTAGGATTATATTCTTGTGGAATTTCTAATTTAAATATGAATAAAAAATCATTGGCAATTCAATTGTACACCGTTCGTGATGCTATTGCCAAAAACCTCGAAAAAACATTTGAAAAACTGGCTGAATTAGGATTTACAGAATTGGAAATCTACGGTTATAACGGCTCTTTCTTCGGAAAAACCAGAAATGAATTCCAGTCTGTTCTGAAAAATGTGGGGTTAAAAGTAATAAGCTCACATCATACCACTGGTATTCTTCATAAAGACGAAGGAACTTTATTAAAAAATTGGGAAAAATCAGTTGAAGATTTACACTTCATCGGTTCAAAATACATGGTTTGCTCTTATCTTTTTCCAGAGGAACGAACGATTGAAAATTACCAAAAGCTTCCAGAATTATTTAATAAATCGGGAGAAATTACAAAAAAGGCAGAAATTCAGTTTGCCTATCACAACCATGATTTTGAGTTTGAAAAGTTTGATGATTCAAAAAATATCTATGATTTTATCCTGGAAAATACATCTTCAGATTTAGTTAAAATGGAACTGGATTTGTATTGGATTTCAAAAGCCGGTTTAGATCCGCTGGTTTATTTTGATAAATATCCGAAAAGATTTCCATTATGGCATGTGAAAGATATGAAAGCCGGTACAAAAGACTTTGCAGAAATCGGAAACGGAACGATTGATTTTAAAAGGATTTTTGAAGCCAAAGAAAAAGCAGGAATGAAATATTGGTTCCTTGAACAGGATTCCAGTGATAAAGATATCTTTGATAGTATAAGAATCAGCAGAAAATACATTCTTGATCATTCTTATTTTAGATAAACTCAAGTCCAAAATTATTAATTATGAAAGATTTATTAACCTTTTCTTGTTTACTGATCATTTCTTTTGTTAGTTCACAAACCCACCGGTATATTTATGAGCTTCAGTATAAGATGGACTCTACTGAGGCGGGATATGAAAAAGTGAATATGATTCTGGATATCACTCCGAAAGAAGTGAAATTCTATGGGAAAGATCTTGCCACTACAGATTCTTTGAATAAAAAATTTGGAATGAACTCCAGTTATACCGATATGACAGGCCAGGTGGTGAAAAGAAAAATCAATTCCTTTGACAATGAGAACTTCATCAATATCAAAAATGGATATTATACATTTAAAACTACTGATAAAATCAATTGGACGATTGCTGATGAGACTAAAAAGGTGGAAAATTACAGCCTTCAAAAAGCAACAGCAAAATTTGGTGGAAGAAACTGGACTGCATGGTTCTGTAAAGATATTCCCTTCAATGAAGGACCTTTTAAATTCCGTGGGTTACCCGGTTTGATCTTTGAATTATCTGATGCTAAGAAGAATTTTATGTATACTCTTGTGAAGAGCAGAAAACTTACTGAGATCCCTTCCACTTCAGATTTCCTTGAATCCAGCTTTGGAAATAAAGCTGTCCCTATCAACGAAAAGCAAAAACACAAGCTGATTATGGAGTTTTATAATGATCCATTCGCCTTTGAAAGGAATAATTTCAACAAGTCCAACAACGATCTTAGAATTAACATCAATGGAAAGGAAATTCATACTGTAGATGAATTAAATACACAAACCAAAAGCATGCAGGAGGTTATCAGGAAATACAATAACCCTATTGAAATAGATAAAGCAATGCATTATCCTGTATATTAAAAACAAATAACTATTTTTTATTTAATTTAGCTAAAGCCAATATGAATAATAAATCTTTTATCTTGTAATCATAATTCTTATATTTGCAGTATTAAAAAGGAAATGGTGTTCTTCCTTACCCAACCGCTTTTCAAAAGCTAATGACGCCTGATTAAAAGATTATTAACAGTAATTCGATCAGGAAAATTATGTCAAAAAACCAACGAACATTCAGCAGCAAAACAAAGTTTCATATTCAATTTTTCTTCAGAAGATTTCCTGCTTTGCCTTATATTTTAAAATGGCTGTGTATCAGTCTTATTATAGGTGTATTGGTAGGAACTGCTTCAGCCGGCTTTCTACAATCCCTGGAATGGGTAACGAACTTCAGAGAAAATCATATATGGCTGATCGCCTTTCTGCCGGTTGCCGGTTTTTTGGTAGGACTTTTATACTATTATTTTGGTAAGGACGTTGAAGCAGGCAACAACTTATTGCTTGAAAACATACACGCTCCAAAAGAGACTATTCCTTTTAAAATGGCTCCTTTCGTATACTTGGGAACAATAATCACTCATCTTTTCGGAGGTTCTGCAGGCCGTGAAGGAACCGCTTTACAAATGGCCGGAGCGATTGCCGACCAATTAACTAAACCATTTAAGCTCGACAAAAATGAACGAAAGATTTTAATCATTTCTGCTATCGCAGCAGGTTTTGGTTCAGTCTTCGGAACTCCTTTAGCCGGAGCTCTTTTCGGACTTGAAGTCTTCCTGATCGGAAGAATTCGTTATAATGCCATTTTTCCTGCATTTACCGCTGCAATTTTAGCAGATTGGGTAACAAATCTTTGGAACGTAAAACATACCCATTACCATATAGATCTTATCCCCAAACTTGAATTTCTTCCTATTTTATACAGTATTCTGGCAGGAATTGCTTTTGGAGTCTGTGCTGCAACTTTCAGTAAAGTGATTCATTGGGCCGGTTCGGTCTTTAAATCTAACATTAAATACCCTCCGTTTCGTCCTGTTATTGGTGGAATTATTGTCGCAGTGGCTGTTTTTGCAATGGGAACAACGAAATATATTGGTCTGGGAATCCCAACCATTGTAGAATCTTTTGAAAAGCAACTCCCACTTTATGATTTTGCCTTAAAAATGATATTTACCATTGTTACACTTTCTGCAGGTTTTAAAGGAGGTGAAGTAACCCCGTTATTCTTTATTGGGGCAACTTTGGGAAGTGCTTTATCATTATTTATACCACTTCCGTTTGGCTTACTTGCAGGAATGGGATTTGTGGCTGTTTTTGCAGGAGCCACCAATACTCCACTCGCCTGTATATTGATGGGAATTGAGCTATTTGGAGCTGAATGTGGAATTTATGTCGCCATTGCCTGTGTTGTCTCTTATTTATTTTCTGGCAATAACAGTATTTATACAAAACAAAAAATCGGAGAAGCAAAAAACAGAAGATTTGATAGCCTTAAGAATAAAAATTTCTCTGATCTGTAAAAATTGTTTTTTAGTTGATGGTTGCTGGTTTTGGCTTGAGATTCGTAATTTTATTTAAATTAAAAACTATCAACTGTCAACCAACAACAATCCACTAAAAATATGTTTGATTATCGATTAAAAGTTTTTCACACCGTAGCTTCCAGATCGAGCTTTACAAAGGCTTCGGAAGAGCTGAATATTTCCCAGCCTGCTGTAACCAAGCATATTAAAGAAATCGAAAACCAGCTGAGCACCAAATTATTTGACAGAAAAGGTAGCAGTATCCAACTCACACAAAGCGGTAAAATTTTATTTGAACATGCTGAAAAAATCAGAAATATTTATCGTGATCTGGAATTTGAAATCAATCAGGTTAACCAACAACATAAAGGGAAACTGATTATCGGAGCAAGCACTACTGTAGCCCAGTATATATTACCGGAGATTTTAGCTAAGTTCAATTCATATTATAAAGACATTAAAATTGAACTGATTACCCACAATACGGAAATTATTTCTGAACTTTTAAAAGAAGGAAAAATTGATCTGGGAATTATCGAAGGCGAATCTCAATCGAATTATTTTGATTATCAGACATTTAAAGCTGACGAAATTGTTTTGGTTGCAAAAGCGAATCATTTATTAGCGAATAAAACATTAAATATCAAAGATTTATATCATCTGGAATTGATTTCCAGGGAACCGGGTTCAGGTTCTTTAGAGTTCATTCAGAATCGCCTTAAAGAAAAAGGGATCTCTCTTGATGAACTAAATATTGTGATGCAGTTAGGAAGCAGTGAAAGCATAAAAAACTATCTTTTATATTCAAATTCTTTAGCTTTTCTTTCCATCAGTACAGTTTTAAACGAATTGAAAAATAATCAGTTAAGTATTATTGATATTAAAAATTTCGGCATTGAAAGGAATTTTCATTTTATTCTTCCTAAAGGTGAGCAATCTGTGCTAATCAAACTCTTCTTAAAATTTGCTCTTCAGCTCTGAAAAACCTGTCCTAATCATAACTTAAAGTTATTCAATATAACAAAATATGATCTAATTTGTAATATTAATTTATGGAATTTTGAACCATAATTTAAAGTTTACAAAGATGAAAAATTTCATTCTGAATGAAAAATCTAAAAAACTTATTTTCATTCTATTAGCGGTAATCTGCTTAACACCCATTATTTCTTCCCCCGTTGCATTACTTTTTGGTTTTATTTTAGCAGTTTGCATAGGAAATCCTTTTGAAAAAAGTTTACATCAGTATATTCATTTGTTATTACAAATTTCAATTGTCGGATTAGGTTTCGGGTTAAAACTAAATGAGGCCTTGGAAGCAGGAAAATCAGGATTCATATTGACGGTTATCAGCATTGTAACCGTTATGATCTTAGGATATTTTATCGGAAGAACCTTCAAACTGGAAAGACCTTTATCTTATCTGATTTCAGTAGGAACCGCAATCTGTGGCGGAAGTGCAATTGCCGCTACTTCACCTATTATTAAACCCAATACAAAGCAGATCTCACTGGCTTTAGCCATTATTTTCACTCTGAATTCCATCGCATTATTTGTTTATCCTGCGATTGGTCATATTCTAAGCCTTACTCAGGAACAATTTGGCTTATGGTGCGCTGTTGGGATCCATGATACGAGTTCTGTTGTTGGAGCAGCAAGTAAATACGGAAGTGGAGCTTTGAAAATTGCGACTACTGTAAAATTAGCCCGTGCTTTATGGATTATTCCCGTTTCTTTGGTCACCATGTTTCTTTTTAAAAATAAGGAATCTAAAATTAAAATTCCCTGGTTTATCGGGTATTTTATCCTGGCCATTTTGCTGAATACCTATTTCCCATTTTTTGATAGGCTGAGTTCGGGAATTACACTATTAGCCAAATCAGGATTAAATCTGACCTTATTTCTTATAGGTTCTACCTTATCTATCAAAACTTTGAAAAC
>JBCNMJ010000178.1:0-5389 GCA_039594975.1 Chryseobacterium sp. | reverse complement strand
GCTTTTAACACCTTCGTGAAAATTTCATTTTCATGGCGTTCCTTGTATTCACTCATTGTTAGATATTTTTTAATCTTGTTAAGAACAAATATAAAAGTTTTCTTTTAATCACAAAATTTTTTTTATGATTTATTTAACAATTGGGAATGAAATGGCTAAGCGGTTACAGAATTTGTAATTTCGGTAAGATTAATAATTTTATCAGCTTTTTGAGCGCTAGACTCTCTATGTGTGATAATTATGGAAGTCGAGTTGCTAATTTTTCTGTCGATATTTTCTAAAATATTCTGCTCGGTTTCGGTGTCTAAAGCAGATAAAGAATCGTCAAAAATGATAATATTCGGGTCTTTAATTAACGCTCTGGCAATACAAATTCTTTGCTTTTGTCCTCCCGAAAGCATGACTCCGCGTTCACCAACCATCGTTTTATACTGATCTTTAAATTCTATGATATTTTTATCAACATCAGCAATTTTAGCATACTCAACTATTTTTTCATGAGACGGATTATCTATAGCAAAGCCGATATTATTTTCAATAGAATCTGAGAAAAGATAACTTTCCTGGGGAATATATCCGATGAAATTTCTATAGTTTTCCAGGTTGTGTTCTTTGAGATTTTTTCCGTCAATTAAAATTTCACCTTCAGTAGGATCAATTAATCTGCACAATAATAATGCTATGGTAGATTTTCCGCTTCCGGTTTTTCCCATAATTGCTAAAGATTCTCCTGCTTTTATTGTAAAGTTTAAGTTTTCTAATGCTTTGATTCCTGTATTTGGGTAAACATAAGATACGTTTCTGAATTCAATATCTCCTTTGATAGGATAAGTTTCAAAATTAGTATTGATGATTTCAGACTTTTTATCCATGAATTCATTAATTCTCTGCATGGAAGCTTCTGCACGCTGATTAACTGAAGTTACCCAGCCTACCATAGAAAATGGGAAAATCAAAGTATTGATATACATGAAGAAGTCAGCAATTTTACCGATGCTTAATTGACCGTCAATATATTTCTGTCCCCCAATCAAAATAATGGCAACATTGAGCAATCCAATTACAAATAAAATGATCGTAAAGAAATATGCTTCCGTTTTTGCTAAATCAAGAGCTTTGTTTTGGTAATCGGTAACTTTTATACCATAATTTCTTTCAATGTATTTTTCCTTGGCAAAAAATTTCACCACACGAATTCCTGAAAAGCTGTCCTGAACAAAAGTGGAAATAGCAGACTGGCTTTTCTGCATAATTTTCGACTTCTTGTTGATAATTGAACTTACTTTATATATGGCATAGGATAGAATTGGGAGAGGCAGTAATGTCCACATTGTCATGGATGCATCTGTTTTTACCATATATACTGCGGTGATAATAACAAGAACAATTAAGTTTGCTACATACATTACCCCCGGTCCTAAATACATTCTTACCGCAACAACATCCTCACTTAATCTGTTCATTAAGTCCCCGATGGTTGTTTGTTTATAATCTGTTAAAGATAAATCCTGATAATGTCGGTAGATTTTATTTTTAAGCTCATATTCAATTCTTCTGGAGGCCACAATAATGGTCTGGCGCATCATGAAGGTGAAAAAGCCTGTTAATAATGAACAGCCTACGATAATGGCAACATAAATCAGAACCTGATGATTGAAACCGAGATTGCCGTTTTTTGTAAGTTCATCTACAGATTTACCTACAAACTGGACTTTATATATGTTGAAAAAATTACTGGCAATGATAAATAGGACTCCCCAAAATAAAAGTATTTTGTGTTTCCAAAAATAGGGGTTTAAGGTTTTCAGCGCTTTCATAAAGTTTTACAAAATTACAAAAATGTCATCAGACTACGAATTTCATAAATTTTAAATTTTGTATCTTTGCGCTCATTAAAAGCTCTTTGAATGTTAGGAAGAAGACAAATCCGTGAAAAAGTAGTACAGACTGTGTATTCATATTACCAGAACCCTGTAAAGTTTGATGTATTAGAGAAAAACATGTTTTCTGGAATAGAGAAAATCTATTACCTGTACATCTATCAACTGAATTTTTTAGTTGCTTTAAAAGAACTGGCAGAGAATCAGATTGAGATTGGTAAGAATAAATACATTAAATCCGAGTCTGATATCAATCCTAATCAAAAATTCATCAACAATCAAGTTTTAATTAAGTTAGAGGAAAATCCTGAGAGATTATTTTTCACAGGACAACATAAGCAATTAAAATGGGATTTGCATGATGATTTATTGGTGAAAACTTTCCAAAGAATTACTGCCGGGAAACGTTATCAGGACTTCATGAAGGAAGAAGGATATTCTTTTGAGGAAGATCAGAAATTCATTGGTAAATTATTTTTAAGATATATTGCTGAAAATGATGATTTCCACGATTACCTTGGGGATAAAGAACTTTCCTGGTATGATGATATTCACATTGCCAATTCAATGGTACAAAAAACAATTGGTTTCCTGAAAGAAGATGAGGAAAGCAGAACGTTGATCAAAATGATTAAAGATGAAGAGGATAAGACTTTTGCGATGAAGCTATTGAGAAATACATTGGACAGTTGGGAAAATAATGAAAAGAAACTGGAAGAAAGACTGGAAAACTGGGATTTGGAGAGGGTTTCTTTGATGGATAAAGTGATTTTGTCTACAGCTATTGCGGAACTTGATAACTTTCCTTTTACGCCTTCAAAAGTTATTATCAATGAATATATTGAGATTGCGAAAGTATTTGCAACAGACCGATCCAATATATTTATTAATGGAATTTTAGATAAATATTGTAAAGATCAAAATAGAATTTAACATGAAAAAGACGTTATCCATTATCGCTTTGTCTATTATAGGCTTTGGTTTGGTTTCCTGTAAAAAAGAAAATAAAGAAACACGTGAAGACATTCCGTCAATCGAAAAAAGCCATCATGATTCTTTAGTGAGAGCATCAGAAAGATCATCTACGGTAACTCCGGTTTCTGCTGAAACGGCAACTCCAGCTCCAGCTTCAAACCAACCATTAACTACAATTGCTCTATCTGAAAGCAATTTTGATTTCGGAAAGATTAAAAAAGGAGATAAAGTAGAGCATGTATATGAAATTACAAATACCGGGACAAATCCATTGGTAATCTCTGAAGTAAAACCTGGATGTGGATGTACCGCTCCTGATTTTACAAAAGAGCCGATTTTACCTGGTAAGAAAGGAAAAATTACGTTGCATTTTGATTCTACAAACTTTGACGGAGCAGTCAATAAATATGCTGATGTTTTTGCTAATGTAGAAAAAGCACCTATTAAATTAACGTTTACTGCAAATATTCAACCATAATATCATGAGTTTACTATCAATTTTTTTACAGGCTCAACCAGGAGGAGGAGGAAACATGATGATTCTAATGGGGGTTATGATGGTTGGTTTTTTCCTTTTAATTATTCTTCCTCAACAAAGGAAGCAGAAAAAAGAAAAAAACTTTCAGGAAAATTTAAAAGTGGGAAGCAGAGTCGTACTTACTTCAGGTCTTCACGGAAGAATTGCTCAGGTTCAGGACGATGGTTATGTTATTGAAACATTATCCGGGAAACTTAAATTTGAAAAAGCTGCGATTTCTAAGGATCTGACAGAAGCTCGTTTCGGAGATAAAGCTAAAAATGCTGAAAAAACGACTGACAAAAAAGAAGTTGAAGAGAAAAATTAATTCTCTTGATTGAAAAATATTTCGTTTCGGCGGGGTGAGCAAAGCTCACCCCGCCGAAACTTTTATATCATTATTAAGAAA
Organism: Chryseobacterium sp.; assembly: GCA_039594975.1. Lineage (GTDB taxonomy): Bacteria > Bacteroidota > Bacteroidia > Flavobacteriales > Weeksellaceae > Chryseobacterium. Next base: position 1,608 of record JBCNMJ010000178.1, on the reverse strand, counting down.
TATACATAAAACCTTTATCCAGATATGAGATTCTCTGCCCTGTTTGAAGTCCTCATTTTCCACTGTCATTCTGAACGAAGCAGAGCGGAGTGAAGAATCTATTAGATCTAAAACAGGAAATAGATTTCTCCTTCGTCGAAATGACACTGTTTTCGTATTTGTGTTATTTGTGGTTTAATTTATCTTTGTCTAATGAATCAAAACACGAATAAAACTGTTCTTATTTTAGGCGCAAATTCTGATGTTGCCAAAGAATGTATCAAACAATACATTAAAAAGGGATTTTCAGTAATAGCGGCTTCCAGAAATATGAATTCTCTGAGGGATTTCGTTGCTGAAAATCGTCTTGATTCAAAGGTGACCATTCTGTATTTTGATGCTGTTGATTTTGATTCCCATCAGAAATTTTATGATGAACTTCCGGTAAAACCTCCTATCATTGTATATGCAGCAGGATTTTTAGTGGATAATGAAAAAGCTTTGATAGATTTTAAAGGAGTTCAACAAATGATGATGGTGAATTATATGGGAGCTGTTTCTATTCTAAATATCATCGCAACAGATATAAGCAATAAAAATTTAGAAAGAATTATCGGACTCTCTTCGCTTTCCGGGGTAAGAGGACGAAAAAGTAATTTTGTGTATGGAAGCACAAAAGCAGCTTTTACTACTTATCTAGCGGGATTGAGACAGGAATTGGCTTCAAGAAATATAAAAGTAAATGCGTTGATAATTGGTTATATCAGAACCAAAATAAATAAAGGGTTACAGCTGAATGAATCTTTGATTATGGAGCCTGATTATGTAGCAAAATTCATTGTGAATGCAGGGAATTCATTTACTATTGTTCCTAATTTTAAATGGAAGATAATTTATTTGATTTTAAAAATGTTACCAGAGAGTTTGGTGGCGAAGTTGCCTTAATTGGAGTTTTTAGAAAAGCTTTCATTAGCTTTAAAGAAATCAAAACCAATATCAAAAGTTGAAAAATGATGATTTTTATTTTCCATTCTAAAATACCTCCCGTTTGTTTCTATTCGTCTTTGCATTTGTTCATATCTTTCGTAATCAAAATTTTCAGGAAGAATTAAACTTGATTTTTGATGATATGTAGCAATGAATTTAGAATCAGTTTTAGATGCTTTTAATAATAAAGTCTGAAGATAAAAAGACTCAGAATCATTTAGCAAAAATTTTGGTGGAAATGTTGGGCTTACAATTGGATAATCATAGTTTATTTTTTCTAGCTTAGCTTTTTGATAGGCATAGATAATTCGATTTAAAATTCCTTTCAAGTTTCGTGGTTCAGCATTTCCATAACTATATATTGTTTTAAGGATTTTGTGATCTTTAATAAAACTTACACTAAGACCGGATAAATCTGTTACACTACCAACGCTATATGTGTTTTTTAGTACTGTAAAGTGAATTTTGTTAAGTTCTAACACAATTTCTTCAAAAACTTTTTTGTCAATTTTTCCTTTAAATAAGCCAATATTTGGTGTGTTTGATTCGCCAAAGTAGATGATATTGCCTTCCGAGTCTATTGATATTGAGCTTGCAGGACAAGTGCCAAAACAGGGTTCTAAAGATAGCGTAATCTGTGTT
>JBCNMJ010000177.1:0-5456 GCA_039594975.1 Chryseobacterium sp. | reverse complement strand
ACCCTATTGAAAGTTTGTATAAAAACAAATACAAAATGCAGGAAGCGAAAGAAAATATTCATCTGGCAAGGCTACAGATTGAGGAGAATGAGGAAAATATCAGACATAATGTGTATGAGGCCTATAAAAAATTCGAAGAAACGGATCAAAAGGTAAAGATTGCAGAAGAAGCAATTACCCAGGCTAAGGAAAACTATAGAATTGTAAGAACTAAATATGCCAATAAGCTAAGCCTTATCACAGAATTAATTGATGCTGATAACGCTTACCTCGAAGCACAATCGAATCTTATTTCCGTAAAAATCAACAGACAACTTAAATATTACCAACTCCAATATACGATTGGAAACCTATAAAAAACTATGGCAAAAAAAGAATTAACACAAAAGGAAAGAAGAATCAACAAAACGATTACTTTATTAGCCTGGATTCTCATTATCAGCGGAATTACTGGAATGGTAAGTTTCTATCTTTTTTCGAGAAAAAATGTTACAACCAACGACGCACAAATTGAACAATATATTACTCCTGTTTCCAGCAAAGTTTCAGGCTTCATCAAAACCATTAAGTTTAACGAAAATCAGTTTGTACATAGAGGAGATACGTTAATTGTGATCGATAATCGTGAGTTTGTCAATCAGGTAAAAATGGCTGAAGCCAGTCTCAATGCCAATTCAGAGAATATCAACACGATTGAAAGTGGCGTAAACACCAAAGCAAGTGACACTAAAATCATCGATGCGAAAATTGCTTCTGCGAGAATTGATATATGGAGAACCGAACAGGATTTTAAAAGATATAAAAATTTAGTTTCAGAAGATGCAGCAACCGAGCAGCAGTTTGAAAATGTAAAGGCATCCTATCAACAGGCAAAAGCTAATCTTTTAGCTTTGGAACAACAGAAAAATGCAGTGAGAGCAAGCGTGAACGAGCAGGAAACTAAAGTTGCTCCGGTAAAAAGTCAGATCCAGCAAAGTTCTGCCAGTCTGAATAATGCTAAACTCTTCCTTTCTTATACAGTGGTTACGGCTCCATATGACGGCTGGGTGGGTAAAAAGACTATCCAGGAAGGTCAGCTAATTAAAGAAGGTCAGGCTTTGGTTCAGATTGTAAGTAAAGAAAAATGGATTATTGCCAATTATAAAGAAACACAATTAGGACAAATCGACCAGAATAAAGAAGTGATTATCACAGCAGACGCTTATCCTGACATAGAATTCAAAGGAAAAATTGTTTCTGTTTCCCCAGCTTCCGGTTCGCAGTTCTCTTTGGTAAAACCAGATAATGCAACAGGAAACTTTGTGAAAATAGAACAAAGATTTCCTGTAAAAATTATTCTTAATAATAATCAGCATAATGAGAAATTACTTTCCGGAATGAATGTTCTGGTAAGTGCCAAAAAGATATAAGATTTGAGAAGCCGAGGAATTGAGAATTGATGTAGAAGGGCATGTATATTAGATTTTAATTTTTTCAATTTCCTCACTCTCAAATTTAAAACTCTAGCGAAAAGGCAGAGTGTAATATTGCCATCTTACCTTTACTTTACATGCTGTTCCTTTGTCTTTTCGCATTTTTAGACATATCCTCTCTTTCCTAGCTTTCATAAAGAAATCATGCAACACAATACAATTTATCATAAATGGGTACCACAATGGCTGAAACTGCCGCTTTTGGTTCTGGCGCTGTTTCCCCACCTGATGTTGTTGTCGATATTACACTCTAATAGCGCCTTCACATCTTCTTTTATGGATGTCGATTCAGATGACATCCAATACTTAATGATTTTGATGTACGGGACATTTGTGGTTACCCTTTTAGTTTTACAACGTTTTATGGCCTACTTCAGTGTCAAATATTACGTTCTCCTGATGTCCTCCATTTCTGTAATTATTCTTTACCTTTTATCGGTCACCAACGATTATCATGTTATTTTAGTCATCCGGTTTTTGGAAGGTATTTTCGGAGTATTAGAAGGTGCTATTTTTTTACCACTCATTATTGCTGAGTTAAAAACGAAACACGCCAAAATTATTGCCTATCTTTTCATGTATACCATCATGCTTACAGGCGGAACCATTACGACTTCCCTATTAAAATCAAGTATTGAAAACTATGACTTTCAGCATATGATTTTAATGATGGTTTATTTTCATGTATTTGTTTTAATAATTGCAATTGCCATCTTCAACAGAAACAGATTTTTTCCGAAAAAACCATTATACCAACTCGATATCACAAGCTGGTTCTTACTTTGGGTTTCATTGCAGGCAGGGGGTTATGCGATCATCTATGGGAAAAGACTGATGTGGCTCGAATCTGATACCATTATCATGTGTCTTTTTATTTTCCTAATCTCGGGAGGATTATTTATGCTGAAACAAAGAAATTCCAAACGTCCTATTTTTCATTTTGAAGTATTCAGTTCGAAAAATGTAATTGTCGGAATGTTTTTATTTTTTATCTTTTATTTAATCCGTTCGGGTTTAAATAATGTTTACACCATTATGGCGACCGTCTGGAAATGGCCTTGGGATTATATCGTGAATATCCAGTACTGGAACGTTGCAGGAACATTATTAGGTGTATTTCTCTCAGGTATTTGTTTGACCAGAGGAATATCATCGAGAATAGTTTTCTTTACGGGATTTTTGTTATTAGCGTTAGATTGTGCCTGGTTTACATATACTTTTTATCCTGATACTACGCTTTCAACAATTTGTCCGCCTTTATTTTTACAGGGTTTTGCACAAGGTCTGCTATTTACTCCGTTGGTTTTCTTTTTGATTTCCGGTACGCCTGAAGAATATGTAGCTAATGCCACAGCTTTAGGAACAACTACCCGTTTCTGGACGACAGCTATAGGATATGCTTTAATGCAGAATTTAATGCTTTTTTTAACGTTAAAACATTCTGATAGTCTTAGTTACAATTTAACAGACATTAACCCTGTTTTCTATTCCCAGTGGAACCAAGTATTCGGAGCCCATATTTCAAAACTTCCAGTCAATGAATCCTTATCTGTAACTGCGGGAGTTTTTAAAGCCAAAATTAATGCTCAGGCCATGCTTCTTTCCAATATGGAAATTTTTACGGGATTATTCTGGCTGGCTCTGATCACAGCTTTTATTGTGCTTTTGTACCATCCCGTGAGAATTGCTGTGAGAAATATTATGTAGCTTAACAATTTATTCTCCCCAGAACGTCCACACCGAACCATTAAAAACAGCAAGTTGTTTTTTCACCGTATCATAAACCATCATTCCGGCTGCGGGAGAAATAATATTGAGATGCGGGCTGGCAACTTTAGGTAAAACCATCGCTTTGTCACTGTCCTCCAGTACTAAAATTCCGGAAGTTGCCGTTGGTATTCCAATAGCCACCTTTGCAGCCGGGTTTTCATTCAAAGCATCCTGTAATATTGAATCCGCAACTCCTGTCCCATCAATAGACAGATCAATCCAGGTATTATTTTGGTAAGATTTCACTTTTTTATCTGTAAGATCAAAAACTAAAGTTCCGTTCACAACATTGGACATACTGACTACATCAGTAACCCAAGGCAAAACTATTCCTCGATTAGCATTACCAAATTCTATTGAAGAAGATGCCGATTCGGCCGCAACTTTTCCAATCGCAACTTGAGAATAAAGCGACAGAGAAAATATTAATCCTATTATTAAAACCGTTTTTTTCATTTTCACTTAATTTTAATTAATCCGGACATGTTTGATTATTGAAACATCTCCATCCTGTAGAAGTTCCGTCAATATTCACTTGAAGACAATTTTGGGTAGTATTGTAGACGATCATTCCCTCTTTCAGATCTGCTGCAGGAATGGCTGCAACCTGAGTATCTGTAAGCCGGTTTAAAACGAAACCCTTAGTTTTAGATTCCAATACCATCCATGCTCCTTTTCTGGCTCCAGGCCAGCTTGTATCTCCTGAATTAGCCCTTCCCAATCCTGTAATTCCCAAATTGGAAGGAAGTACAGTTCCTGCATTTACAGCAGGCTTGTAGCAAGGTATAGTTCCCCCTCCGGGAACGATTATAGTATCTACTGCAGTATCACAATTAGCAGGATCCGCCTGTTGACAAATCTGATAAACCAAAGTATATGTTCCGGCCGGTGTTCCGGGAGCAACTGTAATGTGACCATCAGTAGTGTTTAATGTAACATTTGGATTGGATGTTGAAATCTGAGATATAATAACATTTGCAATAGTTGCTTGTGGTCCGTTATACGATTCAAAATCATTATCCAGAACAGTTCCAGTGGATGTACTTCCGGCATTAATTGTATATGAATCATCCACTGCCATCGGAGGAAGATCTCCATCAATTGCCGGGCAAAAGTCGGGATTCAGAACCAGTGGGGCACTACAATTATTGGTAGATGCACAATCAAAAGTAACATTGGTGAGAAAAGTTGGATTACTATTCATAAAAACAGTACTTGGATCAGAAACTCCACTAGATCTTTTGAAATCAAGATTCGGTCCCATTGCTGAATTATTGACTTGGATAGGATTAAAAACTTCTATATATCCTTTTTTAGTTGGTGATGAAGGCCCTTGAATAGTTGCATTTCCTCCCTGATATTGATTAATTACCATCTTCCCTTCATTGTAAATAATAGCATCTGAAGGTGCATTATTCATACTTCCGCTTGAACTAAAAAGTCCGAAATTATAAATCATGCTGGAGTTTCCTGATAAATTAATATCTCCGTTGGCAGCAAAAATACCCGTATTATAAATCGCTCCACCATTAATATTAAACCCATTTCCTGAAATAATACTTCCACAGTTAATATAAATACTGTTCTCATTATTAGTATAATTTCCACTTAAAAACATCTGAGCTCCTCTTTCATTTCTAAAATGAGTTACAGCAGAATTGCTCATATTCATATTTCCATTGATTGTAAGGGTTCCATAATTATCAACTGTATTGGTAGTATTGTCTCCAAATTGTAAAACACCCATTTCTATGGTTCCTTCATTAATGATAACATTCTGCACTCCGTTCATGGTAAAGTTTCCGTTCCCTGAACTCATAGATACATTCCCTGTACTGAAAACATGAACATTAAGATCTGCAACAGCGGTTATAGCCTGACTAAAAAGAAGGGTACCGTAGACATCAAAATAAGTCATGGCATTATTGACTCCGAAAATATTATTCTGAAATGTTACCGTTACTCCGGAAGCGATACACAACTTTACATTAGACCCAAAAGTTGGATTATTAAAAGTCATATTAGAAGAAAAGCAGACCGTTGTGTTATCTGGAAAATGATAATTAGGGTCGGTTGGGTTTGTGACTGTACAGCCTGTGCATTGGGCATGTAAGAGATAACTGATAAAAATGAAAGCTAAAAGTACAATTTTTCTCATTTTTAGTAATTTGGGGATATATAAATATACACTTTATTTATCACAAAACAATGAAA
>JBCNMJ010000176.1:0-5575 GCA_039594975.1 Chryseobacterium sp. | reverse complement strand
TGTCCCAGTTGCGATCACACTTTAAATGTAAGCCAGATGAAGTGTCCCAACTGCACTACAGAAGTCAATGGAGACTATGAATTGCCAGTTATATTAAAGCTAAATCGCGATGAACAGGAATTTATTCTCAATTTCTTCTTATCCAGCGGAAGCATTAAAGAAATGGCAAAACAAGCCGATCTCTCCTATCCTACCATGAGAAACAAAATGGACGATCTTATTCAAAAAATCAACTTATTAAAAAACTAAATCAAAAAGCTCATCAACATGAATTGGAAAACAGTTTTCAACCCATTTTCAAAATACGGCGAGAATCAGCTTCTTATTGCAGGTATAATATCTCTAGGAATCACCTTGATATTATGTAATGTATTCAGCTTACAGGTAGACAGTATTTTTCATTACCGGTATGCTAACGAAAAAGGTTCATTCATTGAAAGTATTGGTTACAGTCTATTAAGCTATCTCATTGCAATTGTCATTTTTTTCATTCTCGGAAAAATCTATAATAAAAGAACCAGATTCATTGATATTGTCAATACTATTTTAATTTCCCAAATTCCAGGAATTTTTATCATCCTAATCAGCGAGCTTCCCATTATTAAAAACAGTATGGAGTCTATAAGAGTAATGGCAGAAAAAAATCCGGCAAATATTTCTCCTGCAGATCTTATTATTGTGTGCATTTTCAGCTTTTCAGCTCTTTTGTTGATTGCTTACGGAATGACTCTTATCTATAATGGCTTCAAAACAGCAACCAATCTTAAGAACTGGAAACAGATCGTGATTTTTGCATTCTTAATTATTGTCACCACCATCACTTGTCAATTTATATTTTAAAACTATGAAAACTAAAATTTTATTTATTCTCTTTCTACTAAGCATTCAACAAATTTTCTCACAACAAATAGCCGGATCATGGAAAGGAGACTTAGATATTGAAGGAAATAAACTTCCTTTTATTGTTCATATAGAAAAGGATAAAAATTCTTATAAAGCTTTACTTGACAGTCCCGCACAAGGAGCCGAAGGTATTCCTGCTGAAAAGGTATCGTTCAGTAACAATGAATTGGTTATAGAAATTGCAAGCGCAAATGCATCGTATAAAGGGAAGTTTGAAAACAATACCATTTCAGGAAATTTTTTTCAGAATGGGAAAAGCTTTCCTTTAGTTTTAAAACCTTTTGACGAGAAGAATAATAAAGATGAAAGTCTTAAAATTCTGAAATTATCCGGTAACATTCAGGAAAGTTTACATAAAATTGATGATTTTATCTCTTATTTAGAAAAAAACAATGCTGAAGCAGGTGAGATTTCAATTTTCAAAGAGGGAAAAGAGATTTACAAAAGAAATTTTGGTGAAACAAGTCTTTCTCAAAAGGATAAAGTAACTTTTCAGATTGGCTCGATCACAAAATCGATGACTGCTATGATGATATTCAAGCTTATTGAGAAAAAGCAATTGAATCTGGATGACAAACTTTCAAAGTTTTATCCTAAAATTCCAAATGCTGAAAAAATAACGATTTCACAACTCCTTCACCATTCTTCAGGACTGGGAGATTACGTTACAGGCAAGAATACGATGAAGTGGCTTACGGATAAAGTTTCTGAAGAACAGATCATGAATCATATTATTGAACAGGGCTCTTTATTTGAACCGGGAACTAAAGTTCAGTATTCCAATTCCGGATATTATTTATTGACAAAAATCTTAGAAAAAATCAGTAAAAAGTCTTACGCAGACAATTTAAAGGAAACATTTGTACAGCCTCTACAATTAAAAAACTTTTATACGGTGAGCCAAAAGCCAACAAACGTTTTCAGTTCTTACAATTATGCCAATGCATGGGAACCTGTCAAAGATTTTGATTTCAACAATATAGTGGGTGTAGGCGATATTGCCACTACTCCAACGAATTTAAACATCATTATTAATGCTCTTTTTGCAGGAAAAATTATTTCCAAAGAAAGTCTTTCTGCCATGATGCCTAAAGAGGACAGATTTGGAATGGGACTCGCTTTAACATCTTTTTATTCAAAGATGTTTGTAGGACACAGCGGTGGAACCTATGGAACCAATTCATTAATGATTTATAACGGCGAAGATGATATCTCAATTGCTTATTCTTTGAATGCTGACAGAATCGGAGCCAATAATTTCATTATTGATATTTTTAGCATACTTTATAATAAAGAATTCAGCCTGCCTAATTTTTCAACTACAAAAATTTCAGAAACTGAATTGAGACAATACATTGGTGATTATTCATCTAAAGATATTCCTCTAGGTATTAAAATCTTCATTAAGAATGGAGGATTGTTCGGACAGGGAACCGGACAATCGGAATTTCCACTGGAATATGTAGAGAAAGACCAGTTTAAATTTGACAATGCCGGTCTTAAGATGATTTTCTTCCCTGAAAAAGAAGAATTGCAACTGGAGCAAGGCGGTGGAAAATTTTTATTCAACAGGAAAAAATAAATGAAAAAACCTCAGATATAAAATCTAGAGGTTTTTTGTATCTAAATTAAAAGTTTCCTTAACATTCCGGAACATTCACTGCAATTGCCAATCCCCCTTCTGAAGTTTCTTTAAAACGGTCACTCATCGCCAGTGCCGTTTCCCACATGGTCTGAATTACCTCATCTAAAGTTACTTTTGCTTTTGTTGGATCACTTTCTAAGGCAATATTTGCTGCTGTGATTGCTTTTATCGCTCCCATCGTATTTCTTTCAATACAAGGAATCTGGACTAATCCTTTAATCGGATCGCAGGTAAGTCCCAAATGATGTTCCATAGCAATTTCCGCTGCCATTAAAACCTGACCAACACTTCCGCCAAGAATTTCCGTTAATCCGGCTGCTGCCATTGCTGAAGAAACTCCGATTTCCGCCTGGCAACCTCCCATTGCTGCAGAAATTGTTGCATTTTTCTTAAATAAAGTTCCTATTTCACCGGCTACCAATAAAAATCTTACGATATCATCTTCACTTATAGAGTCTGTAAAAGCCTGTGAATACATTAAAACAGCTGGAATTACTCCACTTGCCCCGTTTGTAGGAGCTGTGATAATTCTTCCAAAACTTGCATTTTCTTCATTTACCGCCAATGCAAAGCAAGCAATCCATTTATTGATATTGGTGAAGTTTTCTTCGGCATCTACAACCTGCTGAAACCATTCATCCTTATTTTTATAAATTTTATCTCCTAATAATTTTCTATTAAGTCCGGCCGCTCTTCTTGTCACATTTAATCCTCCCGGAAGAACGCCTTCTTTATTTACCCCTTTATAAATACATTCCTTAATCTGCTGCCAGATATAAAGTGCTTCCTGTATTGTTTCCTCCTGAGTTCTCCAGCTTTCTTCATTCATCAGAATTAGGTCTGAAATCCTGCTAAGCCCTAATTTTTCACAATATTTTACAATATCCGAAGATTTATGACAGGGATACAAAGTGCGGACACAATGTTTTTGAATCGATTTTTTTTCCTGGCTCATGATAAATCCACCCCCTACAGAGTAAAAATCCTGAACAAGCTCAGTTCCGTCTTCAAAAATTGCCTTAAAAATCATTCCGTTCGGATGATAGTCAAGAGATTTTTGCATATTTAAGACCAAATGATAACCGTAGATAAAAGGAATTTCCTTTTCACCTCCCAGATTGAGAATTTGATTAGTTTTTATTTTTTCAATTTTTTCATCAATTTTGGTAGTATCGATTGTCTTAAAGTCTTCACCACTCAACCCCAATATTCCGGCAATATCTGTTCCATGCCCGATTCCCGTTTTTGCCAGCGAACCGAAAAACTCAACAAACACTTCCTTCACCTCATCTATTGATCTTTCTCTCTTTATAATTCTAATAAATGCAGATGCTGCATTCCAAGGTCCCATTGTATGTGAACTAGAAGGGCCTATCCCTACTTTAATAATCTCAAAAACCGATATTGATTCCATATAGAAAATTCATCATTTTTCCTAAACACAAAGATACACGATAAATTGAAAAGCAAAAGCCGAAGATGAAATTTCACCTTCGGCTCAAAATTAAAACTATATGAACTCAAATATTATTGATGTGAATTATCTGTAATGAATTGGCTCGCAGATGAATTTTTAAAATTGACTGCAAAACGAATTGACAATTCACAATTAACTTTAGCACAGGCTTTCTTCATGTTGAGACATATCCAGTCCCATATTTTCTGACTCCTCAGAGACTCTTAAAGTAATGATACTATCTGTGATCTTATACAAAAGCAGTGATCCAAAAAAAGCAAACAATGAAACAAGTACCAGTGCAATCATATGATGGGCAAATACGTTAATTCCTCCATGAAGAAGACTTGCATTCTCACCATGAGCAAAGATTGCCGTTAAGATCATTCCCATAATTCCTCCCACTCCATGACAGGCGAAAACATCCAGTGTATCATCTATTTTCTTCAATGCTTTCCAGTTAACCATTATATTAGAAACAATTGCCGAAATGAAACCGATGAAAAGACTTTCCGAAATAGAAACAAACCCACAAGCCGGAGTGATCGCAACCAAACCTACTACTGCACCGATACACGCTCCTAAAGCGGAAACTTTTCTTTTATTAATTCTGTCAAAAAAAATCCAGGTCATCATTGCAGAAGCTGAAGCGATCGTCGTTGTTCCAAAAGCTGTCGCAGCAGTAGCATTGGCACTCAAGGCAGAACCGGCATTAAAACCAAACCATCCGAACCAAAGCATTCCTGTTCCCAACATTACATATGAAATATTGGATGGTTCATGGTGTGGATTTTTTCGATTTCCTACAACAATGGCTCCCGCCAAAGCCGCAAAACCGGCACTCATATGAACTACTGTTCCTCCGGCAAAATCTTTCACTCCGAAATACTTATTCAAAAGTCCATCCGGATGCCACACCATATGGCATAAAGGAGTATAAATAAATAGGCTAAATAAAACCATGAACAGCAGATAAGAAATGAACCTTACTCTTTCAGCAAACGATCCTGTGATCAAAGCTGGTGTAATGACTGCAAATTTCATTTGAAACAAAGCAAAAAGAATAAAGGGAATTGTAGAAGCCATTGCTTTATGCGGCAATACTCCTACTCTGCTGAAGAAGGGATAGCTTAAAGGATTACCAATTATTCCGTAATGTTCTCCATTAATCGTAAAGCCAATAGAATCTCCAAAAGAAAGTGAAAAACCAACTACTACCCATAAAATTGAGATCACTCCCAAAGCAATAAAGCTTTGCAGCATGGTAGAAATCACATTTTTCTTCCCAACCATTCCTCCGTAGAAGAATGATAAGCCAGGCGTCATTAATAAAACCAAACCTGCAGCTGCCAGAATCCAGGCCACATCCGCCCCAACAATTTTACTTTCGTCAAGAAATTCCCCGGTATTCGGAAAATCAACAATGGGACTCCAAAATAGCCCCCCGACTGCGACTAGAGAAATAATAGTAAAAGACACTATCCATTTAAGCCCTACTTTCATAAAATTTTTAATTACCCCATCAAAAGTAGTAATAAATTTTTAAAAACAAATAATAAAAATAAAAATAC
>JBCNMJ010000175.1:0-5577 GCA_039594975.1 Chryseobacterium sp. | reverse complement strand
ATTACGGAAGTTAAAAAAATCAACCAATCGAAATCTGTACAAAAACCGATTTTACTGAAAATTGCTCCGGATTTGAATAACAACCAGCTTGATGAAATTATTGAACTGATTGCTGAAACAAAAATCGACGGAATTGTAGTTTCAAATACCTCAGTAAACCGAGAAGGTCTGAAAACTTCGCCGGAAGTTTTGGAGCAAATCGGAAACGGGGGATTAAGCGGAAAACCAATCGGTGAACGAAGTACAAAAATGATCAAATATCTTTCAGATAAAAGTAACAGAGCGTTCCCAATCATCGGAGTTGGCGGGATTCATTCTGCAAAAGATGCATTGGAGAAGCTTGATGCAGGAGCAACTTTGGTTCAGCTGTATACAGGTTTTATTTATGAAGGCCCGGAATTGATCAATGATATTAATAAAGCGATTTTGACGAGAGCAAGCCGTTTACCAAGATAATTTTCAAGCAATGAATATTATAATCTTAGCCATTTTGAATATATTTCTTATTTCAGTATTGAAATTTTTATTTCCTGTAATGAAAGAAATGAGAATTGGAACCGAAGATTTCTATCCCAATCTTTTTCGAAAAATCTTTAAGAAAAAATAGAGAGAGCTTTGAGCTCTCTTTTTTATTGCAAAAACTTTGGTGGTCTGTCATTTCGACGAAAGGAGAAATCTGATTTATGATTAAGAGATTCTTCATTTCACTTCGTTTCATTCTCTTTCAGAATGACAAAACATTATTTAAAAGAGAAATAATTTTATTAAAGGAAAAAATGAGAAATGGTATAAATAATCAATCCAACCAATCCGCCAACCAAAGTTCCGTTGACACGGATGAATTGAAGATCTTTTCCCACTTCCAGCTCCAGTTTTTCACTTAATTCTTTTCCCTGCCAGTTTCCAACCGTCGAGCTGATGAGGTTTCCGAATTGATGGGTGTTTTTCAGAATATACTTATAGGCCGTTACACGAATCCAGTGATCAATTTTATTCTGAAGCACTTCGTCGGTCTTTAGATTTTGTGAAAATTCGTTCAGGTTTTTTGAAATATAATTTTTTAAAGAAGACTGCTCATCCTGTAATTCTTTTTTCAACGTATTTTTTATGGAAACCCAGATATCACTTGAATACTCATCAAGTTTATTACCTTTTAAAAGGTCATTTTTAATGTTTTTAAACTCGTCTTCCCATTTCAGATCCTGTTTTAGTTCGTTGGAGAAATCATAAATTTTTTGGGTAACTAAAGCTCTGATTTCGTGGTTGGGATCTTCTTCAACTTCTTTGAAGAAATCTGAAAGTCCACTTGCAATTTTATCGGCAATTTTATTGTCGACAAATGCAGGAATAAAGGAATAACTTCCTTTTTTTACACGCTCCTGAATCATTTCATCATTTTCAAGAATATAATTTTTGATTTGGGACGAAAGGTTGGTGATTATTTTCTGATGGTCGTTTTTGTCTAAAAGATAAGTAATTCCGTTTCCGAGAATGACATTTAATTTAATTGTATCTGTCATTTCCGAAACCTTTTTACTGATAAAATGACTCACTTCAGAATCATCTAGTTTGTTTAAAATATCTAAAACAATATCTGAAAGATTTTTAATGAGAATCTCCTGATTTTTTTCCTTTGTCAGCCATTCACCTACAAAACCCGAAATTTTTAATTTCTGGATATAAGGACGGATATTTTGAGGCGATAGAAAATTATTGACTACAAAACTTCCCAGGTTGTCACCCAATCTCTGTTTGCTGTTTTCAATCAGATTGGTGTGGGGAATGGGTAAACCGAGCGGATGACGAAATAATGCAGTAACGGCAAACCAGTCTGCTAAAGCACCCACCATTGCGGCTTCGGAAAATGCTCTGACATAGCCGATCCAATGAGAGTCGATGGTCTTCTGTAAAAGAGTGGTTACAATGAAAATTACCGCCATCAGAAGAAATAATCCGGTGGCAAATGCTTTATATTTCCTTAATTGTTTTCTTTTGGCTTCATCATTCATATGCTCAAATTTAGTAAATTTGGTTGTGAACTTATGATCTATTCTCACCACAAAAGTCACAAAAGATTAAATACATCTTTTTTAAATCTTTGATTTTTTCTTTTAGAAGGCTTAAGGCTTCTGTGACGTTTGTGGTTTAATTTAATTTTTCAAAAACAGTTAAAATAATTCTATGGAAAACCAAGCAAAAAACAATCCATACTATTCCAGAACCGATACTGCAAAACTCGATATTCCCAATGAAGAATGGAAAAAGATCCTTGCTCCGGACTTATATGCAATCTCACGAGAAGCAGCAACAGAAAGAGCTTTTACCGGAAAATACAATGATTTTGATGAATTGGGAGAATATTATTGTGCAGTTTGCGGAAATCATTTATTCCGCTCGACGACAAAATTTTCAAGCAGCTGCGGATGGCCAAGTTTCTTTGAAGCAGATAAGGAAGGGGTATATTATAAAAGAGATTTAACCTACGGAATGGATCGGGTGGAGGTACTTTGTAAGAGATGTGATTCGCATTTGGGACATGTATTTGATGATGGCCCGAAACCTACAGGACTGCGCTATTGCATGAATTCTATAAGTCTGGAATTTGTTCCTGATTCAGAAAAATAAGAGGTTTTTATTCACAGAATCAGGAAGTTAAATTTTCTTAAATTGAGTTAAACTTTGTGGAGTTATTCCTGTTAAGTAATTATGTTTTAATACATTTGCTGACTAATTTGGATTTAACATAATATTGAATGAAAGGATTTTTTAGTTTATTAAGTATTGTTTACATGGTAACTACTTCATTCTATTTGTCTCCAAGAAAGGCAATTGTAAAGAATGAAATAAGTACAAAAAAAATTGAAAGAGTAGCCACGAAATCTGAGAAAATTACTGAAAGAGCAGTGTCTTCATCAGAAGAATTATACAAGTCTATATCATTTGAGCAAGGACATGAACTTAACGAAGAAGTTTTCTTTAAAGCTTTAACAGGTTTTGAGAATTTGAAGAAAGCTGGTTTGCTTAATTCGGAGTCGCATTTACTTACGGTATGCGATTTTTCTATGTCCTCCAATACAAAAAGACTTTGGGTAATTGATATTAATGAAAAAAAGGTATTATTCAATTCATTGGTTGCTCATGGAAAAAACACAGGTGAAGAATTTGCAACAAACTTTTCTAATACAGAAAGTTCGCTTCAAAGCAGCTTAGGATTTTACATTACCGATGCAACGTATAACGGAGACAACGGATTTTCTCTGAGATTGCTGGGAATGGATAAAGGATTTAATGATGCAGCTTACAGAAGAGCGATCGTAATGCACGGTGCAGATTATGTAAGTGATGAGTTTGCAGCAATGCACAAAAGAATCGGGAGAAGCTGGGGATGCCCTGCAATTCCGAGAGATCTGACGCAACCGATCATTAATACAATAAAAGGGAGAAATCTTCTCTTTATTTATTATCCTGATCAGAATTACCTTTCCAGATCGGAATGGTTGAAAGCATAAAACAAAAGCAGTCAGAAAATGACTGCTTTTTTATTTTTAGATTTCTCAATGATAAAAAATAGCGTTTTATATTTACCTTATACTCTGTTTTTTACTTCGTTTCTATATCTACAATCTTTTGTCCTCTTTCTCCCAAGTAATGAACGACCAATTTTTCATACGTTTTATAACCTTCATCGGCATTTGTAAAAATTATAATTCCCTGTTTGGATTTTGGTAAAATGAAGGCAATACACCGACTTCCCAAATCTGAGCCTCCGTGAGATAGTGCAAACTCATCATTTCCGAGGTCGTAGATCTCAAAACCAAGTCCGAAATATTTATTTTCTTTTGTTTTTACTTGCTTTTTTGTCATTTCAGAATAAGTATCTTTATTCAGATTTTTTCCGTTAAGAATACTAACCATAAAATTTCCATAATCTTCTATTGTGGTGTGCAGGTCGTCCGCTGCATTTGCTTTTTTATTTTTTACGGTCTCATATGGTTTTCCTGTTTTGTCATAGCCGATCGCGAATCTTGATTCATCGGTTTTATCGTCCCAGATGTAATTAGTATCATTCATTCTTATAGGTTG
This sequence comes from Chryseobacterium sp., assembly GCA_039594975.1. Lineage (GTDB taxonomy): Bacteria > Bacteroidota > Bacteroidia > Flavobacteriales > Weeksellaceae > Chryseobacterium. The sequence goes on along the minus strand of JBCNMJ010000175.1, from coordinate 1,494 downwards.
AAACAGGAGTTCTTTAGCTAATTCTTCAATGTTTTTTTTGAATTTATTTTCTAAAGCTTTTCTTAGATATTCCATTCCTTCACCCGAATATTGATATTTTGTTCCGGGTTCAAAATCGAAAGTTAATTTTTTGTTTTCCCTCATCCATCGCCAGTTTGGAAATCCTGTCTGATGGCTCAGGATGATTCTGGTAGTTATTTTTTTGCTGCGGGGATCATTTGCTATATCGGGATCTGTCCAATATTTATAGACAGGCTCATCAAGATTCCATTTTCCTGCACTGATCAATTTCAAGGCAACCATTGCAGTAATAGGTTTGGTAAGTGAGGCCACATTGAACATTGTATTATAAGGAGCGGAAATTCCATCTTTGATCTCGCCAAAAACCTGTATCTGTTTTAGCTTTCCGTTTTCAATAATTCCGAGGCCGAGAGTTCGAATATGATTTTCCTTTAACCAATTTTCAATGGTACTATTGTCATTGAAAACAGGATCGGTAGTCTTTGTCTGTGCATTACTTTTAATAGAAAAAAGAAAGAAGATGAAAACCAAAAAATGAATAGTCTTTGTCATTGTTTTTATTTTTTCAGCAAAGGTTCGATTTCTTGTTTTTAAGACAAAAAAATCAACCCGACAAAAACCCGACAATTATTTTTTGGCATTATATCATGCTGAAATTCAGTTTGTAATGTAGCTTTTGCTTTCTGTCGATTTCAATTGTATTTCGAATGACAATAAATAAATTTGATAGAACAATGAATACCATTATTCCTAAAGTATAGTTTCCCCTGAGTCTCAGAAAGACCCATAACATGAAAATAATAGGTGCGGCAATTGTCCAGAGAATCTGAATGGAAATGATCTGTTTTGCCACAATATTTTTCTGCTTCAGTTTAAACATCAGAAGAATAGGCATCAAAATATTCAGTGGAGGAAATACTATAAAAGGAATCGATGAGAGATTGATGATTTTGAGTAAGGAATAATTGATTGTTGTTTCCTCCTTATTTTCCTGAACTGAAGTATGCTCTTTTTCAGTTTCTGTGCTTCGGATGTTTTGAAGAATATCTTCCGAAATTCCCAAGGTTTTCGATAACGTTCGAAGTGTATATCCTTTAGGAATTGTCCCGGCTTCTATTCTTTGTATTGTTCTTACAGAAATACCGGAGCTTTCTGCCAACTCTTCCTGAGTCAGGTTTTGAAGCTCCCGTATTTCTTTTAGTTTTGACATGAAATTATTCCTGAGAATAAAGTTAAGAAAACTTTTTAAAGATCAAAGTTGCATTATGCCCTCCAAATCCAAAAGCATTGCTTAGTGCATAATTGATATTCTTCTCCTTAGCTTCTCCAAAAACAATATTAATATCTTTTGGAATATTTTCGTCGATCTTGTGAAGATTGATTGTTGGCGGAATAATTCCGTTTTCAATGGCTTTAATGGAAAGGATAGCTTCCGCCGCTCCGGCTGCACCCAATAAGTGACCGGTCATTGAT
>JBCNMJ010000174.1:0-5649 GCA_039594975.1 Chryseobacterium sp. | reverse complement strand
GGCAGAAGTATCTGCGATCTTAAAACAGCAATTGGCCAACTTCGATACTCAATCTAACGTTGAGGAAGTAGGTACAGTTTTAACCATCGGTGATGGTATCGCTCGTGTATACGGGTTAGAAAACGTACAATACGGAGAGTTGGTGAAATTTTCTAGTGATGTAGAAGGTATTGTACTAAACCTTGAAGAAGACAACGTAGGTGTTGCTTTACTAGGTGAAAGTAAATTAGTAAAAGAAGGAGATACAGTAACAAGAACAAACAGAATTTCTTCTATCAAAGTAGGAGAAGGGATGTTAGGAAGAGTAGTGGATACTCTTGGTAACCCTATCGATGGTAAAGGTCCTATTACTGGGGAATTATACGAAATGCCATTGGAAAGAAAAGCTCCTGGAGTTATCTATAGACAACCGGTAACTGAACCATTACAGTCAGGTATCGTTGCGATCGACTCTATGATCCCTGTAGGAAGAGGACAAAGAGAGCTTATCATCGGTGACAGACAAACAGGTAAAACTACTGTTGCGATCGATACGATCATCAACCAAAAAGAATTTTTTGATGCTGGTAAACCAGTATATTGTATATATGTTGCTATCGGGCAAAAAGCGTCTACAGTAGCACAAATCGTTAAGACTCTATCTGATAAAGGAGCTTTAGCATATACGGTAATCGTTGCTGCTAATGCATCAGATCCGGTTCCAATGCAGGTATATTCTGCTATGGCGGGTGCTGCGATCGGTGAGTTCTTCAGAGATACCGGAAGACCAGCTTTGATCGTTTATGATGATTTATCTAAACAAGCGGTTGCTTACCGTGAGCTTTCTCTACTATTGAGAAGACCACCGGGACGTGAGGCTTATCCTGGAGACGTTTTCTATCTTCACTCAAGACTATTGGAAAGAGCTGCAAAAGTTATTGCTGATGACGAAATTGCTAAGCAAATGAATGACTTACCAGAGTCTCTTAAGCCAATCGTAAAAGGTGGTGGTTCATTAACTGCTCTTCCAATTATTGAAACTCAGGCAGGTGACGTTTCTGCATATATCCCAACCAACGTAATCTCTATTACAGACGGACAGATCTTCTTGGAGTCTGATCTATTCAATTCAGGGGTTCGTCCTGCGATTAACGTAGGGATCTCTGTATCAAGGGTAGGAGGTAACGCTCAGATCAAATCAATGAAAAAAGTTTCTGGTACACTTAAGTTAGACCAGGCTCAATATAAAGAATTAGAGGCATTTGCTAAGTTCGGATCTGACCTTGATGCTTCTACTTTAGCAGTAATCTCTAAAGGAGAAAGAAACGTAGAGCTTCTTAAGCAGCCGGTAAACTCTCCGCTTCCGGTAGACAGCCAAGTTGCTATGATCTATGCTGGTACTGAGAACTTATTGAGAAATGTTCCATTGAACAAAATTAAGGAATTCCAACACGAGTATATCGAATTCCTAAGATCTAAGCACCCAGATACTATGGCTGCTATCAAAGCTGGAAAGATCGATAACGATATTACAGGAGTTCTTAAGCAGGCGGCTAATGATTTAGCTTCTAAATATAACTAAAAATTAGTTGATGGTTGATGGTTGATAGTTGATAGAAAATTCTAAAAACTAACAACCAACAACCGACAACCAACAACTAACCCCAATATGGCAAACTTAAAAGAAATACGAGGTAGAATCAGTTCAATTTCATCTACGATGCAAATTACACGTGCTATGAAAATGGTTTCGGCTGCGAAACTAAAGAAGGCACAGGATGCTATCGTAATGTTGAGACCTTATTCTGAAAAGCTTCAGGAGATCATCCAGAATGTAAATTCTAGCTCAGATCCTGATCAGGTTTCTATTTATGCTCAGAAAAGAGAGGTGAAGAGAGTTCTTTTCATTGCTGTAACTTCTAACAGAGGTTTGGCAGGTGCTTTCAACTCATCAATCGTAAAAGAGCTTAATATCCAGTTTCAGAATAATTCTCAATACGAAATTGAGGTTCTTACCATTGGTAAAAAAGTTTTTGATGCTGTAAGAAAAAACAGAACGGTATTTTCTAATGAAAGTGCAGTATATGATAATCTTACATTTGACAGAGTTGCTAACGTTACTGAAGGAGTAATGAAGAGCTTCAGAGACGGTAAGTTTGATGAAGTTTATTTGATTTATAATAAATTTGTAAACGCTGCAACGCAAGAAGTAACTGCAGAACAGCTTCTTCCGATCTCAATGCCTGAAACAGAGAAATCGGCAGTAGAAACTGATTATATCTTTGAACCTAATAAAAATGAGATTTTGGATAATTTGATTCCAAAATCAATTAAAACTCAGGTGTTCAAAGCAGTTTTAGACTCTGTGGCTTCTGAGCACGGAGCAAGAATGACAGCAATGCATAAAGCAACAGATAATGCACAGGCTTTGAAAAATGACCTTGTGATTTTCTACAATAAAGCGAGACAAGCTGCTATTACAAACGAAATCCTTGAGATCGTTTCAGGAGCTGAAGCTTTAAAGAATTAATCAATGAAATAGTATTTATAATTTCTATAATACAGGAAGCATCGAATAAATTCGATGCTTTTTTTGTTTTCGGGAATTCACGACTACAAAAATGGGTTTTTCACGATTGTTATTTTTTCACTTATAACGTAAATTTGCTGAATTAAAAACTGAAAAACCAACTTATCCATGAAAACAAAATTCTATTTTTCGTTTTTATTGCTATTATTTTTCTGCTTAGGTTTTGCCCAGGAATCAGTAAATGTTTCCGGAGGAGGTGTTACAAATGCTAGCAATACAGTTTCATATTCGATAGGTCAGCCTTTTTATCATCAGATAAATGGAGGAGGCATAATACTCATTGAAGGAGTTCAGCAGCCTTATGAAATCATCACTTTGGGAACAAGCGAATATCCAGGGATAGAATTGGGCATGAAAGTTTATCCCAATCCAACTTCTTCCTTGCTTTTTCTTAAAATAGATGGAATGGATCTAAGGAATCTAAATTACCAACTGTTCGATTCTTCAGGAAGAAATATTTTTCAATGTAAAATAAAACAGGTAGAAACCTCTATTGATCTTACTTCAAAGCCTTCTGGACTTTATATTCTGAATGTGCTTGATACTAAAAAAAGTATTAAAGTTTTTAAAATCATAAAAAACTAATATCCATCCGTTAGAATACAATTTATTAGTCTGTCATTTCGAGTCAAGGAGAAATCTATATAATAGATCCTTCATTTCACATCGTTATTTCAGAATTATAAATCCACAAGTATTATAAAAAACGGAAAATCATTAAAAACTAATGCAAAAATAACAATCATGAAAAAGATCTCTCACTTAATGAAATCAGCCATACTGGTTTATTTCTTTTTATTATTTCAAAATTTTGAAGCACAATCCCCTGAAAAAATGAGCTATCAGGCGGTAGTAAGAAACGCAAGTAATGCTTTAATAACTAATCAGGCTATTGGAGTAAGAATTAGTATTTTAAAGACGTCTCCGGCAGGCACAGAAATATACAAAGAAGTTTTCGCTCCTAATCCAACAACCAGTGCAAGTGGGCTTTTGGCGTTGGAAATAGGTTCCGGAACACCAGTTACAGGTACTTTTGCAGCAATTGACTGGGCTCAAGGTCCTTATTTTGCTAAGGTGGAAATTGATCCTGCAGGAGGTACAAGTTATACCCTTACTTCAAATTCTCAACTTTTAAGCGTTCCTTATGCATTATTTGCTAAATCTACATCAGGAATAAGCGGTACAGCCAATACACTATCAAAGTTTACTTCTGCCAATGCCCTAGGTAATTCACAATTAACAGACGATGGAACAAGTGTTGGGGTGAATACGGGTACATTAAGTCCTAATATAAAATTTCAGGTAACAGCCGGTTCAATTGGTAATACCATTAGAGGAACTTTAGTTGGAACTCCGGCTACGTCTATTGCCACAGCCGGTTCTATCTATGGTGAATCCACAACAGGAATTGGGGTGATCGGAGTGAGTGGTTCTCAAAATGGAGTATATGGATTATCCACCGGAACGTTAGGAGGAACAGTTGGGGTAAGTACAGGAACCGGAAACGGAATCTGGGGAGTTGCCACAGGAGCTGGCGTTGCAGGCTTTTTTGACGGAGGAACAACAGGTCGTGGGATCATTGTATCAACCGGAGCATCCGGATTCGGAACAAGCACGCCAACAGCGAGATTGGAAGTGAGACAGCCCGCAACACCAATTGCCGTGTTAGATGACAATGCAGCGATTGTGGGATACTCTTATAATGCATCAGCAGCATTAAAAGGAGGTATTAACGGATCATACAATACTTCCAATTACGGAGCAGGCTTACATGGCACAGGTTATCAAGGGGTAAATTTAACTGATGTAAACACGACTTTTAGTACTGGAAATCAAGATTTAGGAGTTTATGGTTCTGCAAATACTGCAGGAGTAGAAGGTACTTCTGTCGGTGGGATTGGTGTCGTAGGATATAATAAAAATTCATCTTTTGCTGCAACTACGGGTGGTGGTAATACATATGGAGTCTATGGATATGCTAATACAATTGGTGGGGCTACAGTACCGGCAACACGTTATGGAGTCTATGGATATGCTACAGGAGCAACGACCAATTACGCCGGATATTTCTCTGGAAATGTACAAATTACAGGATCTATTTCAAAAGGTAGTGGAACCTTTAAAATCGATCACCCTGTAGACCCTGAAAATAAATATCTATACCATAGTTTTGTTGAAAGTCCGGATATGATGAATATCTATAACGGAAATATTACAACGGATGGAAATGGATATGCTACCGTAAAATTACCGGGGTATTTTGATGCATTAAACAAAGACTTCCGTTATCAACTGACCGTTATCGGAACTTTTGCCAGTGCTATTGTTTCTCAGGAAATAAAAGATAATGTTTTTATTATAAGAACAGATAAGCCTTCGGTAAAAGTAAGCTGGCAGGTAACAGGAATTAGAAAAGATAATTATGCCAATGCCCACCGAGTAATTCCTGAAGTTGACAAAGAGCCTGAAATGAGAGGAAAATACCTTCATCCTGTAGAAATGGGTAAATCTCCTCGTCTGGGAATTGATGAATATACCCGCCCTAAAGATGCATCTGAAATTAAGAAAGATAAAGATGTAAAAACAAATGAAAATAAAGAAAAAACAGTTTCAACACAGCAGAATAAAGAAGAAATAGCAGGGGCAACCCTTAAAAACCAAACCACAGAAAAATAACATAATTTCTTCATATTTAAAAAAGGATCGGCTATTTAAAATTTTATAGCCGGTCCTTTTATCAATTTAGAGTATTGCAGTCACACAAAAATAAAATAAATTATATAGTTGGAGTTCAGCGAGTAAGAAAATGATTTTAACCATTGTTTTTAAGGTTTATAGGAAATACAAGGTTTTTGATAATATTATTTTGTATATCTTTGTATAATAAATTTATATTAATTTCTAAATGGATTCGGACATAGTCAGGCTTTTGCTAGCCTTATTTCTTGTTTTATTAAATGGCTTTTTCGTAGCCGCAGAATTTTCAATTGTTAAAGTTCGTTATTCACAAATCCAGTTAAAAGCAGCCGAAGGTAACTCTATGGCGAAACAGGCAGAGCATATTATCAAGCATCTTGATG
>JBCNMJ010000173.1:0-5679 GCA_039594975.1 Chryseobacterium sp. | reverse complement strand
CGCCTGATATTGCCAATATCCCTTTGGATCTTAGCAGACCAAGCAAATTTTTATGTATATTTCTTTTCATGATAACGTAAAAATTTTTAATTTAAATTATATTTGCAATCTGTACCAAAAATGTACCAAACACTGGTAAAAAAATCTATCAAAAATAGATTTTTATTTTTAGATAACAATAATGTACAAAAGTTAAAAAAATTTTAAAAAATAATGGCAAAATTAACCTCAAGAAGCGAAGATTACAGCAAATGGTATAATGAGTTGGTAGTGAAAGCTGACTTAGCTGAAAACTCAGGAGTAAGAGGTTGCATGGTAATAAAACCATATGGCTATGCAATCTGGGAAAAAATGCGTGATGAAATGGATAAAAAATTCAAAGAAACAGGTCACGTAAATGCTTATTTTCCGCTTTTTGTGCCCAAGAGCTTATTTGAGGCTGAAGAAAAAAATGCTGAAGGTTTTGCCAAAGAATGTGCAGTAGTTACCCACTACAGATTAAAAACAGATCCTGACAACCCTTCAAAACTGATTGTAGACCCGGATGCGAAACTGGAAGAGGAACTAATCGTTCGACCAACTTCTGAGGCAATCATTTGGAATACTTATAAAAACTGGATTCAGTCTTACAGAGATTTACCAATATTAATTAACCAATGGGCAAACGTTGTTCGTTGGGAAATGAGAACACGTCTTTTTTTAAGAACTGCAGAGTTCTTATGGCAGGAAGGTCACACTGCTCATGCTACTAAAGAAGAAGCTATTGAAGAAGCAGAAAAAATGAATAAAGTATATGCAGATTTCGCTGAGAACTTTATGGCAATTCCTGTCATTCAGGGATTAAAAACTCCTTCTGAAAGATTTGCCGGAGCTGATGAAACGTATTGTATCGAAGCATTAATGCAGGACGGAAAAGCTTTACAGGCTGGAACTTCTCACTTTTTAGGTCAGAATTTCGCAAAAGCATTTGACGTAAAATTCACCAACAAAGAAGGAAAGATCGAACACGCTTGGGCTACATCATGGGGAACTTCAACCCGTTTAATGGGAGCTTTAATTATGACTCACTCTGATGATTTCGGATTGGTATTACCTCCAACTTTAGCTCCGATCCAGGTAGTAATTGTTCCTATCTTTAAAGGAGAAGAACAATTAGAGCAGATCAGTGAAGTGGCGTTGGATATCCAAGCTAAATTAAGAGCAAAAGGAATTTCTGTAAAATTTGATAACGATACACAAAACAAACCGGGATGGAAATTTGCTGAATATGAATTGAAAGGTGTTCCAGTAAGAATTGCAATGGGGCCAAGAGATCTTGAAAACAGATCTGTTGAAATTGCAAGAAGAGATAATTTAACGAAGGAAGTTCGCTCTATTGACGGGTTAGACTCTTATATCGAAGACTTATTGAAAACAATTCAACAGGATATTTATAATAAAGCTTTTGAATTCAGAAAAAATAATATCACTAAAGTAGATACTTACGAAGAATTCAAAAAGGTTCTTGAAGAAAAAGGAGGCTTCATCTATGCACATTGGGATGGAACTGCTGAAGAAGAAGAGCAGATCAAGGACGAAACGAAGGCTACTATCAGATGTATTCCTTTGGATGATGATATTGAAGAAGGTGTTTCTTTAATTTCAGGAAAACCGTCTAAGAGACGAGTTTTATTCGCAAAAGCTTATTAAAATTAATACAATAAATTTGACAAATCTTTAAAAATCCGCGTGATTTTTAAAGATTTTTTTTTGATTTCACCATTTAAAGATATTTTTTTATAAATTTATAACACATTAATCTCAAAATAATTTATTATGTCTTTAAATGTCATTGATTTAATTAAAGGACAGTTAGGTCCTGCCTTAGTATCACAGGCTGCTGCGCAGTTTGGAGAAAGTGAATCAGGTATTTCAAAAGCAATTGGAGGTTTACTACCTGCTATAGTGGGTGGACTGGCAAACAATTCGGATAATCCCGGGGTTCTAGATGCAATTACCAATGCCTCATCAAGCGGAATTTTGGGAAATTTATTAGGAGATTCTTCTAATAATTCTGTTATTTCAAATCTTTTGTCCACTATTTTTGGTGATAAATTAAGCGGATTAGTTAATTCGATAGCTACTTTTGCAGGAATCAGTAACAACTCATCAAATTCTTTGCTACATGTAGTAACAGGAGCTACAGTAGGTTCTATCGGAAAATATGCAGCAGATAATAATTTAGGCCAATCAGGAATTTCAAGTTTATTAAATGACCAAAAAGGAATCGTTTCTTCACTTTTACCTGCAGGCTTGTCCTTGGCTTCATTAAATATAGGAGATTGGGCAAAAGGATATAAGTTTGACAATGACAATGATGCTATTAAAACACCTGTTGCAGAAGAACCTAAAGTAGATGTTACCAGAAGTACAACACCTACCGAAACTTACACTCAGGGAAATAACGAAGGTGGAGGATCTATCTGGAAATGGCTTCTTCCTCTGTTATTGTTAATTGCTGCAGGATATTTCATCTGGAAACAGTGTGAAAAGAAAAGCACAACGACTACCACATCAACAACAGACTCCACAAACGTAACTACTGACAGTACAGGTACAGCTACTGTTACCTCTTCAGACACTACCGTAACAACGGTTACAAAAGTAGATGAAAACATTGATCTGAACGGAACAGCACTAAAAGGCTATAAAGGGGGTATGGAAGATCAGATGATTGCATTCCTTAAATCTGATGGCTATAAAAACGCTGCTAACGATGATGCCCTGAAAGATAAATGGTATGATTTCGACCACGTAAACTTCAAAATAGGAAGCGCAGATCAACTGGAAGCAGGTTCAGAAGGACAGCTTCAAAACCTGGTAGCTATTTTAAAAGCTTTCCCTGATGCAAAAATCAAAATCGGAGGCTATACAGATAAAACCGGTGATGAAGCCAAAAATCTAAAATTATCAGCTGACAGAGCCAACTTTATTAAATCTTGGCTGGGAAAACAAGGTGTCGGAGCTCAGGTAATTGCAGCAGATGGATACGGAAGCAAGTTTGCGACAGTAGATGCAAGTGCTTCTAATGAGGCCAGAGCCGTAGACAGAAAAATGGCAGTAAGGTTCGCAAAATAAAATCATTAGAATTATAAAAAAATAAAATCCCAAAATCTGTTTTTGGGATTTTTTCATGCTCTTAAATTTGTCATTTTGATATATTTAATTAAATTTGTTAGTCATTCCTAACATTTTATGAATTTTAATTTAAAAAGCGCCTGGCGAAAAGATAAAACCTCACATTCTTTATCAGAAGTATATTCGTCTGTCAAAATCCCTAAAAATGCCAGTTTTTGGAGAAAGTATCTTGCTTTTGCAGGACCTGGTTTAATGGTCGCTGTAGGATATATGGATCCGGGAAACTGGGCGACCGATATTGCAGGAGGAGCCCAATTTGGCTATACGCTACTTTCAGTTATTCTGATCTCAAATATTTTTGCAATGGTTTTACAGCATTTATCTGTAAAACTAGGTGTAGTTGCAGAAAGAGATTTGGCGCAGGCTTGTCGTGACCATTTCAGCCCGACAACCAATTTTATTCTCTGGATTTTTTGTGAAGTTGCTATTGCAGCCTGTGATCTTGCTGAAGTAATAGGTTCTGCCATTGCTTTAAACTTACTATTCGGAATTCCTTTAACATGGGGAATTGTAATTACTACCGTCGATGTTCTGCTTATTCTTTTGCTTCAGTCAAAGGGATTCAGATGGATTGAAAGTATTGTGGGAGGATTAATCTTTATTATTCTGGCTTGTTTCGTCTATGAATTAGTGATTTCACAACCCGCCATCAATGAAGTTTTAGGAGGTATGGTTCCGAAAGCAGAAATTATCCAAAACCCGGCAATGCTGTATATTGCCATCGGAATTTTAGGAGCTACTGTAATGCCCCACAATTTATATCTGCATAGCAGCATTGTTCAGACAAGGGATTATGACCGTACAAGAGAAGGAAAAAAAGAAGCAATAAAATTTGCAACATTAGACAGTACCGTTTCTTTAATGCTTGCTTTCTTCATCAATGGAGCCATTCTGATCTTGGCAGCAGCAACATTTCATATCACAGGAAACAAACACATTGCAGACATCCATGATGCCTATAAAATGTTAACTCCGATTTTAGGAGCTTCTATGGCGAGTATTGCCTTTGCCATTGCATTACTGGCTTCGGGACAAAACTCAACGCTTACAGGTACTCTTGCCGGGCAAATCGTAATGGAGGGCTTTTTAAATATCAGATTGAAGCCATGGTTGAGACGCTTAATAACAAGATTAATTGCCGTAATACCGGCTCTGATTGTTACCATATTGTACGGAGAAAAAGGAACTACAGAGTTACTGGTTTTAAGCCAGGTAATTTTATCCATGCAATTAAGCTTCGCTGTTGTTCCATTGGTGATGTTTACGAGTGATAAAGCCAAAATGGGAGAATTTGTGAACAAGCCTTTTATGAAAATAGGTGTATGGATCATTTCCTTTATCATTATTATTTTAAATCTTTATCTTTTATATCAGACATTTTTTGGAGAATAGCCTGAATTCGTTTACTGTGAAAATGTACCATTGTCCAACCCTCTTTTCTGACTAAATGTCACGCTTTTTCCTTTGGCAGAATCTTTGTGAATAAATAGGAAAATAAAGATTGAATTATGGAAAACCAGGATATTAACGAAGAAAGCATCAATAATCAAGAAGATACGAAGATTCAGAACGAAGCAACATCTGAAGACAATGTGACAGCTCAACCTACTGCAGAAGAACTTTTGGCAGTAGAAAAAGACCGTTACATCAGATTATATGCTGAATTTGAAAACTATAAAAAAAGAACCAGCAAAGAAAAAATGGAATTCTTCCAGTACGCCAATCAGGATATGATGGTTTCTATGCTCGGTGTTTTAGATGACTTCGAAAGAGCGATTAAAGAGATTGCTAAAAACGGAAATCCTGCCGATCTACAAGGCGTTGAATTAATTTACAATAAATTCAAAAATAAACTGATTGAAAAAGGGTTAAAAACGATGGAAGTAAAAGCAGGAGACAGCTTTAACGTAGATTTCCATGAAGCGATTACTCAGATCCCAGCTCCGTCAGAAGATTTGAAAGGAAAAATCGTAGATGTAATCGAAACAGGATATACTTTAAATGATAAAGTAATCCGTTTTGCAAAAGTAGTAACAGGAAACTAAAAACATAAGCAATAAGTAATGGGTAATAAGTGATCAATTTGACTATTACCCATTGTTCATTACTAATTACCCATATAAGAGATGTCAAAAAGAGATTATTACGAGGTTCTTGAGATCAGCAAATCTGCATCAGCCGACGAAATAAAAAAAGCATACCGTAAAATGGCTATCAAATTTCACCCAGATAAAAATCCGGGTGATAAGCAGGCCGAAGAAAAGTTTAAAGAAGCCGCAGAAGCTTATGAAGTTCTGAGCGACGAACAAAAGCGTGCAAGATACGATCAGTTCGGTCACGCAGGAATGGGCGGAAACGGCGGCTTTGGCGGTGGAGGTTTCGGTGGCGGAATGAACATGGAAGATATTTTCAGCCAGTTTGGAGATATTTTCGGTGGCGGATTCGGTGGTTTTGGTGGCGGCGGTCGTCAGCAAGTAAAAGGTTCTAATTTAAGAATCAGAA
>JBCNMJ010000172.1:0-5715 GCA_039594975.1 Chryseobacterium sp. | reverse complement strand
TTAATTTTTCTAATATTAAGATATAAAAATATTAAGATATAAAAAAAGCGGCTCCGAAAAGCCGCTTATATTTTTTACCAACGGTTTCCACCGCCGTTACCTCCTCTGTTGTTTCCGTAACCACCACCGTTACCTCCACGGTTGTTTCCATAACCACCACCTCTGTTGTTATCGAAACTTCTTCTTGGTTTTTCTTCTCTTGGTTTAGCCTCAGACACGTTAAGAACCTTACCGTTAAGTTCTTTTTGGTTAAGAGCTTCAATAGCCTGAGCTCCTTCTTCGTCGCCCATTTCGATGAAACCGAAACCTCTAGAACGACCAGTTTCTCTGTCTGTTACAATCTTAGCAGATGTTACATCGCCAAATTCAGCGAATAAATCGTGCAACTCATATTCTTTAGTTGCGTAATTGATGTTTGAAACAAAAATGTTCATTTTAAATAAAATTAAAAAATTAATAAAAATTTGGCATATAAAAGAAAAACAACATAAATTAATGAACAAATATTGATTCCAAATATAAACGATTGCAAGTTACAATTAAAAATCACAAATCAAAGCTTTTTTATAATTAATTCTCACTTAATATTGAATTTGTTAAATCTATTTCTTATAAAATAATATTTATCAGGCTTTTATTGGTAATTGAGAAAACAAATTATTGTTTTTTGATAACTATATGTTAATTCGCTGTAAATACAAGTTTTTAACCCTAAATTTGTGCTGTAAATTATTAAAAATATGAACTACCATACGAGAAAATGGGTAAAACCCGAAGATTTAAATCCAAACCAGTCACTTTTTGGAGGAAGATTATTGCAGTGGATTGATGAAGAAGCTGCATTGTATGCTGTGATTCAGCTGGAAAATAAAAAAGTAGTTACAAAATTCATATCAGAAATCAACTTTGTGAGCTCAGCAAAACAAGGTGATATTATAGAAATCGGTATTGAAGTTTCAGCCTTCGGCTCTACCTCTCTTACCTTAAGATGTGAAGTACGAAATAAAATGACGCATCAAACCATTATTACCGTTGACCGAATTGTAATGGTAAATTTGGACGAGGACGGAAATCCCGCTCCACACGGAAAAACAAAAGTTGAATTTGTAAAAGACAGATTGTTAAACAATCAGGATCAGCAATGAAGATTTTCATAAAAAATATGGTTTGTGGCAGGTGTATTTCTGCGGTCACTAGTATTTTCAATGAAGCTCAGGTGAAGATTAAATCCATTAACCTTGGTGAAGTGGAGACAGAGTCTGATGTTTCGGAACAAGATCTTGAGAACATAGAAAAACATCTTTCAGAAACAGGTTTTGAAAGAATAAAAGACTCAGCCCATCAGCTTATTGAAAAGATTAAAAATCTGATTATTACAAAAATCAGTGAGCTTGATATTGATGAAAATTTTCTCCTTTCCGAGTTTTTAACATCAAAAATTCATAAGGATTACAGTTCTCTTTCAAAAACTTTTTCTCAAAATGAGAATGTTACATTAGAGCAGTTTTTTATTCTTCAAAAGATTGAAAAAGTGAAAGAATTACTTTTATACAATGAATTTACATTGACAGAAATAGCCGGAAAGCTCGGCTATAAAAGTGTGCAGCACTTATCATCACAATTCAGAAACAGTTCAGGCTTTACTCCTACTGAGTTCAAAAAGCTGAAAGTTCACAACCGAAAACCTTTGGATCTTATCTGAAATAAAACACATTAGAGTTTTGAATTTATTTATAATCAAAACTCTAATCCTCTCTTCCAAATTCTATAAACATTATCCTTAAATTTATAACAACCTTCCTGTTACATTTTGGAAATTTGTAATATAAATAAAGGATCATGGAAAAACAATATAAAATACTTGGAATGACCTGCTCGGGTTGCCAGAAAAAGATTTCTGAAAAACTGAACAGCATTGAAGAAGTAAAAGCTGATGTTAACTTAGAAACAAATACAGTAACCATCACTTCCGGAAAAGATATTGAATTAAATACCTTAAATAAGGCGTTGGAAGAAATAGGAAACTACAAATTAGACGATCCGGATAATTCTGAAAAGGCTTTTATCAAACCTCAAGACAGAGTTTCTCCTTCATCAGTTTATTATTGTCCCATGGAATGTGAAGGAGATAAAGTGTATTTCCAACAAGGGAAAAGATGTCCGGTCTGTAATATGTATCTGGTTCCTATTGAGGAGAAGTTAGCAAAAGATCCTAATCATAAACCAACCTATTCTTCTACCCATTTACCTGAAAACTTTAAAGATAATATCGGGAAATATTATTGTCCGATGTTTTGTGAAGGGGATAAAACCTATGAGAAAAAAGGAGATTGCCCTGTTTGTCATATGCATTTGGAAGAAATTACAGAAGACCTGGTAAAAAACACAGGAACTCATTCGCATCACCATGTTCATGATCACAGTAATCACCATGAAGCTCCGAAGGTTACAGATAAAATGGCAGGTAAATATTACTGTCCGATGTATTGTGAAGGAGATAAAGTATACGATACTAATGTAGGTTGTCCGGTCTGTGGAATGGATTTGGTGAAATACCCTGAAAAAAAAGCAGCAAAATATACCTGCCCGATGCATCCCGAAATCATAAGAGATGAACCCGGAAGCTGTCCTATTTGCGGAATGGACTTAGTAAGAATGCCTGATACAAATGAGGATGAAGAAGATGAGACATATACCATTCTGAAAAGAAAATTCATTATTTCTCTAGTCTTTACCCTTCCTGTTTTTATACTTTCGATGGGGGGAATGTTTATTAATTTCCCTTTTTCACATCAAGTTCAGGGTGTTATTGAGCTTATTTTAACGCTGCCTGTCCTGTTTTATTCAGGTTGGTTTTTGATGAAAAGAGGCTGGATTTCTTTTAAAACCTGGAATTTGAATATGTTCAGCTTGATTGCTTTGGGAGTCGCCGCAGCATTTATTTTCAGTATTGTCGCTTTGGCGTTTCCGAATATGATTCCCCATGAAATTCGTGGTCACAACCATGGAGTACCCTTATATTTTGAAGCAGTCTGTGTTATTTTAACATTGGTGATCTTGGGACAACTTATGGAAGCCGCTGCTCATAAAAAAACAGGAAACGCCATTCGTGAGCTGATGAATCTTTCACCGGATGAAGCTAATCTTATCGTAAACGGAGAAGAAAAGAAAGTACTGCTTTCGCAGGTGAAAATCGGAGATTTATTAAAAGTGAAACCCGGAGAAAAAATTCCTGTCGACGGAAAAATAACGGAAGGAAGTTCTTATATAGACGAAAGTATGATCACGGGAGAGCCTATTCCTGTTGAAAAAAGCATTAATGATAAAGTATCTTCAGGAACCATCAACGGCAACCAGGTTTTCATTATGAAAGCTGAAAAAGTGGGCGATGAAACTCTCCTTTCACAGATTATTAAAATGGTGAATGAAGCTAGCCGAAGTAAAGCTCCGATTCAAAAACTGACGGATAAAGTTTCAAAAGTTTTTGTTCCTGCTGTTATTTTAATTGCGGTTTTAACATTCATTCTATGGCAGTTTTTCGGACCGGAAGGTAAAAGAAGTTTATTTGCTTTTGTGAATGCTGTAGCTGTTTTAATTGTTGCCTGTCCTTGTGCATTAGGGTTGGCTACTCCTATGTCTTTAATGGTAGGAATCGGGAAAGGTGCTAAAAACGGAATCCTTATAAAAAATGCAGAGGCCCTTGAAGAAATGAATAAGGTGAATGTCCTAATTACCGATAAAACAGGTACTTTAACAGAAGGAAAACCATCTGTAGAATATATCGAAACTCTTAATGAAGATAAAAATTCAATCCTGAAACTGGCGTATTCATTAAACCAGAATTCTGAACATCCTCTATCGAATGCGGTAATCAAAAAAGCAAAAGATGAAAGCATTTCTCCTGAAAAAGTAGAAAAATTTGAAAATATTTCTGGAAAGGGAGTAAAAGGAATTATTAATGGAAAAACTATTTATCTGGGAAACGAGAGTTTGTTAACTTCCAGTCAAATATCAATTCCAGAGAACTTAAAGCAAAAAGCTATTGAAGTACAGTCAAAAGCTCATACAATCTCTTATATAGCCCAGGAAAATCAGGCTTTAGGATTTATTAGTTTCACAGATAAAATTAAAGAAAGTTCTAAAAAAGCAGTTCAGCAGTTATTAAGCGAGGGCATAGATGTAATGATGATGACCGGAGATAATGAACATACTGCAAAAGCGGTTGCAGAAGAATTAGGGATTAAACATTTCAAAGCAAATTGCCATCCTGAAGACAAATTAAATGAAGTCAAAAAGCTTCAGCAGCAAGGTAAAATCGTTGCCATGACCGGTGACGGTATCAATGACTCTCCTGCTCTGGCTCAAGCTAATATAGGGATTGCAATGGGAACAGGAACCGATGTCGCTATCGAAAGCGCAGAAATAACTTTGTTAAAAGGTGATGTCTTAGGAGTTGCCAAAGCAAAATTACTCAGTGAAAAATTATTGCGAAACATTAAGGAGAATTTGTTTTTTGCTTTTATTTATAACGTATTAGGTGTTCCAATTGCGGCAGGATTATTGTATCCTTTTTTTGGAATTCTTTTATCACCAATGATTGCAGCCGCAGCGATGAGCTTCAGTTCACTATCCGTGATTTTGAATTCACTCCGGCTGAATTCAGTCGATTTAGATATTAAATAAACATGAAGAAAGAAAGTCTTTATATCGGTTGCTCAGGCTTTTACAATAACGATTGGAAAGGATCATTATATCTTGAAGATGCAAAAAGTAAAGACTTCCTTTCTTTATATTCCCAAAAATTCAACTGTGTAGAAATCAATTCTACATTTTATAGGAATCCAACAGCTAAAACCCTTCTGAAATGGACAGATGAGACTCCTGAAGATTTTAAGTTTTTTATTAAAATTCCGAAAACAATTTCTCACCAAAAACGCCTGAAAGACTGCAAAGAAGATATTGCCGCATTTTGCACTCATATTCAGGATCACTTAAAAGAAAAGCTTTCCGGCTTTCTCTACCAATTCCCTCCTTCTTTCAAAAATACACAGGAAAATATTGATCTCATCCTTAAGAATATTAATCTTGCCTGTTTGAATGTCATTGAATTCCGTCATGAGTCATGGTGGAATGATGAGATTTTTAAAATTCTAAGAGATCATAATATCATTTTTTCCGGAGTAAGTTTCCCGGGAAATCTCCCTGAAGATGTTATCATTAATCATCCTGAAATTCTATATTACAGACTCCATGGAAAGCCTGTCCTTTACAAATCCGAATATACTTTAGAATTCCTTAAAGATCTTGCTGAAAATATTGCAAATATGAAAAAGAAAACATTTATCTTTTTTAATAATACATGGGGAACAGCTGCGATTAACAACTCTTTATATTTAAAGAAATTACTTGAATAAAATTAAGTTATTAAAATATCCTTAAAAAGCTGTATTCAATTAAAATTCGGCATATAATTTGTTAAGAATAATTTAGAAAAATTAACTTTTTTTAACAATTTAAATTCCTTTTGATTTTATGAAAAAAACTTTTGCGGAAAAGTCTAGAAACAAGACTTTTCTTGGGATGTTTGCATTGGTGAGTGCAACTTCAATCTTATTCAACGGTTGCAACCGTAAAAATGACAAGAAAGAATCAGAAAATCTGATTCCACAGGAACATCCCGTCGCAAAAACAGTTCCTAAAATTGATGATGAAGAC
>JBCNMJ010000171.1:0-5771 GCA_039594975.1 Chryseobacterium sp. | reverse complement strand
GCTTTTGTATTTGGAAGAGTTAATTTTCACCTTAAAGATGCTTTGCAATTACCTGAAAAACTAGACATTTATCCCGGAGCTGATGTAGGAGTTGTGGGAAGCAATTTCGGATTAGGCGCTCATATCGGCGCAAGATACTTCTTCACGGAAAGAATAGGCGTTTTTGCGGAAGTCGGAAACAATGGCAGTCTCGGTGTTTCTATCAATTTGTAATAAATCATTCTATCATATGACAAAGCTTCTCGTTTCGGGGAGCTTTTTTATTTGGCATAGTTTTGATAATTGTTACCTTTGCAAATTAAACATAAAAAGCATTAATGGAAATAGCAATCAAACTGTTTCAATTTATATTGAGCATTTCTATCTTGGTAATCCTTCACGAACTTGGGCATTTCTTACCTGCAAAATGGTTTAAGACCAAAGTTGAAAAATTCTATCTATTCTTCGATCCGTGGTTCTCTATCGCTAAGAAAAAAATTGGTGAAACCGAATATGGTATCGGCTGGCTTCCTTTCGGAGGATATGTAAAAATTGCCGGAATGGTAGATGAAAGCATGGATACCGAGCAACTGAAGCAACCTGCACAGCCTTGGGAGTTCAGAGCAAAACCAGCTTGGCAAAGATTAATTATCATGCTGGGCGGGGTTACAGTAAACTTCTTCTTAGCCTGGATTATTTACGGATGCCTGTCTTTCTTCAACGGGGAAACGACTTTTGACACCACGAAGGTTGATACTCCAATGCATTATACCAACGTAGCAAAAGCAATGGGCTTCAAGGATGGTGATAAGATCTTAAAAGTAGACGGAAAAACTCAGAATAATTTAGATAAACTATCTCTGGATATTTTGTTAAGTGACCAGGTTACTGTTTTAAGAGACGGCAAAGAAACCACTTTTAACACTAATGACGACGGAAAAGCTCTTGCTTTTAAAGATGAAAACCCTAAAGGATTCCTTACGCCAAGATATGCCGCTGTAATTGACACGATTATCAATCCTAAAACAGCAGAAGCCGGTTTAAAAGTTGGCGATCAGGTAATTTCTGCAAACGGACAGAAAATCAATTATTATGATGAATTTCAGGCAGCAGTTGGAAAAAGCGCAGGAAAGCCAATTAATATCGAAGTGTTAAGAAACGGAAGTGTTCAACCTTTAAGTATTCCTGTCTCAAAAGAAGGAACAATCGGTATTGCCTCTTATAAGCAATTGGAAAAATATGCAAGTACTCAACACTTCACATTTGGACAATCAATCGGAAGAGGTTTTACAAGAAGTATTGAAAGTTTGACTTACCAGGTTAAACAATTCAAGTTAATCTTCAACAAAAAAGTACAGGGGTATAAAAAAGTAGGAGGACCTCTTGCTATCATTAAAAATATGCCGGTAGACCAATCGAAAGACGGAAGCATCTCTATCAACTGGACTGCTTTCTGGAGTTTTACGGCAATGTTCTCCGTTTGGCTGGCATTTTTGAACTTAATCCCAATTCCAGGATTGGATGGCGGACACGTTATTTTCACATTATATGAAATGATTGTTGGAAAACCTGTTCCTCAAAAAATATTGGAAAATGCACAAATGGTGGGTGTTATCTTCCTATTAGGCTTAATGTTACTGATTTTCGGAAGCGATATTTTCAAAGCACTAACCGGAAGCTTATAATATTTTTTAAATTTTTTAATAAAATATTTGTAGGGTATAAATATTCGTCCTATATTTGCACCACTTAAAACAAAGGACATTCCTCCTTAGCTCAGTTGGTTAGAGCATCTGACTGTTAATCAGAGGGTCGCTGGTTCGAGCCCAGCAGGAGGAGCAAAAAAGACTTACAGAAATGTAGGTCTTTTTTTATGTCTCTTTTTTAAATCCTTACGTTAACTTAATTTATTGAAAAATAATCAAATAACCACTAAAACCCCATGAGTAAAGGAATTTTTTCAATATTTTTAAAATAAAAATTTGTGTAATCGTAATATTCATATTATATTTGCACCACTAAAACAAAGGAACATTCCTCCTTAGCTCAGTTGGTTAGAGCATCTGACTGTTAATCAGAGGGTCGCTGGTTCGAGCCCAGCAGGAGGAGCAAAAAGACTTACATTTCTGTAAGTCTTTTTTTATTTTCAGGTTATCCTTTTTATTTAACCAAAGAAAGCTTCTCTTTATCACAATATTAATACCGTTATTTTCGTTAACTTTGCAGTTTTACAAATTCAACTTCAAAACCCATTTAAACACTTTGCAAAGCAGCACGGTTTTTGATTATGCTAAATGCTTGAAAAACAAATGATGTTAACGAACAATTTTAAATATTATCTCTCTTATTTTTCCATTATTCTTTTCGGCTTTTTACAGGCTCAAAACTCTGCGAGCGGAAGGATTATTGATGAAAAAACCAATGCTCCTGTTACAGGCGTAGCTATATTTATAAATGACAGCAACACTCCTTATACGACTACATCTTCCGGAAACTTCAGTATACAATCTGACACCATCATTTATAAGCTTAAATTTCAAAAAAAGAATTACGCTGTAGAAAGCATCAACATTAGCCCTGAAAGTTTTCAGGACTTGGTCATCAAGATGTCTGCAGAAAAAGTAAGTAATATTGAAGCGGTAGTGATTCACAATGAACGCCCAAAATTCAAAAATAAAAAAGAAAACCCGGCTTATGCCATTATGCAGAAAGTCTGGGAAAGAAAGCGAAACAATGGGTTGGATAAATTTGATACCTACACCTATAAAGAATATGAAAAAATTCAGTTTGATGCCAATAATCTGGACAGCGCATTCATGAAGAGAAAAATCTTCAATAAACTTGAATTCATTTTCGATTATAAAGACTCTACCGCAAGCGGAAAGATCGGGCTCCCCATTTTCCTGAATGAAGCCATCTATGAAAACTATGGAGAGAACAAACCTTCCAAAAGAACCAAAAGACTTTTAGTTGCCCAAAAAACTTCCGGGTTTCAGGACAATCAAATCATTACTTTAACTGCGAAGAACCTGTATCGTGATATTAACATTTATGATAATACCTTAAATTATTTCGACATCGGATTTCCAAGTCCGGCCGGAGAAACGGGTTTCAGTACCTATGATTATAATTTAGTTGACACCATTTCCATTCGCGGAGAAAAAGCTTTTAAAATCCGTTATCAACCCAAACGAACTGAAGTTTTAGCATTTCAGGGGTATCTCTATATTGATACAGACAGTTATGCCGTTTTAGGGGCAATTTTAAAATCCACACAGAAAATCAATGTCAATTTTATCAATGGAATTTCTACAGAACTAGAATATGACAATCCCGACGAAAACACATTTTTACCCAGAAAATTTGTTACGGAAATCGAAATGACCCCTTTTTCCAAAAAGAAAACCTCCAAAAGCATCATCGCCAAAAGATCTGTTGATTATTCGGAATATCAGTTCAATAAGCCTCTCGAAGACAATGTTTTTAAGAGAAAAGAGGAAGAATATGATGATAAATTTGTTGATAAAGATGACGCCTATTGGTTAAAAGCAAGACCTGACTCGTTATCAAAAAGCGAACAGGGAATTTACGACATGCTGGATAAGCTTCAGCAAACCCCGAAATTCAACCGAATTGTAAAGCTGTATGAAACTTTAGGTTCAGGATATTATAATGTTGTCAAAGGAATAGATTTAGGTCCTATTTTCTCTATTTATGGAAAGAATGAAGTGGAAGGCGACCGAATCCGATTGGGAGCAAGAACGTATTTCACCCGAAACGACCCTTGGAGAGTTCAGTTTTACACCGCTTACGGGTTTAAAGACCAGCAGGTGAAATATGGAGCTGAAGCAAGATTCATGTTCAACAGAGTGAACAGATTCACCATTGGAGCAGGAACAAGAAGAGACATTTTACAATTAGGAGTTCAGCTTACCAACGATGACGGAATTATGGCAAGAACCTTCGCTTCTTCTACCCTTTTTGCGAGAGGGGAAAACGCTTCATTAAGCTCTGTAAATCAAACCAACATCTTTACTTCTATCGAACCCTGGAAGAACTTCCAAATCAGGCTGGACGGAACGATGCAGAGTATTAAATCAGCTAATCCTTCAGAATTCAATTTAATGTATTATAAAGACGGAAATCTAAGACAAACAACCAATGACTCTCATATAACATTAAGCTTAATCGCAAGACCCGGAGCTAAATTCTCACAGACAGGTATCGACAGATACGAACACGGAACATTGGCACCAACGATCGTCTTAAAATACACAAGAGGAATAGAAGGCTTATTTGGCTCAGACTTTAACTACAATAAGCTACAATTCATGTTCTACAAACCTATCCTGATCGGAAGCTGGGGTAAATTATTATTGAATTTTGAAGCCGGAAAAAACTTCGATACTGTTCCTTTGGCTTTACAAAATGTAATTCCGGGAAACCAGTCTTACAGTTTAGCTCAGAATACTTTTGCCCAGCTTAATTACTATGAATTTGTAGCAGACACCTATACAACGCTTCATTTAGAGCATCATTTTAACGGTAAAATCCTTTCTTATATTCCTTTGATCAAGAAATTGAAATTAAGAGAAATCGCATTTATCAGAGGGGCATACGGAACTTTGAGCGATGCATCCAAAGCGATCAATGTGGCTGGATTTAAGTATTCAGCACCAAGCGAGCATATTTATTATGAATACGGAGTAGGAATTGAAAATATCGGCTTTGGAAATCTTAGAATTTTCAGAGTAGATTTCAACTGGAGAGGAAATTATCTGGATAGACCGGATATCTCAACATTCGGCATTAAAGCAGGCTTCCAGGTAGGATTTTAACGTTCCAAATATGCATTTCTTCAACGAGCCTGCAGAACCATTTACAGCTTTTACGTATTATGACTTGACATTCTTGTTTATAATTATAGCGATTAACATCTATATTTTCAAGAAAAAACAGAACATTAATCTCAACCGTTTTGTAAAGACTACGGTATTTATACTCTTCTTTATACTCATTCCCTACCTATCAAACACAATTGAAATCAGAAACATTTATAAAAAATTTACAGACATTGACAGTTTTAATCTTTGTATCTAATCTTTAAATATCCTGTTTGGTGGGCAATAGGAATTTTAGAAATTCTTTATTTATCTAAGTTAAAAGAAAAAATTCAAAGTCAATCTTTTAAATAAAAAATCCTCAGCAAATTGCTGAGGATTTTATTTTTATGAAACGCTTAAAATTATGCGTTTGCTTCTACAGATACAAAAGATCTGTTGTTTGCTTTCTTAGTGAAAACTACTTTACCGTCTACTAAAGCGAACAAAGTGTGATCTTTACCGATCCCTACGTTTGCACCTGGGTGGTGTTGAGTACCTCTTTGTCTAACAATAATATTTCCAGCAATAGCTTCCTGACCTCCGAAAATCTTTACACCTAATCTTTTAGAGTGAGATTCTCTACCGTTTTTGGAACTACCAACTCCTTTCTTATGTGCCATTTTATTTTAAGGTTTTGTGTGGTTTAACAATTATTCTGCGCTAACCTCCTCAGTCTTAGGAGCTTTTTTAGCTTTAGTTTCTTTCTTAGCTCCGTCAAATCCTGTAATACCAGTGATTTTGATCTGAGTTAATGACTGTCTGTGACCATTTTTCACTTTGTAACCTTTTCTTCTTTTCTTTTTGAAAACGATTACTTTATCAGCTTTTACATGATCAAGGATCTCTGCTTCTACAGTGATTCCGCTTACAGCTGGGGCGCCTACAGTGATTGCTCCGTTTACAGTAAGA
>JBCNMJ010000170.1:0-5977 GCA_039594975.1 Chryseobacterium sp. | reverse complement strand
TTATTTGACCAGGAAATAGATTTTGATCCGAATCTTACCGTAGATGAATTTATGATGACGTTAGATTCGGCTCCGATTGCCGCTCTTAAAAACTATCACAAATCTCTTCATTCCACCGACAACGATTTCATCGAAAAAGCGTTAGCTGAAATGGAAGTGCACAAAGCCTGGGATCTCGAGAACGAAATGAAGCAAATTCTTTCCCAGCTCAAAATCACCAATCTTGAAGCAAAGATGGGAACACTTTCAGGTGGGCAGATCAAACGCGTGGCACTGGCAAAGCTGTTAACTGAAACCAGAGCCGAACATCGCCATACTTTACTGATCATGGATGAGCCGACCAATCACCTGGATGTGGAAATGGTAGAATGGCTTGAAAATTATTTAAATAAAGCAAAAATAACTTTACTGTTGGTTACTCACGACAGATATTTCCTGGATAGCGTTTGTGACATCATCTGGGAAATGGAAGACAAAAATCTTTACTTTCACAACGGTTCTTATGCAACATATCTTGAGAATAAGATGATCCGTGAAGACAATATGAATGCTACCATCGATAAAGCCAACAACCTTTACAGAAAAGAACTGGAATGGATGCGAAGACAGCCCAAAGCAAGAACCACAAAATCCAAATCAAGAATCGATGCTTTTTACGAAACAGAAAAAGTAGCCAAAACAGACACCAGAAAACAAGGCCTTGAACTGGACTTTGAAATGAAAAGATTGGGAAATAAAATTCTTGAATTAAAAAACATTGATAAAAACTTCGGAGATAAAGTGTTATTTAAAGATTTCAGCTATCAGTTTCAGCGAGGAGAGAAAATAGGAATTGTAGGTAAAAACGGAGCCGGAAAATCCACACTTCTCAATATCATTCAGGGGCTTGAAAAAGCTGATAAAGGAGAAATAGAAACCGGAGAAACAATCTCTTTCGGATATTTTTCACAAAAAGGCTTAACCTATAAAGAAGATGAGAGAGTTATAGATTTCATTAAAGAAATTGCCGAATTTTACCCTTTAGCAAATGGAAAAAGCCTTTCTGCCTCTCAGTTTTTAAGATTATTTTTATTTGATGACCAAACCCAGTATTCTCCTATTTCAAAACTTTCCGGAGGAGAGAAAAGAAGGCTGCACCTGATGTACATTCTGTACCAGAATCCAAACTTTTTGATTTTCGATGAGCCTACCAATGATCTTGATCTTCCTACATTGACGGTTCTTGAAAATTTCCTGCAAATGTTTCAGGGATCATTGATTATTGTATCCCACGACCGATATTTTATGGACAGGATTGTAGATCATGTTCTGGCTTTTGAAGGAGACGGAAAAATAAAAGATTTTGTAGGTAATTTTTCTGAATACCGGGAAGCAAAAAGCCGCGAAGAATCTTTAGAAAAAAATACGGCTCAGAAACAGGAATCTGCAAAAGAAAACATTTTCACTCCCGCCCAGCCTCAAATACCATCCAAAAAGAAAAAACTTTCTTTTAAAGAGCAAAGAGAACTTGAACTCATTGAAAAAGAAATGCCCGAGTTGGAAGAGCAGAGAGCAAAAATTTTAGATCAACTTAATAACGAAGCTGATTATGAAAAGATTTCCAAACTTTCTGCAGAATTGGAGACAATCTCTGAAAAGCTGGAAACTCACGAAATGAGATGGCTTGAACTTCAGGAAATTCTGGGAGAAGCATAACATAAAAAAGGTTCATGAAATTTCATGAACCTTTACTTTTTAACTCAGATGAATAACTTTACCTTCTTTAGAGCTTTTCTCTGCAGCTTCAATAATCTTCATATTCTGGATAATCTCATGTCCCGGAGAAGGCAATGCATATCCAAAAACAATATATTCATATATCTGCTGATAATAATTCATATAATCACCGGCCTCACTGGAAGTAAGTATTCTTTCCGCTTCTGAATTCTCATTGATATAATTTAAAATCCCGTCAGTTTCTTTTAGTGGTTTTGTCCACTCTTTACCGTATTCCGGAATTGATCCTGCCACCAGCTCATTTTCCTGATCGTCACTTCTTTCCTGTAAAAAGCTTCCTTTGCCTCCATGAAGAATATAAGCATAATGAGCTTCTTTACTGAAAACCGAAGACTTTAACCTTACTCTAAGCTCGTTCGGATAATAAAGAAGGACTTCAAAGTAATCATTGGCGAATTCTTTTCCTTTCATTGAAAAAATATCTGCAAATAGTTTCTCAGGATAGCCAAAAAACTGTGTTGCCTGGTCAATAAGATGCGATCCTAAATCATGTAAAGAACCAGAACCCGTTTGTTCAGGGTTTTCCTTATGTTGTTTTCCGCTTGCTTCAGTTCTGAATCTGTCAAAACGTATCTCAACCTCTTTCAGATTTCCCAATCTATCTTCCTGAATAATCTTCTGTACCTGTAAATAGTCTCTGTCAAACCTTCTGTTCTGATACACACTAATGAACAATCCTTTTTCATCCGCCAGCTTCACCAAATCTTCCGCTTCAGCCAACGTTACGGTAAAAGGTTTTTCTACAATTACATTTTTACCTGCGTTCAAGGCCATTTTTGCATATTCGAAATGAGTTTGAACCGGTGTATTAACTACAACCAATTCGATATCTGCATTAGCTAACATTTCTTCAACAGATCGATAAATAACAGCATCAGGATACTTTACTTTAGACTCTTCTTTACTTCTTTC
This sequence comes from Chryseobacterium sp., assembly GCA_039594975.1. GTDB lineage: Bacteria > Bacteroidota > Bacteroidia > Flavobacteriales > Weeksellaceae > Chryseobacterium. Next base: position 3,289 of record JBCNMJ010000170.1, on the reverse strand, counting down.
CACCACTGCCGACATAAAAAAGCCGGGATGTTCTTTTAAAAACGGAGCATGGAAAATTTTTCCGCTCATTCCAAAGGCACAAAGCCCTACTTTTACCAATTGCATACTTATATTTTTAACAAAGATATTTATAAATACCTAGTAGTAAGATGGCATAAACACAAAATATTAACATTTTTTATGATAAAAATCAGCAATATTATTTTTAATAAATCTAAATAAAGACAAAAAAATATTTAGCTTTGCACCTTATTTAAAACTACTCTAAATAAAAATAAGAATGAAAAAGCAACTGGTAACTTTAGGATTATTATTTACTGCAGTGTCTTTAAGTGCACAAATGAAAAACACTGAAACCGACACTATCAGAATCCAAACCATTGAAGATGTAAATCTTCATAAGACCGGAAATCCCAACAAGGCAAAATCGTCATCAATAAAGTCTAATCTGACTGTGATGGAAACGCCTCAACCAATTGCTATCGTTACTCACGAAATCATCGAACAGCAACAGGCAAAACAACTTAGTGATGTACTTCAAAATGTAAACGGAATTTACATTACTTCTTCAAGAGGTAATTCTCAGGACAGTTTCGGTGGTCGTGGCTTCTCTTTAGGAAATGATAATATTTTTAAAAACGGAGGTAGGGTAAATAGCGGTGTCTTCCCTGAAGTAAGCGGTTTGGAAAGAGTTGAAGTATTAAAGGGAGCAAATGCTATGTTGTATGGTAATACTGCTGCCGGTGGTGTTATTAATATGATTACTAAAAAACCAAGATTTAACTTTGGTGGAAGCGTAGGAATGAATGCCGGAAGTTGGAATTCATACAAACCAACCGTAGATATTTATGGGCCACTGTCTAAAAATGTTGCATTTAGGGTAAACGGAGCTTACGAGTATGCCGAAAGCTTTAGAGACGTGGTTAAGTCGAATAAATATTACTTTAATCCATCGTTCTTATTTAACCTGGGTTCAAAATCTCAATTAATTATCGAGGCGGATTATTTGAAAAATGATTTCACACCTGATTTTGGAATTGGAACCATAACCAATACTGATGGTAGCTATAAATTGAATAATTTACTTGATAGAAATTCTTTCTTAGGAACAGACTGGCAGTATCAAAATGTTCAGCAAGCATCAACAACAGCAACTTTTAATCATCAGATTAATGAAAAATGGACATTAAATGCTGTTGCAACCTACCAAAACTATACTAAAGATTACTTCTCTACAGAAAGAGTTCAGTGGGCTTATGATAAAACTAACAGACTGTTTTGGAACAGACCTTTGAATAGAACTTATAATGAAATGAACTATACTTCAGCACAGGTTAATTTAAACGGAGAGTTCAGCACAGGAAAAATCAATCATAAAGTATTAATCGGTGGAGATGCTGATTATGGAGCAGCAGATTCTTATACGTATTACAACCCTGATAACAACAAAGCTTATGGTACAAGCTATTATTTTGGAACAAATGGAGCTGCGGGAATCAATGGACAACCAGGAACAATATATCTTGATGATTCATCAACTTGGGCTTCCGGAATACAACCAAACGCTGCAACACTGAGCAAATCAAGAATCAATACAAGAAGAATTGGTTTTTATGCTCAGGACTTCATTAGCCTAACCACTCAGTTCAAAGTTATTGCTGGTTTACGATGGTCGTATATTGAAAATATGCCTACTATAAAAACAGATTTTAAAACCGTAAAAGGCAGCACAGTAGATCCTAATTCTATTACCACTAAAACATTAGTTCCTAATACCTCTACATCTGATCAGGCTTTATCTCCAAAAGTTGGAATCGTTTATATGCCCAATGATAATCTGTCCGTATTTGCAACATATACTAATTCATTCGCAGCCAATACAGGTACAGATATTTATTTAAATGCTTTAAAACCTACAACAATTGATCAATACGAAATTGGGGCAAAGAAAAACATATGGAATAATGCAGTTTCATTCAATGTTTCATTATATCAAATCAGATACAATAATTATTACGGAACAGCAGAATTCAGAGCAGATGGTTCAGTAAATAGCGACAGTACGATCAAAGAATATATTGGTAAACTAGACAGCAAAGGTTTTGAAGTAGATATCACTGGAAATCCTACCCCGCAACTTTCTATTATTGGAGGATTCTCATACAATCATTCTGTTTACAAAGACACTCCAAATACGCTGAATGCTTATGTAGAAGATCAAAGACTAGTCAGAACTCCTGCTACAACGGCAAATTTGTCTGCATTTTATAAGTTTAACAATAAATTACAAGGTCTAAAAGTGGGAGCTGGAATTTACTACGTTGGGAACAGATTTGCTGGTTGGAATGATACCAAAGCAACATTAACTAGCAGAAGTAATGTTACCAGAATGTTTGAAGTAGACTCTTATGTTACTGTTTCATTATCGGCTGGCTATGAATGGAAGAAATTCTCAATTCAAGGAAAAGTTGGAAATCTGTTTGATACTGTAAACTACAACGTTCACGAAAACTATTCTGTAAACCCTATTACACCAAGAAATTTCTATTTCACATTAACATATAAACTGTAAGATTAAATAATTTTTCAGATAAAAGTGGAAGTTGCATTTTGCAGTTTCCACTTTGAACTTTATAAACAAAAATAATTAAGATATGGATAAGATTAAAGACACAAGAAGTTTCATGCGAGTTACCCACCGTTATCTGGGGTTCTTTCTTGCCGGAATTATGGCAGTTTATGCAATAAGTGGCGTTCTATTAATTTACAGAGACACTGATTTCCTAAAAAAAGAAAAGAAAATTGATAAAATCATTGCCAAAAACCTTTCTGAAAAAGAACTTGGGAAAGAATTAAAACTGAGAAACCTTGAAGTGGAGAAAACGGAAGGCAGTGTTTTAAAATTCAAGCAGGGAACTTATGATGCGGCTACTGGTCAGGCAAAGTATACTAAAAAAGAGCTTCCTTTTATACTGGATAAAATGACAAAACTTCATAAATCTCAATCTAAAGATACACTTTCCCCACTAAATACTTTCTTCGGACTTGCTTTATTTTTCTTTGTTATCTCGAGTTTCTGGATGTTTAATCCTAAGACAAAAGCGTTTAAACGCGGAATGGTGTTTACCACTGTGGGGCTTATCATTTCCATCATTCTTGTTTTTATATAATTATAAAATCAACAAAAAAAGATTCAAAAAATTACATCTAATTTTCACATAAGTTTGAGTAAATATTAAAAAATCACCTTAAAATGAGTTACATGGCATATTTATTGTTTTTAACAAAT
>JBCNMJ010000169.1:0-6012 GCA_039594975.1 Chryseobacterium sp. | reverse complement strand
TTGGGATATATGTTTATTTAAATAAGGAAAAAGTCTTGAATCCAATTCAGCAGATAGACCATATTGTTTTAATAGCATTTCTCCATCACTGGAATAATCTTTTTTATTGGCTGTATCATTTGTAAGTGCTTGTATTATTTCGTATTCATTTTCTGGGTTTTGTTCAATTAGTTTTCCAGTAATTTCACTCCAAATAGTAATATAATCATTTTTTAAATGGTCATATAGAATATGAACTGTGATAACTTGATATATAATAAATAAAAAAGAGATTAATGCTAATGTAAGTATATTAATTTTTATTTCTCTATTTATCATTAAATTACTCCTTACTGACGTCTTTATTCCAGAAATATCCGACACCTCTTTGTGTGATTATACAGTTAGGATCTTGTGGAGTATCCTCAATTTTACTTCTCAATCTTTTTACATAAACAGAAAGAGTATTTTCATCGAAAAACACTTCACCTTCATCTGCTATTTTTTTCAATATCTCATTTCTTTGTAACACTTTATGAGGGTTTAGCATTAACGTTAATAAGAGTTTGTATTCTAAATGTGTTAAATTTATACTTTTCTCATGCTTAAAGGCTCTGGCAGCTTCAACTTCAAGATGTATATTTTGAGACCTCAATATAGTATTAGAAGCTGTTTTAATTTTTTTTCTTAATTGTACTTTTACTCTAGATAATAGCTCTTTTACCCTGAAGGGTTTTGTTATATAATCATCTCCACCAATATCAAGGCCCATTACTACATTTGCCTCCTCATCCAGTGCTGTGAGAAAAATAATAGGTATATCACCTTTTCTTTTAAGATAGGTACATAAATCATACCCATTTCCATCCGGAAGTCCAACATCCAATATAGCTAAGTCAAATTTATTATTTTCGTATTGGTCTTTTGCATCTTGTACAGTAGAAACTCTTATAACCTCAAGTCCTTCTCCTTTTAGAGTAAATTCAATAGCCATTCCTAGATCGTTATCGTCTTCAACGAATAATACTTTATCCACAGTATCTCTCCTCATTTGTCTTTGATTATGGCAGTATTTTAGATTATGAAAGTTATTTTACACGTTGATTGGCTAATTTTAAATAGCTTAGTATGGAAATGGGCTTTTAGAGGCTTTTCTGAGTATAAGCATAATACTCAAATCGGCTTGAAGCTTTTCAGTACATAATGAGATACAACAATTACTTAAAGTAGAATATTTACGTAATTCATACATGTACTTGCTTATATTTTGAAAAACCTTGTAATAGTGTCTTGCTGAATTTGTACGTTTTTATAAAATCATTAATGTTTTGTTTAAGTTATCTTATACAAAAATGTTAAATGAATTTTAAAAAACAAATCATGGAGAATAAGAGCCGAATGGGAGCTGATTTTTGAGAATTTGAAAAGTATGTGTGTACTTAAATAAGTGTATAAAAACTATTTAATTTTAAAGTATATCTTGATCAGAGTTACGATTATATAAAAAGTTAGATTTAGTAATCTTACTAAACTGTAAGATTAAAGTATACATAGTAAGACAAGAGTTATTCAATTAACGATTAAAGACGTCTATACTGAAGGTAATCATTCTTTATTAAGACTTGTAGCATTTTAGCCACTGTTGATATAAAGAAAAAACTTACTGTTCGAATCCCAGATTAAATATAGTATACGAGGAGGAAGAAAATGAAAAAGATAATAGGATTTCTAGTAGTAACAGCAATTTTTATAGGTATAGGGTTTGCTGTAAATCGGTATATAAATGGTCCCTCACAACCAGTAAACGGTATCATGGTATCTGGAACGAAAGAAAATACATCAGCTGTCAAAAATCTGTATAAAGATCAAAACGTACGAACAGCAGATTATAGTTATAAATTGGTTACAGAAATAATAAAACAAGAATTCACTACCGAACAGAAAGAAGAAATTAAGAAAGAATGGAAAGAAAAAGGAGGAAATATGACTGAAGAAGAGATAGACAAGGAACTTAATAAACCATCTGTTACAAAGAAACAATATGCGGTTATTACAAAATCTACAGCTGAAAAATTCTTAAAAAAAGGAATTATAAGAACACCCTTATCTAAAGAAGATAGTTCAATGACTTCAGCCTCGGTAAAAGAAATAAAAGAATTAGCAAGCGAAAAAAACATATTTTATAGAAAAAATGCGGAAGATGAGGAAGTTAAGGATGGAAATTTAAATTTAAATGGACAAATGATACCTGTTCAACATATTGAACAAAATAATTGGATTGGCTATTTTTCATCACCGATAGTAATTGTTAATGAGGAAACATATAAACAATTAAAAGAAAAAGAAGTAAGCCTTTCGTTAATTCAGTTTGCAAAAGAAAATTTTGATTATAAAAATAAAAACAAGGTAAAAAAGGTGGTCGAATACGTTTCAAAAGTGTATGCAGTGAAAGACGAGAATGGTGAACACGATAAGGATAAAATCTATTTTGTAGAGATTCAAAATTAATCTGTGAAAAGGATGAGTTGTATGGAGGTTGTTAGATTAGAAAATGTAGTAAAAACATATGGAGAGGGAGAAACGCAAGTACAGGCGTTAAAAGGAATTAATCTTTCCATTCATAGAGGAGAATTCGTAACCATAGTTGGAGCATCAGGTTCTGGTAAAAGTACCTTATTGCATATTTTAGGAGGTCTGGATCGTCCGAGTTCGGGAAATGTGTTTATAGGTGATGAAAATATCTACAATTATAAAGATAATGAACTGTCTATTTTTCGCCGAAGAAAAGTTGGATTTATATTTCAGTTTTTCAATTTAATTCCTGTCTTGAATGTACAAGAAAATATTGCTTTGCCAGCTCTATTGGACGAAGAACAGGTAGATGATCATTACCTGAATGAAATTATAAGAACTCTAGGGTTAAATGAAAGACGAGATCATTTGCCTTCTGAATTATCGGGTGGTCAACAACAAAGGGTATCTATTGGTAGATCTCTTATAAATAAACCCGATATTATCTTAGCGGATGAACCAACCGGAAATCTAGATACAAAAAATACAAAAGAAGTTCTGAATTTATTAAAAGTAACGGCTAAAAAATATAATCAGACGGTGATTTTAATTACCCATGACCCTGCTATCGCATCAAATTCTGATCGAATTATAACCATTACAGATGGCATGATTATTTCAGATAAACAATTAGTGCAAAATCAAGAGAAATGTGGAGGGGAGGAGTATTGATTCATAGTTACAAACAGTTAAGTCAAAAATATCTCAGAAGTAATATAAAACGTACTCTGCTAACATTAACAGGTATTATTCTAGCATTTGCGCTAATAACAACGATTGGACTTTTTTTTAATAGTGGATACACTTCGGGAATTGAAAATGCTAAAAAAGGTTCTATGGGTTCTGCAAATATTTCAGTTGAAAATTATAATCAAAAGCTTTTCAATATGATAAAAAGTAATCCGAATATATCTTCTTATGGCATCATAACTCCAGGAGAGGTGCTCCATATTGATGAGATTGCGGTCTCTTATATGTATGCAGATCATCAAGCATTGAAGCTGTTAAAGTCTAGTATTCCTTTAGAAGGTAAACTACCTTCAAATGAAAACGAGGCTGTTTTGGAAAAATGGATGCTGCCTTACTTCGGGCCCAATCTTAAATTAGACGGTATGTTTACTATTCATGAAAAAAAATATAAACTTGTTGGTTTGCTAAATAAGTCTAGTAGTACTCAGGATAATAAAACCGGTCAATTATTAACATATAAAAATAAGTTTAAAGTTGGAGAAGGTAGCGTATTAATTGAATTGCATAAGTACGCAAACTTTGATGAAGTTGAAAATCAATTTAAATTATTGACGAATAAAGAAAATATAAGAGTGAATAACGAATTAAAGAGAGCCTTAAAGCCTAGTGTGGAGATAATGGTGGCAGCCGCTATTAGTATTGGGATTGTTGTGATTTCTACAATTGTTATTATTTATAATGCATTTCAAATTAGTATAGTAGAGCGAATGAAACAGTTTGGGCTATTGAGGAGTATAGGAGCTACAAAAAAACAAATCAGAAAAATTGTGATAAGAGAAGCAACATTTCTTTCTATTATTGCTATCTTTTTTGGGATTTTGTGCAGTATATTAGTAGTCTTTTTACTTAATCAAGTACTTATAAACGTACTTCAAAACTCTATGGGATATACAATTAAATTAGATTGGTTAATTATATGTGTAAGTTCTTTAATTACATTGATAACAGTTTATATTTCAAGCTATTTTCCTGCTTTTTTTGCAGGTAGAATTTCACCGTTATTGGCCGTAAGTAGCCGATTAGCTATAAAAAAAGAAAAAATAAAGAAAAAAAAGAGAACAAAACTAAAGAAACCACTATCTTTTCCGTTAAGTATGGCATTAAAAAATATCCAAAGGAATCCCAATAGATATACAGTTACAATCTTATCTATCATCATAAGTAGTGTACTGTATATCACGTTTACGTTTCTTATAGATACTGTCATTCAGCGTAAACAACCGGAAATTCAAGCTCTAAAATCGGACATATCAGTTACGGTTAATTCAAATTTAGACAAGCCTAGCATAGATCGTTTGAGTCAAAATATTTATAAAGTTAATAACGTAGAGAATCTGTACAAGCAATATCAGGCAAATGATTTTTACACGAAAGTACCAAAAAATAAACAAATTAAAGAATTACAAGGAAATGAATCGCTGTATCATAAAGTAAAATACAATAATCAAACCGTAGAAATTATGGAAACACAAATAAAAGCATACGATGAGAATAGTTTAAAGAAACTAGCTGAAAATGTAACTAGTGGAAGAATTGATATTTCAAAATTAAATCGTGAAAAAGAGGTTATTTTAGTAAAACAAGCTGCATCAAATGATATGAATACAAGTAAAAAATATATAGGTTCTCTAAGTACTTTTCAGGTAGGGGATGAAATCCAAATAACAAGTCGGCAGGAAAGAAAGCCTATAGAGGAAATCTCTTACAATGAAGATAATCTAGAAACTTTAAAAATAGCTGCAATTGTAGAATTGGATATTTTTAATATGAGTAGAGTGATGGATACCATAACTTTTATTACTAGTGAACAAATAGCCGAATATATTACACCATCTCCACAAAAATTAACAGGTTTTGAAATTGATTTAGAGAATCAATCTCAGGCTGATGCTACAATTTTAGATATACAAAAGAAACTGGGTGGAGATGCATCTATAGATGTAAAAAATAATATTGTTCAAAGTAATTTCCATACAGACAATATACTTTATATAAAAATATTAGGGTACGGATTTATAGCTGTTATTACACTAATTGGTTGTGTAAATATTTTAAATACTATTACAGTCAGCGTCATTATGAGAAGAAAAGAATTAGCTGCTTTAAAATCGATTGGTATGTCGCAAAAGGATTTAAAAAAGATGGTTATATATGAAGGACTTCTGTACGGTTTCTTTGGAAGCATACAAGGAATCTTTTTCGGCTGTATGCTTTCATATATTCTTTATGTAGCACTTTCGAATATGGTGTCTTTTGAATGGATTATTCCTTATCAATCTATCTTTATCACATTTATAACTGCACTGTTGATTAGTTATGTAGCGGTACTAATACCACTTCGAAAAATTCAAAAGGATAATGTTATAGATGTAATTAGAGAAGAATAACAGCAGTCATTGATAATAAAGAGGAAAATGAAAAGTTAGGTTCAGAAAATTGGAGACAACGTTTGTCTGAAGCGACTTATTCAGGAATATCAGTTTATTATGATTGGCAAGGCATTAATATCTTATCGATTATAATATTAGATTACCTGTAATTTTTAGAGTGAAATATAAAGGGATTGTAAAAGAAGGTTATATAAAGTTAAAGCTTTATCAAGGGTAAGTAATTTCTTCTCTTGGTAAGCTTTTTTTATGACATAAAGGATAGTTTTGAAATGTATAAAATAGAAAAAACTTCAGTAAAAGGTAAAGAATAGTTAAATGAAAA
>JBCNMJ010000168.1:0-6152 GCA_039594975.1 Chryseobacterium sp. | reverse complement strand
GGATAACAATAATAGAAAACGGAATTCTGAAAAAGAAAAAAGCCAGATTTTCGATAAAATTTTCAGGGAAAATCTGACTTTGAAATTAAACTATATAAAAATATTTATCAGAAGTTTTTCACTTCAGACTGATTGTTTTATTAAACACTTTTCCGTTTTCTTCCACACTGATGATATAGTTATCCGCAGTTTTTGGATTTAAATCGAAAGTAATCTCCAGTTTACCATCAATTGCCGGTTTTGTAGAGTTATAATATACATTACCGGAAAAATCAGTTACAGAAATTCTTGCTGTATTTTTTAAATCAGACAGAACCAATTTTACCTTATTTCCCTCTACCTGAAATTCCGGTTTGATAATTTCTGCAACAGGTTTTTTATCAATGATAACCTTTTTATCTGCGCTTACCTTAATTTTATATTTTTCTATTTTTCGGTCAGATTCTAACAGTAAATAATAAATTCCTGCATCAAGGTCTTTAAAATTGTAAGACTTGATAACGTTCTTATCCGAATCTAAATCTTCAGAAAACAATTCACCATAAGTGTCGTTGTAAATAACTACAGATACATTTTTTGCATTGGATACTTCAAATCTTACAGTTTCTGCTTCTGTTTTTCCAAATGAAAGTGAAAAGTCCCTGTCTTTACTCATCATACTTGCTGAAATAGATAAAAAACCTATTAATAAAGCTGATCTAAATACTTTTTTCATACTATTTATTTTTCATTTGTTAATACTGCAAATTTAGATGAGCTGTCAATGCCATTCTACCATACAATTTTCATATTTATATACTATTTTAACCTTTAAATTAATTATTTGAATATTATTTGTTAATTTTGTGTATGAATTTATCCCGAGTGTTATGAAGCATTCCCATCCTGCCTTTGAAGCCGTAAAACCTAATATAGGAAGCAGTTTTACGAGTTTGAAATTTCTGAAAAACGAAAACATTAAGTCTCATATTTGGCACTATCATCCTGAAATTGAGCTTATTTTCGTGTGCGGTGGTTCAGGAAAGAGGCAAATCGGGAGTAATATTTCCTATTTTTCAGACGGTGATCTGGTTTTAATGGGGACCAATCTTCCGCACTGCGGAATGACCAATGAAAATACCAATAATGATTATGAAATGGTAATCCAGTTTAAACCTGATTTTTTAGGAGAAGAAATCTGGACGTTGCCCGAGATGCAGAAAATTATGGTTTTGCTGGAAAAGGCGAAAGCAGGAATTGTATTTTCGGAAAATATTAAAAAAGAAATAGGGCAGAAGATTGTAGAAATGCATGAGTCCTCTTCGCTGGATAAACTGATGAAATTCCTAAAAATCCTGGAAGAACTGGCCTCTACCAATGAATACAGAATTTTAAATGCCGGAAAATATTACCTTCAGACACAGATGGAAGACAATGAGAGAATTAACCATATTTTCAATTTCGTGAAAGACCATTTTAAAGAACAGATTAGTCTGGAGCAGATTTCTGATCTTGCGAGTATGAAAGTACCTTCTTTTTGTAGGTATTTTAAAAAAATTACCAATAAAACATTTACCCAGTTTGTGAATGAATACAGGATTACCCACTCATTAAAACTCCTCGCAGAGCAGCCTTTAAGTATTACTGATGTCTGTTTTGAATCCGGTTTTAATAATTTCAGTTACTTTAATAAAACATTTAAAGAATACACCGGGAAAAGTCCTTCGCAATACAGAAAAGAATTTAACTATCTGATTGATTAGGAATTTCATATTAAAAAAAATTAAAATTAAATAGCCTGATGATAATAAAGACTGAACCCATCTTTAAGATTTTAAAGTCTATATTTGTATAAGGTTTGAGAAATAAAGAAGAAGAAAAAGAATTTTATGAAGGATATAAAGCTGATTGTAACCGATATGGACGGGACATTTCTGAATTCAAAATACGAAGTAAGTCCTGATTTTCCAGAGGTATATGAAGAACTGAAAAAACGCGATATTCTTTTCGTTCCTGCGAGCGGGAGACAAATGTCGGGAATTACCAAATATTTTGGAGAGATCCAAAGCGAAATAGGTTTCATTGCTGAAAACGGAGGCTATGTAGTGTACAAAAATGAAGAGATTTTTGCTGATAAGCTTAGCCAGGAATCCATTGCTGGTATTATTCGTACCATAAGAGCAATTCCCGAAGCAAGAGCGGTTTTAAGTGCAAAAGAAAACTCATATTATGAAAGTTCTGACGAGGTATTCGTAGAGTATTTTTCCAAATATTATATCCAGAATCAGAAAAAAGAGGATCTCACTTTAGAAGTTGATGATTCGGTTTTCAAAATTGCAGTCTATCATCCGGTAAGTGCTGAAGAATTTCTATACCCGGCTTTGAAAAAGTTTGAAGATGAAGATTTAGTCGTCGTAGTTTCAGGGAAAAACTGGCTGGATATTATGAATAAACATACCAACAAAGGAAACGCTATTGAAAAGCTGCAGAAATCTTTAAATATCCTTCCGGAGCAGACGATGGCTTTCGGTGATTATCTGAACGATATTGAAATGCTTAAAAATGCCCATTATTCCTACGCTATGGAAAATGCCCATCCTTCGGTAAAAGAAGTAGCCAGGTTTGAAGCCTGTTCCAATGACCGGTTTGGAGTGTTGGAAACCATAAAAACCTACCTGAACGGAATTTAGAAGTTCAGAAAACAATAAATAAAAACCGTATCTCATTGAGGTACGGTTCATTTATTTTATACTGTTGATTGTTCCGGAATTAATCCTGCATTACTTCACCAGCTTTTCTGAAAACAAAATTTCCATAAATATGTCTTCTTGCAAAACGGCTTGGTGAATCTGAATTGATCATCTTAATATAGGTGTTTTTCGGAACGCCCATATATTCGTAGGAAACTCCATTCAGGTGAAGGACGGTAAGGATCGATTTTTCCAGATAAAAATCCTGAATATTGGATTTGGTAATCGTTTCCGTGTATTCCTCTTTATATTTCTCCTGCGTTTCCGGATTGATACTTACTAAAAAATGGTAAGCTTCAATAACAGATTTACTTTTTTCTTCCGCTTCCAGTTGCCCGGCTTCATCATTGATGAATTTATCAGGATGCGTATCTTTCATCGCATTTCTGTAAATGGTTTTCAGCTCTTTTAAAGTTACATTCTGATCAACTCCCAAAAGTTTTCTGTGCTCGCCAATTTTTTTCATATTTTCTATCCCTTATTTTCGGGGTGCAAAATTAAGGAAATTAATTAAGAAAACTGTAAGTTTTTGATTATTAATTTATTTAGCATGAAAAGATTAGATGTATTGAGGAAAATATTAATTTAAAGCAGAAGCTAAACTCCTGCTTTAAAATCAAATAATAGATTTATAAAGTTTTTTCTTTTAAAAATGCTTCACTTGCTTCCCTCGAAGCCTCCACCATCGCAATCAACGCCTTTTCCGTTTCATCCCAATGACGGGTTTTCAAGCCACAATCGGGGTTCACCCAAAGTTGTTGTGCTGGAATAACAGCTTGTGCTTTTTTCAGCAATTTTACCATTTCTTCTTTAGACGGAACTCTTGGTGAGTGAATATCATAAACTCCCGGTCCGATCTCGTTCGGGTATTTGAAATCTGCAAAAGCATTTAATAATTCCATCTGGCTTCTGGAGCATTCAATTGTAATTACATCGGCATCCATATTGGCGATATTTTGAATGATATCATTAAATTCAGAATAACACATATGCGTATGAATTTGGGTAGCATCTTCTACACCGCTTGCCGAAATTCTAAAAGCTTCAACTGCCCATTGAAGATAATTCTGCCAGTCGGATTTTCTTAATGGAAGACCTTCACGAATTGCCGGTTCATCAATCTGGATAATTCTGATTCCTGCTTTTTCCAGGTCATTGACTTCATCACGAATCGCTAAGGCGATTTGTTTACAGGTTAGTGAACGAGGCTGATCGTCACGTACAAAAGACCATTGAAGAATCGTTACAGGTCCCGTCAACATTCCTTTTACCCATTTTTTGGTCAAAGATTGAGCATATTCCGACCAATACACCGTCATTGGATTTGGCCTGTAAACATCCCCGAAAATAACAGGAGGTTTCACACAGCGGCTTCCGTAGCTTTGAACCCATCCGTTTTGAGTAAAGGCAAATCCGGCCAGCTGTTCCCCGAAATATTCCACCATATCGTTTCGCTCAAATTCCCCGTGAACGAGTACATCGATTCCGATTTCTTCCTGCCAACGGATTGTTCTTTCGGTTTCCTGTTTTAGCAAAGTATCATATTGTTCGGCATTCAATTCCCCTTTCTTGAATTTCGCACGCCAGTTTCTCACCTCTTTTGTTTGAGGAAAAGAACCGATAGTGGTTGTTGGGAACAAAGGAAGCTGTAATACGTCTTGTTGAGTTTCTTTTCTTATAGCAAATGGTGAATTTCTCTGTGCATCCTCTTTCGTTGTTACCTTGACACGGGTTTTCACATTCTGATTATGGATTAATGTCGATGTTTTACGGTTTTCAATCGCTTTTTTATTTTCTGCTAAAACCTGTAATGTATTATAATCCGGGTTTTCTGAAGCTAGTTTCTTTAGATTAACAACCTCATAAACTTTCTGTTTCGCAAAAGCCATCCATTGTTTGATTTCGGGAGATAAAGTTTCTTCATTTTTCTCAAAATCCAAGTCGAAAGGAGAGTGCAATAACGAACATGATGGAGCAAGGTAAATCCTTTCTGAACCAATTTTTTGAACAGCTTTTTTAATGAACTGGAGCGAATGCTGAAAATCGTTTTTCCAGATGTTTCTTCCGTCTACAACACCCAAAGAAAGGCTTAAAGTATTAGGAAGGTTGTCTAAAACTTCACCCAATTGCTCAGGACAACGAACCAGGTCAATGTGTAAAACATCGACAGGTAGGGAAGTAGCGAGTGAAAGATTGTCTTTTAAACCTTCAAAGTAAGTTGTGAGAATAAATGTAAGCTTAGGGAACTGTTTTCTGATTTCAGCATAAACAAATTGATAGATTTCTTTTGCTTTTTCAGTTAAATCTAATGCTAAAAATGGCTCATCAAACTGAATGTATTCCGCACCATGATTCTCCAGCTCCGTTAAGATCTGAATATAAACAGGAAGTAGGTTTTGAGCTAAATCCAATTTATCAAAACCTTCTTCTTTCTCTTTTCCTAACAACAAATACGTCAGCAAACCTATAATTACTGGTTTTGCATTGATTCCGGCCTGTTTAGCACTGATGAATTCTTTAATGATTTTATTGGAGAATAATTTAAATTCCTGGTTTTTCTGAAACTCAGGGACGATATAATGGTAATTGGTATCAAACCATTTCGTCATTTCCATTGCGGTAATATCTAAACCGTCTTTCTGGAAACCTCTTGCCATTGCAAAATAAACATCCAGTTCAGGCTTTTTTAAGGCAATTTCCTGATAACGTTCAGGAATGGCTCCAACCGTTAAGGTCATATCCAGAACCTGATCGTAATATGAAAAATCATTACAGGGAATAAGATCAATTCCGGCTTCCTGCTGTAGTTTCCAATTGTTTTGAGTAATGGTTTTTCCAACCTCTAGAAGGCCGTTTAAATTGATTTTACCTGCCCAATATTGCTCACAGGCTTTTTTGAGTTCTCTGTTGCTACCAATACGCGGATAGCCAAGGATGTGTGTTTGCATTTTCTTACAACTTTTAAATTAGACAATGATTTTAAAAGTTCTTAGGATGCTTCGTAATGCTTTATAGAAAGAAGTTTTGTTAAAACAGGAGATACAGGGAGGATGAATTTTTTCTTTTAACGCAAAGCTTTAATTAAATCTTTTTATAATCAAAGAGAAATCAATTTTATTGATTGTAAGAAGCGAGCGTATAAAACATACGTTTCCAAAATATCATCTGTCTAACCAAAAACTCCAAACCGCGAGAGCATTGTCAATTCGGAACAGGCAGGTCTCCTGACTTGTAACGGTTATTGTCATCCTTCCCATTTACACAGTGGATACACGTGGACAAAAACTTTTGATGTGTTACTTACAGTTGCGCGACAGCTCGTGATTTTCACACGATTCCCTATTAATTTACCTTAAGTAAAACCTTTTCCGTTTGATGAAGTATGTTAAAGAACAAAATAGGATTCAAAGATATTGATTAAAG
>JBCNMJ010000167.1:0-6194 GCA_039594975.1 Chryseobacterium sp. | reverse complement strand
GGAGTCGCCTTTGGGAGAAATGGGCAATTGCGTTTTTTCAATAATATTTTTAGAGTAGATAATCTGTCGTTGTGTGCCGGAATCTTCTACTTGCTGTATTGTTGTTAAAGAAGGTTGATCACTGTTGGCTAAAATATTTTTTCTGAAATTTTTAAAATCTTCATTCAGATATTTTTCAACTTCAATTTCGCCAATAGTTTTTGAGGTACTTTCCAGAGCAGAATAAACTTTGTTCGTAAATTCTTGTTCTAAGGCTCCATAATAACCTTTCAGCCAATAAAATTGGAGTGTGACAAAAACGATCAGTGAAATCGTCATAAACACTGAAATTATTGGGATGAATTTGTTATTCATTATTTAATTTTAATAGTTTTTTATAATTGTGAATGTTAAAATTAATCATTTTAAGATTTGATAAACAAAATACGAGCCAAAAAATTGTATAATTTTTCTTAAAAGAGTCTTTTTTAACATTTATTTATAAATATTTAATCATTTTTATAGAATTGGTTTCCGGTTAATCATAAAAAAACTAGCTTTGTTTAAACCAAAATATTAATATGAAATCTATGATCACTTTTAACGAAGATTTTGATTCAAACTCTGTTTATGTCATGAAAATTTACAACACAGAGGTGTCAAAAGTGTGGGATTATTTTACCAAATCCGAACTCTTGGATCAATGGTGGGCTCCAAAGCCTTGGAAATGTGAAACCAAAAATCAGGACTTTAGAGAAGGAGGAACGTGGCTGTACTCAATGGTAGGTCCGGAAGGAGAAAGGCATTATGCAAAGGTAAAATATGGTGAAATTACGGAACATAGAAGCTTCGACGGAACGGATACGTTTTGCGATGAAAACGGAAATGTAAATCCTGATTTTCCCGAAGCAAAATGGCTGTTTGGTTTTACGGGAGTAGAGGAGGGTACGAAAGTTACCATTAATATCCACTTTGCTTCGCAGGAGGCTTTAAAGCAACTGTTAGAAATGGGTTTTGAAGAAGGTTTTAAAACAGGTCTTAATCAGTTAGAAGAAATTCTCGGCTAATTTGAAAGTCAGGAGTGAAACAATTTGAAATGAAAAAGCTTGGAATAACCCAAGCTTTATTTATATCAATTCTTCATCCTGGAAATATTGGATGATTGCTTTTTTCATCAGGATCTGCTGTTCATTTGGTTTCAGTTCCGGAAGCTCTTCCAGCTTTTCAAAGTGCGGATATCCGTCATCGTCATAATGTGAAAATTTATAATATCCAAAAGGTTCCAATAATCTGCAAACTGCAATATGGATTAAATTTACTTTATCGTCTTTAGTGTATTTTTGCTGGCCGCTTCCCAATTCCTGGAGCCCGATTAAAAACAAATAGGTTTCAATCGGAGCATTTTTTTCAGTGTCAAAATTTTCAATGAAAAATTGTTCTACCTTTTGCCAATATTCTGCTTCGTTAATCATTTTTGTTTTCTAGTTTTAATAAAAAAGCATATTCTAACGCGTCTTCTTTTAAGGATTCAAATCTTCCGCTTGCACCTCCATGTCCTGCGCTCATGTCTGTTTTGAAAATCAAAATGTTATGATCCGTTTTCAATTCTCTCAATTTTGCCGTCCATTTTGCGGGTTCCCAGTATTGAACCTGAGAATCATGCAGGCCGGTTGTGATGAGCATATTGGGATAATCTTTCGCTTCCACATTATCGTAAGGAGAGTAAGACTTCATGTAATGATAATATTCTTCATCATTAGGATTTCCCCACTCGTCGTATTCTCCGGTCGTCAAAGGAATAGTTTCATCCAACATGGTCGAAACAACATCTACGAAAGGAACCTGTGCTACAATTCCGTTGAATAGGCTAGGTTCATAATTTACAACTGCTCCAACAAGCAAGCCTCCTGCACTTCCTCCCATTGCATATAAATGCTTTGATGAGGTATAGTTTTCTTTGATCAAAAATTTCCCTGCATCAATAAAGTCGAAGAATGTATTTTTCTTAAAAAGCATTTTTCCGTCTTCGTACCACTCTCTTCCTAAGTATTCACCACCTCTGATGTGAGCAATTGCATAAATAAACCCTCTGTCCAGAAGAGATAATCTTACATTCGAAAAACTTGCATCAACGGTGTGACCGTAACTTCCATAACCGTATAAAAGCAGGGGAGTGTCTGCTGATTTTTTCGTGTCTTTATGATAAACCAAAGAAATCGGAACTTTTGCTTCTCCATCTCTTGACTCTGCCCAGATTCTTTCAGAAATGTAATTTTCGGCGAAGAATTTTCCGCCTAAAACTTCCTGTTGTTTCAGGAGTTTGGTGGTCTTCTCTTTCATATTATACTCGTACGTGGAACCCGGTTGTGTGAGTGAAGTATAGCCGTAACGTAAAACTTCTGTATCAAATTCTAAATTGATTCCTATATAGGCAGTATAAGTAGGATCAGAGAAAGGTAAATAATGAGACTCCTGAGTTTTTTCATCAATAATCTTTATTTGCAGTAGACCTTCTTCTCTTTCTTCAAGAACCAGATAGTTTTTAAAGATTTCAAAACCTTCCAGCAAAATTTTTTCGCGATGAGGAATAACATCTACCCAGTTTTCCATTCCGCAATTGTCAATTTTTGTTTTTACAATTTTGAAATTGGTAGCATCGTCTGCATTGGTGATGATATAAAACTCATCTTCGTAATGCTCCACAGAATATTCTAAATCATCAATTCGGGGCTGAATAATAGTCCAGTCTGCAAAAACATTGTCAGAAGGAATAAATCTGTGTTCGTCGGAAATCGTACTCGAACTTGCGATGAAAATGTACTCTAAAGATTTTGTTTTGAAAACATTCACATCAAATGTGTCATCTTTTTCGTGGAAAATTAAAACATCTTTTGAGGTATCGGTTCCCAGCTTGTGTCTGTATACCTGAAACGCACGTAAGCTGTCGTCTTTTCTGATGTAAAAAATGTGCTCGTTATCATTTGCCCAAACGGCTTTTCCTGTTGTATTTGGAATTTTATCAGCAAGAATTTCTCCTGTTTGTAAATCTTTAAAGTTGATAGAGTAGATTCTCCTGCTTACATTATCCGTGGAAAAAGACGCAAGTTTATTATTGGGGGAAACCGCAACGCTTCCTACTTCGAAATAGCTTTCACCTTCTGCTAAAATATTAACGTCAAGAAGGATTTCTTCTTCGTTCTCTAAACTTTTATATTTTCTACAAAAAATGGGATATTCTTTTCCTTCTTCATAACGAACGATATACCAGTACTCATTGAAGAAATAAG
The DNA here is from genome assembly GCA_039594975.1 of Chryseobacterium sp. Classification (GTDB taxonomy): domain Bacteria; phylum Bacteroidota; class Bacteroidia; order Flavobacteriales; family Weeksellaceae; genus Chryseobacterium. Next base: position 2,928 of record JBCNMJ010000167.1, on the reverse strand, counting down.
GTAGGGATTCGTCGTCTTTTTTGTAGCGGGCTTTCATCTCTTCAAAAAGATCCTCCTGCAGTTTTTCCGTATCTTTCATGATGAAATCTGCGTAAGCATTTTCTTCTTCCAGATATTGTATAACCTCGGGATTTTCTCTTTCATTAAGCCAGAAATAGTTATCTATTCTTTTGTCGCCGTGTATTTCTAATATTTTTTCTATTTTTTTTGCCTGTGGAGCTTCCATTCAATATTAATTCTTGTTCAAATGTAATTAAAAAAAAACCATCTTTCCTTGTATGAAAAGACGGCTGATTTATTTTTGATATTAAAAACTATTTGTGAAGTGTTTTAATATATTTTTCCAATGCCATAGTCATGGATGGAGTTTCTTTTGTAGGAGCCATTAGATCTACTCTCAATCCTGCCTCTTCTGCAGCAGCTAAAGTTGTATTTCCGAATACCCCGATTTTTGTTTCATCCTGTTTGAAATCCGGGAAATTCTGCTGTAAAGATTTAATCCCTTGCGGGCTGAAGAAAATCAACATTTCGTAATCTTTAATATTGATATCTGTAAGATCACTGCAAACCGTTCTGTACATGATGGCTCTTGTCCAGTCAATATTCGCCGCATCCAGTGTTTTTACAATATCCGGACTTAGTACATCTGAAGATGGCAAAAGGTATTTCTCTGTCGGGAATTTTTTGAAAAGAGGAGCAAGGTCCGAGAAATTCTTCTCTCCGAAACTGATCTTTCTTTTTCTATAGACAATATGCTTTTGAAGATAATTGGCAATCGCTTCAGATTGACAAATATATCTCATCGTATCCGGGACCGAAAAACGAAGTTCCTCGGCAAGTCTGAAGTAATGGTCTATCGCATTTTTACTGGTAAAGATAATACCGGTATATTGCGTTAGATCTATCTTTTGTGTTCTTAATTCTTTGTTGTCAACTCCTTCGACGTGGATGAAAGGTCGGAAATCTATTTTTATTTTTTCCTTCTTCGCTATATCCAAGTATGGAGAAGATTCACTAGGCGCAGGTTGTGAAACCAATATAGACTTTATTCTCATCATTGACTGTTTATAAAAATAATACCTTCCAAAGCAATAATATTGGTGCGATTTGGAGGGTGCAAATATACAAAAATTTATAATACCATTTTTCCGGCAAAACGTTGTTTCTGTGAAATAAATAGAAAAAAACCTTGAAAATAAAGACAAAACAAAAGAAGTATAAATAATACAAAAAAGATTTATTTCTGTCTATCGGGAAATAATAGTGGGTAACACAGAGAATTATTAATAAAAATGATAAAACAAAGTAGAATTTTGTGGCGGTAAAATAAAAAATTGACCATTTTTTTCCATCACCTATACTTTGGTAAAATAAAAAGCCTAAAACAGATTTAATAGCATAAAAAAGTATGATGGCAATAAAAGTAAATCCGAATTTATTGAGCTGATATCCTAAAATCCGGAGATCAGCAACAAATTTAGGAACAACAGGAATGTACTGGGATGCTAAAACCGACAAAGTGAGTGCGGTTACGCATGAAGTAATGACCCAACTGGGTAAATTGTTACTGGCATCAAAATATTTCTGAAGCAGAAAGTCTTTTAAATTAGCGTCCCTTTCTATGATATTCATCATAAAAATAAATAAAAAGATGCAGCCCAGCAATATAAAAATTACCCAATCGTTGTTCTCAGGTATTCTTACATGGTTTATGAAATTTTGTGATAATAACAACGGAATATTTTTTGCAAAATTATAGATTATTTTGTATAAAATAAAAAGGTTAAATAAACTATCTTTGCAAACTGAAATGAAAAAACTGGTCATAATTCCAACTTATAACGAAAAGGAAAATATTCAAGATATTATTTCCGCGGTTTTTGCATTGGAAGATGACTTTCATATTTTGGTTGTGGATGATTCGTCTCCAGATGGAACTGCAGAGATTGTAAAGGATTTACAAAAGGAATTTCCACACTATTTGCATCTTTCGGTAAGAAAGGTGAAAGACGGTTTGGGAAAAGCATATATTCATGGGTTTAAATGGGCAATTGAGAATAATTATGACTATATTTTCGAAATGGATGCTGATTTCTCCCACAATCCAAACGATTTACCAAAACTTTTTGAAGCTTGTTTAAATGCGGATATGGCCATCGGTTCCCGATATTCTAAAGGAGTAAATGTGGTCAATTGGCCAATGGGAAGAGTCTTGCTTTCATATTTTGCATCAAAGTATGTAAGATTTGTTCTGGGACTTCCTATTCATGATACAACAGCAGGTTTTGTTTGTTTTTCAAGAAAAGTATTGGAAGAAATAGGTCTGGATAATGTAAGACTGAAAGGATATGGGTTTCAGATTGAAATGAAATTCAGAACTTTCAAAAAAGGATTCAAAATTGTTGAAGTACCTATTATTTTTACCAACAGAATTTTAGGCGAAAGTAAAATGAATGGAGGAATTATTCATGAAGCGGTTTTTGGTGTTTTAAACTTAAAATGGAAATCAATTATCGGCAGATTATGAAAAAAGCAGTCTTCGTTTTTATTTTGATGTGCCTGTTTTCATGTCAGGATTATATTGATAAACCTAAGAATCTGATTCCCAAAGATCAGATGGCAGAGATTATTGCAGATCTGGCGATTAATGACCAGGCAACTTATATGTACCCGAATACCAACCTGGAAGCAGGCACAAGATATGTTCTGAAATCACATCATGTGAAATCAGAAGATTTTGTAGAAAGCTTTAAGTATTATGTAGTAAAGCAAAAGATGCAGGGAATAACTGAAGATGCTCAGGCAATTTTATTGAAAAAAGATCCGAAAGCAGATCAATACATAAAAGATAAATTGAAGAAAAACGGAAATCCTCAGAATGTTCCGACTTTATCAAGATAGTTAAGATGCAAAAGTTTTTTAATATAG
>JBCNMJ010000166.1:0-6683 GCA_039594975.1 Chryseobacterium sp. | reverse complement strand
AGTTTATTTTCATCCAAAAACATGATCTCTTTTTGAGAAGAGCCATAAACGGATTTCAGATTAATCATATTCCCATTTACACTCCAATGATAATCAGATAATTCGTCATTTTGCTGCCCAAATGCATGAAGCAATTGTCCATTTGCCTTATACTCATCATAGTATTCAGGAGCTGAGACAGGACCGTCAACACCACTTGTATTCATTAAATGTATCCTGGTCCACTTACCTATAATAAGTTCGCTATAATTATTTTTCCCAACAATTGATGAATTTTTGTTATTTGGCACCTCTTGCAGTTCGGTTTGATATGTTAATTCCGAACCTTGGTTTTTAGCTATTTTTTGTAATTCTTGACCATCCGAAATTTTAAAATTTCTATTTTCGGAACTAACTTTATTTTGCTTTAAAATCCTATTTTCACCTGCCTCGCTAGATATGACGAAATTTGTTTCAGACCATGAACTCCCTTCAATCTTAGGTAATTTTATGATTTGACCATTCTTCATTAATTTAGGAGGCGCTATATCACGGCCATTACCAGCATTTCCCACAATATACACGTCATTACCCGACACGGCCATGGAAAGCGGTTTATAGATCGTATATTCTCCATCTTTGAGATTCGCCAATAATTGTCCATTTTTCCAACATTTACCCACATCGGTTTCATCTGCATAGATGGCTCCACTGTTCACATAGCCGTTTCCATTACTGTCGTCAACACCAGCTACATATACATTATTGCCTGACACAGCAACGCAGGTAGCCAGGCCACGTATAGCGGATAGACTTTCTGTACGCCCGTTTTTCCAGTATGCAGGTTGCCCGCTCTGCATATTACCTACAGCATAGGTATTGCCCTGCAGTTGTGCAATGGCAGATACCTCTTTTAATTCACTGATTGTCTCTTGTATTTGGCCGTTCTTCCAATACAACACCTTATGGCCTGAATTACTCCCGATAATGATATATATCATCATCTACTGCAGCTATAAAAGTTGCAAAGCTATAATCCGGATCACTGATGGGCAGTTCCACTGGCTGCCCGTTTTTCCAATACATCGCTAAATCATAGGGTGTCCTACGATAGTCTCTGTAATACCCAGCCACATATACGTCGCCATTTTTAACCATAATAGAATAAGCGGTATTGAAATCTTTTTCATCTTTTCTTAACCTTACCTCCTACCTTATCTCCTGCCCGTTTTTCCAATATACAGCCTGTCCGCCAATATTGCCCGCTACATATATATCATTCCCCGAAATAGCGATTGAAACCGCTTCTGCGTCAATTTGCCCATCAGTCAGCGTTACTGGCTGGCCATTTTTCCAGTATACAGCAGTATGGCGCATAGTAGCTTCGTTGTAACAGGAGCCTGCCACATAGATATCGACCAGTTTGGTGCTGCTCGGTCCATTCCCCGAATGCTGTTTTGAAGCTGACGACCTCGGATTTTGAGCATGGGAAAAAAAACCGAAAAGAAAACTAAGGAGCGCACAGCATCGTAATGCGTGCAAAATAGGGTTTTTCATGGCGTAGTTTTTATACTACTAAATTTACGAAAATTTTAAACCAATATTCATAAAAATTATTACGACAACATCACAAACATGCAGTCCAATTTGTTTAAGACTTACATATGTGCATAATGAATAATAATTTCTAATTGTAGTATATAAAATAAATCATCATTATAATACCTGAATAATAGTAAGCAATTATACAGGTGTAGTACCATTACTCTTAGTTTGTCAGTGTAACATATTGATTAATCATTCTTGGCTCTTCTGCTTCATCAACCAAATATTCAGCAACATTAGCCCTTGAAATCTTACCCACTTTCATTCCTTTTGAAAGATCTTTTAAAATCCTGAAGGTTGATGAATTTTCATCATTAGTCAGTATACCAGGTCTCACAATTTCCCACTTTAATGAACTTCGAATAATTAATTCCTCCATTTTGGTCTTATCTTCATATTGATCTTTAAGAAATAATCTAATGACCATTCGCATAAAAAAATCCAAGAATGCTTTACTTTTTCCCGCTCCAAAACCCGTAATCACTAGAACTGGCGAAGTGAAATTAAGATCTTTGGATACTTCAATCAAAGTTTTCGCAATATCAGAAAAAAGTGTGGTCGCCTTTTTATTCTTGGTCCCCACTGTAATCATAACGGTATCGGCATCTGTGATGGCACTTCTTAAATCAGAAGCAGACGTTGCACTACCATTAATTTTAATTAGATTCGGATGGTCGGGAATATTATCGGTGTTTCTTGATAATGCGGTAACGGTGTGCCCTCTTTTTAGTGCTTTATTAGCGGCTAGTAATCCAATTCCAGCTCCAGCACCTATAATTGCTATTTTCATTTATATCGTAGATTTAATTTCGAGGTATTTCTCTGTTGTTCTTTTAGAAGCCACTAATAGGTTTTCACTTCCCCATTTCCATGGTTCTCCGGTAGTGGTCAATAATTCTGCACCAGCTTCTTTGGCGATCAGTAACCCCGCGATCCAGTTATAGGTATCAATATCCTCCTGGACAAATAAATCTATTCTTCCAGCACCCACATAGGCTAGCTGCAACCCATGAGGGCCGTAGTTTCTGACAATTCCAAAATTATGGAGCAGTTTCGTAACGGTTGAACCAATTTTTTCATTCAATTGGTTATCAGATTTATCCTGGTGACCATAATCAAAAACGGCCAACATAACAGATAGATCAGTTTTTTGACTAAGTTTAAGCAATTTACCGTTCATGAAAGCACCTTCCCCATCTATTGCATAAAACATTTCTCCAGCCAATGGATCATATATAACTGATAATGCAGGTTTACCCTGACGGACAAGAACTAGGTTTATGGTCCATCCTGCAATATGTTGAAGGTATTGGATAGCCCCATCCATCGCATCACAAAGCCAATATTCATCTTGTTGTGCCGGACTTCTTTGTGAATCTGTATCAAACTCATCGCCTATGTGCCATGGCGTGTTCGGAAACACCAGTGACAAATCCTGCTTTAATGATGTTAGGCACTTGTCGTCAATATCGTCAAGTTGCTTTAATAGTTCGTCCATACTCTGTGGTATGGGATTTTGCTTATACTCCTTTAAAAAGGCATCGCCTATTTTTCGTACGGCATCCAGGATGACCTGGATATTAGTTTTGTTTTGCATGTCAATTGTTTATTAATTACAATGCAAACTTACGTACAGCAAAGGCTCTAGTGGTAGTTTCAAAAAGGGGAAGGATAGTCCTGATCACGGAATTTTTTCCGAAACTCAAGTGGGGTGAGGTTGGTTACTTTTTTAAAAAGCTTTCCGAAATATACAGGTTCGTCATATCCTACTTCGTAAGCAATTTCCCTTACCGTATTGTCTGTAAAATATAATAACCTTTTTGCCTCCATAATGGAGGCTTGCTGGATATGTGCAGATACAGGACTTCCGGTCAATGATTTTACTGTATCATTCAGATGTGCAGTCGAAATTGAAAGCGCCGAAGCATATTGTGCTGGCTGTTTCCAGGTTTTAAAATGTTCTTTGGAAAGTTTTATAAATGCTTCTTTAATAATAAAGCCTCGCTTCTCTTTATCCTTATTATCAGGTAAGATATCGGCTAGATTTCCGGCAATAAGATTCAAAAGACTATTTAATAAGGCATGGATGCTTTTTTGAATATAATTGTTAGTGCTATGTAGCTGTAACTTTTCAATAAGATCCATCAATATCACAATCTCCTGGTAAAAAGCAGACCCCTTTTTAGGAATTAACGGGTTACTGAAGTTATTTTCTAATAATTGTAATACTTCTTTATCTACCAGTGAAGGATCAAAACTGATCATCCAACCTTTTGGCTGATGTACTTCTATGACATGATGCACCTCATCGGGGAAAACAAAAAGTATAGCCGGGCCTGTAAATTCAATATTTTCAAAATCTATATTTACCTTGAAATCACCTTCCACAGCTAACATAAACTGACAATGATTATCACGATGAGGTTTTGAAACATCATGGTCATCATCCTCTCTATTTTCCATCTTTACAATCAACATTCCTGCTCTAGAATTAGGTGAGAGTTCAAATTGTTTGATGCTGTGTTTTTGGCTTTTCAAGATTTATAGATGTTATTATCAAATGATATTATTGATCTGTAAAAATAGAATAATATATTTTGTTGGAAAATATATTCAAGGAGAAAAAAACTAATAAATAACGGCAAAGCTGAAATTTTTCAACTTCACCGCTATTTAATAATTATAGTCGATACTCATTCAATAAGAATTCATTTAAGGACAGGGGATCCCTTCCTAAAAGTCTTGTTAGATCATTACTTGTAAAGTCTCCCTCTCCTTCTGAAAGGGCCAATAAAATATAAAGATATTCTTCTGGCATATCGATACCCGCTTCTAATAAAGTACTAGTAAACTCTTCTTTTGATGGCGAAATATACTGTATAGATTTTCCGGTAATTTTTGAAATATATTCAGCAACTTCCTTAAAACTATATGTCTCAATATTAACTAAATTGTACTGTTTATTCTCGTGTCCACCAGAAGTAAGAACTTCGGCGGCAGCTTCTGCCATTTCCGACCGTAAAGCCATTGCTACTCGTCCTTGACCAGTAGGTAAATAAATCATTTCAGTATTTAAGACATCTCCTATGAATAGTGGAATGATATCCAGATATAAACCGTTTCTCAAGATGGTATATGTTAATCCACTTGACTTAAGCAATTCTTCAGTTTTAATGTGCGCCTCCATGAATAACCACAGCAGTGAATCCGGGCTGTCACTTACCCTGGCACCGCTTGTATAGATTACATGCTTAACATTCGCTTCCTTTGCAGCCTTCAAGATTCTTTCGTGCTGTGCCAAGCGATTCTTTAGATCGCTTCCTGAAACAAGAAGTATTTTATCAATCCCTTTAAAGGCTTTTACCAATGACTCTTGATCATCATAATCACCTATGGCAATCTTTACCCCCTTTAAGGCTAAGTCTTCACCTTTTTCGATACTTCTCACTAATGCAGTGATTTGACTCGGCTCAATGCCTTTCTTAATTAGAAACTCAATGGTCTGACGACCTAAATGTCCATTTGCTCCTGTTATTAAAATCATACTCTGAAATTTATTTTTATATTTGTTACACAAAGGAACTATTTTTAGTTTCAAAAAGTAACTTGTTACCAAAAGGTAACATTAAAAATAGTGGTAACATGATGGTAACTAAAGAAAATTTTTGTGCTGATTTCGGGGATTGCCCTATCACAGCAACTATGGCAGTGATTGGCGGAAAATGGAAGCCGATTATATTGTATAATTTGACATTTGGGACTAGAAGGTTCGGTGAGATAGCAGCGCGTATTCCCACAATATCACGAAAAGTATTAACTGAACAACTGAAAGAGTTGGAATCAGACGGATTGGTCATAAGGAAGCACTATAAGGAAATTCCACCGAGGGTCGAATATTCCTTGACCGAAAAAAGCGAAAGGCTTGTCCCTGTCTTTAAAGAAATCGCTAATTGGGGCAACCAAAATCTTCAGATAAATAGGGAGGTTGCCAGATAAATAATCTTTATTTGGCAAATAAAAGAAGAGTCATATTTGATAAAGATGTTTTCAAATTATTACATAGCTTCTTATTTGAGCATTGCACATAGATTCTTTAATAGAACAGGAGAAAAAGTAAGTTAATACTTTTGATAATACCCATCCTATAAGATGGACGGGTATTCAAACTTATACATTTAGCACTTCTTAAAATTATCTGGCAAGAGTTGCTTCAAGCTCTACCTTTAAAGTTTCAAAAAGAGACTTGACTTCCAAAACTGTACTAGTCTGCTGTACTTTATTTTTGCTAAGCCACTGTTGTATCACATCGAAGTTTTCAAATAATTCAGAAGAATCGATGGTGTAGATATTTAGCCGGACGAGATCTTTAACTTCATAACCACTTTGTAGAATAACTTTTTCAAGATTTTCAATGGTGTGAATAATCTGCGTTCTCATATCAGCATTACTCGATATTCCTTCATCACTGATGGCACATTGTCCCGATACATATAAAGTTGAATCTGCATGTTTAACTTCAACTGCCTGCACATAATTTCTGGCATCCTGCCATTTCCAAGGATTAATTACTTTCTTTTCCATTGTTGTAAATTTATTGTGAGACAAAGCTCCCGATATTTTTACATTCACCCGTGTGACAAACCTCACAAATAAATAAAAATCAAGAGAACAGACGGCTTAGTGTCTCTCTTGACACACCAAGGTAAGAAGCAAGCAACAATTTTGGAATCCTTTGTACCAAGGCTGGATTTCTTTTGATCAACTGCTCATATCTTTCTTTTGCACCAGAGGTTAAAAATGATAAGATCCGCTGCTGCGAACCGATATGGCCAGCAATTGATTTTCGTAGGAAAAAACGCTCCATACTTGGAAGATGATTGCACAATTTTTCAAAATTATCCAACGATAGACAAAGTAATTCTGTGTCTTCCAAACACTCTAAAGTAAATGAAGCTTTACCTCTTGTATAAAAGGCCGAAACATCCGTTTCCCACCAATCTTCCATTGCAAATGAAACAATATGCCCCTTAATATTTTCATCGGAATAATAAAGTTTAAGAAGCCCCGACAATACGAAGTATATATATTTTACCTCTTCT
>JBCNMJ010000165.1:0-6765 GCA_039594975.1 Chryseobacterium sp. | reverse complement strand
GATCAAAATAAATATTAGTTTACTTACTAAGAGCGGGATGAAACCCGCTTTTGGCGGTAGAAGACGGAACGTTTTAAAATTAAGCGTCGTTTTGTCATTCTGACGAAGGAAGTGAAGCGGATTGAAGAATCTATTAAGCATTATTTAAGATCTTCCTTCGTCAGAATGACAAATTTGACAAATAAAAATCATAAAAATCAAAATTTTGAAAATAAAACTTCAACATATTTTCCATTTACTCATCGGCGGAACTTTAGTCTTTTCGTTATTGAATTGTGCTTCCAATAAACCTTCTTCAAAAATGAAATTAATTTGGAGCGATGAATTTAATTATAAAGGATTACCCGATTCTTCCAAATGGAATTACGACGTCGGTGGTCATGGCTTTGGAAATGAAGAATCTCAGTTCTATACAAAAGACCGGCCGGAAAATGCAAGAGTGGAAAAGGGAAACCTGGTGATAGAAGCACGGAAAGAAAACTGGGAAGGAAGTAAATATACTTCGGCAAGACTTCTTACGAGAGGAAAATTTGCTTTTAAATACGGAACCATCGAAGTAAAGGCAAAGCTTCCAAAAGGTCGCGGAACATGGCCTGCAATCTGGATGTTGAGTGAAGATCTGAAAAAATGGCCTAATGACGGAGAAATAGATATCATGGAACATGTAGGTTATCATCAGGGATTTATTCATGCTTCAATCCACACAAAAAATTACAATCATTTAAAAGCAACACAAAAAACTGATACCTTAAAAGTAAATGATGCCAGTGAAAAGTTTCATGTCTATAAAGCAGATTGGAATCCCGATAAAATTGATTTTTATATCGATGACAAAATGTTTTTTTCATATAAAAATGAAGCCAAAACCTATGAAACCTGGCCTTTCGATAAACCATACTTTATCATCTTAAATCTGGCGATCGGTGGAATGTGGGGCGGAAAAGAGGGGATTGATGATACCATTTTTCCTCAGAAATATTATATAGATTATGTAAGAGTTTATCAAAACAAATAATATACATAGAGAAATTCCCCTCCATAAGAGGGGGTAAAAATTCGGAAGAATTTTTGACGGGGTGGTTAAAATGTAAAAAGAAGAAGAAATAAATGAAAAAGCTAATTGTAAGTTGCTTTGTAATTGGAATAGCTTTCAATGCAAATGCACAACATTACTGGAAAAAAAATGCAGGTAAAACAGCCAGGGTTTATCTTACCAATTCTAAGACCAATGAAAAAATGGTTGATAAAGGAACGGTGAAGTTTGAGAAATTCGGACAGCCTAAAGAAACGGATGCCTGTATTTTCGTAGATCCGGATTTTAAATATCAAAAACTGATAGGAATAGGAGGCGCAATTACAGATGCTGCAGCCGAAACCTTTTATAAAATGCCTGAAAATAAGCAAAAAGAAATCCTTGCAGCTTACTATGGCAAAAACGGACTTGGATATACTGTTGTCCGCACCAATATGAACTCTTGTGATTTTTCAAGTGACTCTTATACCTATGTTCAGGATAATGATACTTCTTTAAAAACATTCAATATAGCACATGATGAGAAGTATAAAATTCCAATGATTAAGGAAGCTCAGAAAGCAATCGGGAAGGATTTTACCTTCTACTTTTCGCCCTGGAGTCCACCGGCCTGGATGAAATCTAATAAGAGCTTGTATAAAGGAGGAAGGTTAGAAAATCAGTATTATCAGATCTGGGCAGATTATTATGTCAAATTCATCAAAGAATACGAAAAACGGGGAATCAACATTTGGGGACTGACCGTTCAGAATGAGCCCATGGCAACACAAAGTTGGGAATCTTGTATCTATACTGCTGAAGAAGAAGGAGAGTTTTTAAAGAATAATTTAGGACCAACCCTATGGAAAAATGGTTATAAAGGTAAGAAAGTGATGATCTGGGATCATAACCGCGATTTAATCTATCAGAGAGCAACCACTACTTTAGGAGATCCTGAAACTTCAAAATATGCTCACGGAATCGGTTATCACTGGTACGAAACATGGAATAATAAAACCCAGCTCTTCGACAATTTAGCAGAAACGCAAAGAGCTTTTCCTGATAAGTTTTTAGCCTTTACCGAAGGTTGTAAAGAACAGTTTGATCTTTCTAAAATCTACGATGTAAAACTGGGAGAATTATACGGTAGGAATATGATTAATGATTTCAATAAAGGAACAGCTTTATGGACAGACTGGAATGTGCTTTTAGATGAAACCGGAGGTCCTAATCATGTCGGGAATTTCTGTTTTGCCCCGATTATTGCCAATACTAAAACAGGAGAGGTTCATTATACCTATGAATATTATTATGTAGGTCATATTTCAAAATTCATTAAACCTAATGCACAACGAATCGGAAGTTCGTCCAATAGAGTAGCACTTACTTCAACCACTTTTATGAATGAAAACGGACAGTTGGTTACCGTTATCATGAATGATACAGATAATGACATTGATGCTAATCTGTGGATTGAAGGAATGTCTGCAAAGCTGAACGCACCTGCGCATTCTATACAGACCGTAATTTTATAAATACTTCATATTAACATTTTTAATAAGTTTCGGCGGAGCCAAAGGCTCCGCCGAAACAATTTATGGTTATTTAAACTTTTGATGTAATTTATAATTGTTTTAAAAAAAAATCTTGTGGTATTTGATTTAATATTAATTTTAGTCGGCCTTAAATTAATACAAAATAATTATGAAAACATCAAGCACAAACGACGAGTTTATTGCTGGTTTACAGCATCTTCCCAAACCCCAGTACCCATTTCCAGACTTTATTCATCCCGATATGCAGAAATTGCGGGAAGAATATTACAATTGGATTGATAAAGAATATGCATTTCACAGTGCAGAAGCCAAAGAAAAGCATAAAAGACATCACCTTACAGATATTGCTGCAAGGGGATGCCCATTTTTAAAAGATATTGCTGAATTGCGGCCTTTAGCAAATTATACGGCAAACGGAGCGATGATGGATGATTATTTTGATCGTTGTTCATATGATGAAATGTATCAGATAACAAACAGAATTATTGCATTATTATCCGGTGAGGATACTCAGGAACCTAAAGAAAATGGGATTTTCCATTTGTTTTGGGTTTTAAGACAGGATGCTGTTAAATGTGAAATTCCGGAAAAAATATATGCAAGATTTGTAAAGTCAATCAGGTATGTTTTTATGGGGTATTCCGAAGAAAAAGTATATTACAGAGCAAACCAGGTTCCACCACTGGCAGTCTATCTCCTTATACGAGAAGCGACAAGCGGAGTACAGCCATACTGTGATTACGTAGTATTGCAGAAAGAATATCGTAATCTTCCTGAGGAAGTCTTTGACCATCCACATATAAAACGTATTTATAGTCTTTGCTCATTACTGATCGGGATACACAATGATATTATTTCTCTGCCCAAAGAGCTTCAAAGAGAAGGAGATACTATGAATATTGTAAAGGTATTACAAAAGGAAAACAATTTATCTTTAATTGATGCTTATAACAAAGCCATGGAAATTCATGATGAATATCTTAAAGAATTCTTAATTCTCCAGGAACATCTTCCTCCATTCGGTGAGTATCAAAACGAAGTCTATAATTATATACAGGATCTTGGTATTATGATTGCCGGAGTATATGCATGGCATACAAACGATACTTCCAGATATGTAAACGGAGGATATGTGGAAGGTGAATTTTCCGGCTGGAATCAATAAGAAAATCTAAAAAAAGGAAAAACCCATGTTTTCGGCATGGGTTTTATATTAAAAAGCTTTAATAAAACTAATTTTCAGAATCATATTTACTGATTACTTTCTGAGTAACTCCTGAACTGCTGAATCCTCCATCATGGAAAAGGTTCTGCATCGTTACTTTTTTAGTAAGATCTGAGAAAAGTGTAACGCAGTAATCTGCACATTCAAGAGCTGTAGCATTTCCTAGCGGAGACATATCTTCAGCATATCCCAAAAATCCTCCGAAACCTTTTACTCCGCTTCCTGCAGTAGTCATTGTCGGAGACTGAGAAACTGTATTTACACGTACTTTTCTTTCTCCCCAATAGTTTCCGAAAGTTCTGGCGATACTTTCAAGATAAGCTTTATTATCAGACATATCGTTATAATCCGGGAATGTTCTCTGAGCTGCAATATAAGTAAGCGCTAAAATACTTCCCCATTCATTCATACAGTCTTTTTCCCAAGCCACTCTCATCACTTTATGAAAAGAAACAGCGGAAATATCCCAGCCTTTTTCCAACCAGTCGTAGTTCATTTCTGTATAATGTTTTCCTTTTCTCACGTTAATAGACATTCCGATAGAGTGAAGGATAAAATCGATTTTACCAAATTTTGCTATTGCAGCGTCAAAAAGTTTTTCAAGATCTTCAACAGAAGTGGCATCTGCACCAATTACTTCAGACCCGGTTTTTTCTGCTAAACCGTTAAGTTCGCCCATTCTCAAAGCGATAGGAGCATTAGACAAGATAAACTCAGCACCTTCTTCATGACATCTTTCTGCAACTTTCCATGCGATTGATTGTTCATTAAGGGCTCCAAAAATAATTCCCTTTTTGCCTTTAAGTAAACCGTATGACATAATTTTTTAATGTTTATTTACCTACAAATGTAGCAATAATTTGTGTTTAGAGCATAATAAAAACGAAGCCTTCTGTAAAAAAGACTCCGTTTTCTTGAAAATATTTATATAACTGAAATTTTAGTTTGTTTTCTTATTCCATTCTGCTTTTACATCCTCTGCCGCATCTTTGGTTTTTTCCCATGCATCATTAGCTTTGTCCTTAATATCATCCCATGCATCGGAAACATTATTCTTCACTCTGTCAAGCCAGTCTTCCTGCTGTGCTTCCTCATCATTGGCTCTTTTTTCATTAATATAATCTTTTGCCCTGTCTGCCAATTCTTCAACTTTCCATTTTACATTATCTGCTGCGTTTTTTAAAGAATTTTCAGTATTGTCTACTGCATTTTCAGCTTTGTTATACTCTGAATTGTTCATAATATTAATATTTATAGTGTTTGTTGTTATGAAGTAAACAATAACCATTCCTAAAACTATAGCACGATGTTAAATTTTTCATAAACTTTTGTTACCTTTTTACCAGCAAACTTACCTTTAAGTTAATAAAATAAACAATTATGAAAAAAATACGTTGCGGATGGTGCGAAAAAGATGACTTATACAGAAAATACCATGATGAAGAATGGGGAAAGCCAATATTTGATGACGAAACTATTTTTGAATTTTTAGTTCTGGAAAGTTTCCAGGCAGGATTGAGCTGGTATACAATTCTTACCAAAAGAGAAAACTTCAGAAAAGCTTTTGATAATTTCGATTATAAAAAAATTGCTGGTTATTCTGATGAAAAAGTAGAAGAATTGATGCAGAATCCTGGTATTATAAGAAACAGACTAAAAGTGTTGGCTACTATTACCAATGCACAGAAGTTTCAGGAAATTCAACAAGAGTTTGGAAGTTTTTCAAATTATATCTGGGGTTTTGTAGACGGTAAACCAATTGATAATAATCCTAAAACACTGAAAGACGTTCCCGCTACAACAGAGATTTCAGATATCTTATCCAAAGATCTTAAAAAAAGAGGATTTAAGTTTATGGGTTCTACCGTTGTGTATGCTCATATGCAGGCAACAGGAATGGTGAATGATCATGTTGAAGATTGTTATTTGAGAAAAAGATAAATGAATATTTTCTTACTTTAAATTATTACTTAAAGCATTTCACTATGCTTTTAATTTACTTATCAATAAAAAATAAACAACATTATAAACTTTTTCATTAGAATAATATATTAAAAGTTGAAAATTCATAAATTTTCTTTATGTTTGAATTGTAATCAAAAAAGATAAAACCTTTATAGCATTAAAAATTTTTAAATCAACAAATAACTATGAAACTTAAAATTCTTCTTCTCTTCATGTGCATAACCAGCACAAAATTCTTTTGTCAGCAATACTATGGAAAAAATGAGGCGAAAAATCTTCCTAAAGTTGAATTTCTTCTGGCAGATGGCTCAAAAGTAAATGGTTTTTTCGTGGGATATACCTATCCTAACGGAACTTATCCCGGTTTTTTTGACAAAGATGATATTTATAATTTTGTTTATAAAAAAACTAAAGGTTCAGAAGATGAAAAGTTTGGAGCCAATGAGGTTAAATCAGTAAAAATCTTTGATGATTATGATGATGTCACCAATGCAATAGAAAGACTTGACATGAAATATGTAGATAAAAACGGGGAGGTTACTGATAAAAAGAAGAGGTCATTCCAGCCGCTGCTCTATGATGGCAAAATACAGATTTTCGGTTCAAATTTGAAAGTTTGTAGCGGCGCTGCCTGTAATTATGTATATTCTAAATTTTATCTTAAAAACGCAAAGGATGATTTCGCGGTAATGCCTGTAGATTATGATAAGCTGAGCCTTTTTAATGTAGGTTCCATATATGACAAAATGGTTGAAGCGTTTAAATATGCAGGAAGAGACTGCCCAGAATTCCAAAAATATATGGAAAGCTTCAGGGCAAAACTTGAAGATAAAGAATTCAAGAAAGAGATTACTGCAAAGTTTAAAGGAATTAGAAAGAAGGCTTATGAAGATGGAAAAAAATCTAATTTAGGATATAACGGAACTCAGGATTTGTTAGGGGAATATATGCTTGAGGCATATTTAGAATTTTATGGTGGTATTATAAGAGAATATGAAAAAAATTGC
>JBCNMJ010000164.1:0-6773 GCA_039594975.1 Chryseobacterium sp. | reverse complement strand
CAATAATCTATACTCACAAGCTCCCGCCATTGAGTGGCAGAAGACCTATGGAGGCCTCCAATCTGACTTGCATAATAACCTTCATCAAACTTCAGACGGTGGATATATTCATATTGGCTCATCTTCGTCTAATAATGGAGATGTTACCGGAAATCATGGCTCCGGAGATATTTGGGTATTAAAAACAAATGCTACTGGAGATATTATGTGGCAAAAATGTCTTGGAGGTTCTTACCTGGATATTGGAACTTCCATACAACAAACTTCAGACGGTGGATATATTCTTGCAGGAATTACGGCTTCTCACGATGGAGATGTTTCCGTAAACTATGGTTACAAAGACTCTTGGGTGATAAAACTGGATGCTTCAGGAAATATACAATGGCAAAAAACATATGGAGGACCTAATGATGATTCTGCCTACAGTATAAGACAAACAACTGATGGCGGATATATTGTCGCAGGATACAAAAGTATGGCCCCTCCAACTTTGGTAGGAGGCAATAAGGACTTCTGGATTATAAAATTAGATGCTTTAGGAAATATAGAATGGGAACAAACCTATGGCGATCCGTCCGGCTGGGAAGAAGCGCACTCTATAGAACAAACAACAGATGGCGGATATATCGTCGCAGGATATTCATCTTCACCGTATGGCTATGTGATCGGAAATCATGGTGCCAATGACTATTGGGTTATCAAAATAACCGCAACAGGTATTCTTCAATGGCAACAATCGTTGGGAAGCAGTACGAATGATGTAGCACAATCGGTGAAACAAACGACAGATGGCGGATATATCGTTTCCGGGTATTCTATATTACAAGGCGATGGCGGAAGTCTGGATTATGATTTTTGGATCGTAAAACTTAATTCCACAGGAACTACACTATGGCAGAACTTTTTCGGAGGAAGTATGGATGATAGACCTGTAGGACTTGACAGCACTCCTGATGGCGGATGTATTGTTGCAGGCTTCTTCTACTCTTACGATCCGATCACTGGTTTTCCTCAGTCTGATTTTGGAGTGATCAAACTTAATGCTTTAGGCAATGTAGAATGGCAGAATTCTTATGGTGGAATATATAATCAAGGAGCGTCCTCCATTCAAAGAACCTCTGACGGAGGATATATTATAGGAGGGTTTACACAAACAGCTAATGTCACCTCTGATTTCCTGGTGATAAAACTTGCAGGAAATCAGCTTGGTACCCATGAAAATACAATTAAAAGTAATATTTCAATTTACCCTAACCCGGCAAAAGATTTTGTTACTATAGACCATCTTCCGGCAGGAGCTACAATTAGCATTCACGATATGTCGGGAAGAAAGATATTTAATAAAAAATATTCTGAAACTAAGGTTTCAATCAATACTTCTGCGTTCTCAAGTGGCGCATATATCGTTCAGGTTGATGATCAGGAAAAAACCATTCTATCTGAAAAACTGATTATAAAAAAATAATGTTTAATTAGGGATTGGAATCAAATTCCCCTATTTCATTAAGAAATACAACCTATTAATCATCATCTTCGTCCTCATTAGTTTTCAGAAACGCAGCACGTATCGGAGCAGGCGCGCTTTCTCCTTTGATTCCCTGCCAAAGGATTTCATTGAATACCAAGTCGGGAACAGCATCTTCTTTAGACCAGTCAAACTTTGCGCTTAGTTCTGCTAATTTGCCTTTTTCAGGATTTCTTTCATTAAGGTTTATATTAGCCTGAACATGATCGAATGAAGCATAATCCGGCTGGCTGGTAAATGATCGCCACATAGGAACTGCTGCTGCATCATATTGAGTCATAGGCTTCATTCCGAGGATTAATTCAATCGTACGGAGCATTCCCGTTGTAGAATACATGGTATGATCAACAGATTTTCTTTTTACATAAGGGCTTATCAGATAAGCAGGGCTTCTGTGGGCATCCACATGGTCGGGACCGTTCTGAGCATCATCTTCAAGAATAAAAATAGCAGTTTCTTTCCAGATAGGGCTTTTACTGATATGATCAACAAACTGACCTACTGCCAGATCATTATCAGCTACGTGAGCATAAGGTGTTTTTTTACCTGCTCTCATTCCTTCGGTATGATCATTACTGATACGAATAGTGGTTAACTGTGGCATTTTACAGCTTCGAACAAGCGCATCGAAGTCCTCTTTCCATTGTCTGACACGAGTTGTATCTGATACACTTAAGTCATAGCTTGTATAGCCTGTTGCTACGTGTCCTTCCAATGATTTTACATTCGGTTTTCCTTTATCTGCAAATTCCCCGTATGTTCGGTAAGTTACATTATGCCTTTTCGCATTATCCCAAATAAATCCGCCTTTATTATTGGCTATTTCCCTTTCTCCTTCACCTCCGTAGCTTCCGCCTCTTCCTCCGTAGCTCGAAGGCCATGTTTTTTCCAGATAATCTGTTGCATAAGCTCCCATACTCCAGTTGTGCCCGTCCGCACTTACTTCTGCATCCACATAGAAATTATCCAGTAATACAAATTCATTGGCAATTTTATGCTGATTCGGAGTTATCTTCTCCCCAAACAAGCACAAATTAGGATCGCCGTTCCCCTGAGGAAGATCTCCTAAAATCTGATCGTAGGTCCGGTTTTCTTTAATGACATAAAAAACATATTTAATGGGGGACTTTTCTCCTATTTTCATGGGAATGGGATTTCCGGCTTCGCCTTCCGCATTCAGTTCCTTATCTTTTGAATAAGGTGTATTCTGATAGACAGCATGTGAATAAATAGCCAGTTTTTCAGGCTCCGGACTCTCAATAAAGCTTAATGTTCCTTTAAACAACCCGGCAATATATTGTATTTCCTTAGGTTTATCAGCATCTCCGGAATGGCGATCAACCTTCTCTTTTTTATCTGTAGGATTCGGTCCTCGGGGATTGGCTTTGGAAGAAAGACCTTTTCCATTGGTTACCAAAATCTCATTGCCTACCACTTTGACATTCGTAGGATACCATCCGACAGGAATAAATCCTTTGGAAACTGATTTTCCGGGATTCATCACATCAAAAACAGCAAGACAATTGTTATCCGCATTGGCAATATATAAGGTTTTTCCATTTTCGGAAAGAGCAACCCCGTTACTTGTGGAACCGCTTGGTGCATTAGGATATAGCGCCGCATTCAGAGTTTCTACTACTTTGCCTTCCTTGGTATTGATTACTGACACTGAATTATCATTGGCATTGGCAACATACAGCCATTTTCCGTTTTTGCTGAATGTAATCTCGTTAGGATGATTTCCCACAACGATTTCTTTTGTTATTCTTTTAGAAACCACATCCCAAACCAATAGTTTTTCAGCTCCCCAAACACTGATATATAATTGTTTGAGATCAGGTGACAATTTACAGGTATAGCCTTCCGCTCCCAGATCAATCTTAGATCGTATTGATTTGTTGTTCAGATCAATTACATACAGTTTTTTATCTTCTCTGGTTACCACATACAGCTGTTTCTGAACTTTATCATCAACATCAAGCCCTGCAATACCAATTTTTTCAGGCCATGGTTTTCCCAGAACAATAGAATCCAGCAAAGCCAATTTCCCTTTTTTAACAGAATAGGTCTTAATCATATTATCATGCCCTCCCGAAGCATATAAAATAGCATCATCTGAGGAAAAAGCCAATCCGTACCAGGATTTTGTAATAATGGTGCTATCTGTCTTTTTTTGATGTTCAATATCTATCAGATCAATGGTCTGCGTACTTTGTCCATTATTGGTTACGGCAGCCCATTTTTTGTTATGACTGATGACCAGATTGAGAGGAAGATCACCCAAAACCATCTGATTTCCCACAGGGGTTAATGTCCAGCCATTAGGTAACCCTACTTTATGATTTTCTAATTCCGCAAGTATTTTATTCTGTCCCAGTATTCCTTGAGAGAAGATTATCGCAGAAATTATTAAGAATATATTCTTCATCTTTTTCATTGTACATAATTATGAAAATACGTTAGAATGAAGAATGGCTGATTTAATTTTTAAAGAAAACTTAATATAACAGACATTTTTGCCTTAAAACAAATATTCAAATCTTGGCAAAAAATTATTAAGGGAAAATATTTAATCATATAAAAAAGAAAAGTTACTCCAAAGAAGTTTCAGGATTTTTACACCGTCGGTTCTTGGAATAACTTTATGTATATTGTAAGACAAATATTATTTTACTGCTTCTTTTGCCTTTTTGGATTCCATTAAATGATGTTCTAAAGTAGGAAGTGTACTGCTTGCGAACGATTTCAAGCCAGATTCTGAACCGTCAGAAGCTTGTTTTTTAAAGTCTTTTATATCTTCTTCATGGTCATCTACCATAAAATCGGTGTACATTTTATCGAACTCCATTCCTTTTTTAGTTTTCAGCTCATCATATTTTTTCTGTTTTTTATCATCCAAATCTGTAGGCAATGTATATCCTACTCCTGAAGCCCATTTTTTAAGCTCTTCATTGGCTTTGGTGTGATCATTAACCATCATTTCACCTAATGCTTTTACCGCAACACTGCCTGCATTGGTTGCTGCCAGTTTTCCCATCATTACTTCCATCGTTCCTCCTCTTGATGCGTTTTCCGCAAACTCTCTGTCCTGATCACTCAGCAGATTATTTACATCACGTTCATTAGACATCTTAACAGAATCAGAAACAGTCATTCCCGATGCTGCCGGAGCAGATACTGTCGAACTGTCTGCAGACTGATTAACAGTCGTGGTTTCTTTTTTCTTACAAGCCATCATAGCAACGGCTGATAAAAGAACTAACATTGATTTTTTCATATTATAATTTTAGTGGTTAAGGTGTGTTGCAATTTAATAGAACGTATCATTTCAATAGAAGTCTGGGGTCACCTGACAATACTTTTGAAATAGAAGCGTTCATTACTGCCTGAATTTGAATTAATTTTGACTTGAGGACCCATATTGAAGTATATCTTTATTTCTTTTTTATGGATTAATCTCAATATCTAATCAAGTGGTTTTCTGCCTGTGATAATATTATATAAAATCACAATAATTGCAATTACTAATAATACATGTACTAAATATCCCGTACTGATCCCCGGAATGATTCCTAAAATCCCTAAAAGCCATACCGCAATGCAAATGACTGCTACTAACCATAATACACTTCTCATAATCTAAAATTTTTAAAGTTATACAATGAATAAAGACATGGTCTTGTCTATAATTTTAAAATAGTTTATCAAGTCACCATCAATAGTAACTCTTTATTCAAAGATATTTCTTTAATAATCTTTTTGTTTATGATTTGAATCATAAACCCTGCCTTTACAATCTATTTACCTTTATAAAATATCATTCATATCTATTCCAGCATTATTTATCCTCCTCTTCTGAGGAGGTGTTTTATACTTTAAAAACTATAAAATAAGGTTCTTAACTTGTGTTTTTTAATTACTGAGTATAATATATAAAAAAAGCACTCTAATGAGTGCCTGTCTAATCAGAGTTTCCTCCAACAAAAAAATTTATCGTGACAAAGATATTTATTCATTTTATTGCTTCTTATGATTTGAATCATAGGAGGAAGTTTATATCTTGTTTTAACTTTATCTCAATATCATCAATTTATTTCCAGCATTATTATTTTTTTGCCCCTCATGAGAGGGGTTTTTGTTATAATAAGGCTTAAGTAAGGGCCTTCTTATAGGTTTCCAACGCACGTTCTCTTGCTAATTTATGCTCAACTATAGGAGCTGGCTGATCATAATTTGTTAGCCATTTTTTAATATAGATTAGATTTTTATCAAATTTTTTGGTTTGCTCTTCAGGATTAAAAATTCTGAAATAGGGAGCAGCATCGCATCCGCATCCTGCAGCCCATTGCCAGTTTCCATTATTGGCAGAAAGATCATAATCTAACAGTTTTTGTGCAAAATGAGCTTCTCCCCATCGCCAGTCAATAAGCAGATGCTTGGTAAGAAAGCTCGCCACAATCATTCTGACCCTGTTATGCATAAACCCCGTTTCATTAAGTTCACGCATTCCTGCATCCACAATAGGATAACCGGTTTTACCTTCGCACCACGCTTTAAATTCTTCTTCGTTATTTCGCCAATTGATGCTTTCGTATTTTTTCTTAAAGCAATGAGTCACCACATCAGGGAAATGAAACAGAATCTGCATAAAAAACTCCCTCCATATCAATTCATTAAGCCAAGTATCACTGTGCTCAAGAGCAAACTTTACGCATTTCCTTATAGAAACCGTCCCAAAACGAAGGTCAATCCCTAGATGTGTAGTATGGTCTAAAGCCGGAAAGTCCCTGTATTGCTGATAAGAATCAATGATCTTTCTGTCAATTGAAGGTTTTGTAAAGCTTACTTCTGTTTTCTTAAAACCAATCTCCTCCAGACTGAGAATCTCCGAAGAGTTTTTCAACTGAATAAAATTGCTGAAGTCAGATTTGTATTGTTCAACAGATTTTAAGTTCTCCTTCCACTTTTTTGAATAAGGAGTAAAAACGGTATATGGAGACTGGTCGCTTTTGAGGATTTCATTTTTTTCAAATATCACCTGATCTTTAAAATCTGAAAATATAACTCCATTTTTTTGAAGAAAATCTGCTATTTGCCTGTCCCTTTTTATAGCTTGTGGTTCGTAATCTCTGTTACAAAATACGGTGTCAATTTCAAACTCTTCCGTAAGCTGTTTAAAAATATCAATAGGTTTTCCGTAATATGTTTTAAGACCGCTTTTAAGAGTTTTCAGTTCTTTATCCAAACT
>JBCNMJ010000163.1:0-6929 GCA_039594975.1 Chryseobacterium sp. | reverse complement strand
CCCGTAAGGTTAAGAAATAACGAATTATTGCTAAAACTTAGTCCTTTTTAATTCTTTGTTTTTTTATTTATTAATTTGATTTTTCTCAAAAATTCTCTCGCAGGAGTTTCAACAGCCTGGTAAAACAATGCCGAGCTTAAAATCAGAGCAATCATATAAGCCCCAAACATGACATCAATATCAAAAATATACTTCTTCCAAACCAGCTGCCTCAGAATATACAAAACAGGAATATGCGTAATGTAAATAGCATAACTAATCTCCCCTAAATATTCTAAAGGCTTAAAAGAAAATATCTTTGTTAAAATCCCATTATTTCTGGAAATCAAAAGAATAAGAGGAATAAACAAAACACCCATTAATCCATTATGAAAATAGAGCGGAACAAATATTAGACATAGTAAAATTCCTATAAAAATGAGACTTATTAAAAAATCAAAATCCTTTTGTTTATGATTTTTAATAAAAAACAAGCCTGCAAGATTACCTATTAAAAATTCATTGATATGAAGTAATGGGAAATAGGTGATAAAATCATGGCTTTCTGTATGAGGCCCTCTGTAAAAGCCTGAATTCATATACAGATTCGAGAAAATCTGCGTAGTTATCCAAATCAAACTGGCGATTACCCAGATACTTTTATTCTTTTTCGAGTATAAATAGTTGTAGAGAAAAGGAAACAGCAAGTAGAATAAAAATTCAACAGAGATCGACCAGCCCGGGAAATTTAAAACCATAGCTTTACCAGGAATCCAGCTCTGTAATCCGAAAAGGTATAGAATAATATCCGTAAACAGAAATTTTTCTTCCCGCGTAAACCAAAGAAGCAGCAAACCAGCCACATACAAAGGATAAATTCTTGCAAATCTATTTCTATAATAATCTGCATACCCGATTTTTTCTTTTTTATGATATGCAACGATCATAATAAAACCGGAAAGAATAAAAAAATAGCTTACCCCAACATTGGCTCTCTGAAACACTTCAGAGAGATAGGGAATTTTATAGAGAAATACATCTTTATTAAAATGCGAGATCACAATTGCCATTGCAGCAACAAATCGCGTAAACGTAATCTGAGTAATTTTCAAAGATCTGATCTTATTTTATAAAAACTCCCACATATTTTCCTTCAAATTCCGCCACCGTAGTATCAATACCATTCTTTTCGCAGAAATCCTGATACGCAGAATTGTCACCAATATCGTCACTGATAAACACTCCTCCTTTTCTCAAATTACGGTAAAGCTCCTGATAAGCCCATACTCTCCCATCATAACTTTTGTCAGAATCATAATGAACAACATCAAAACTAGAAGTCTCGGTAAAGATTTTCGGTAAAGATTCTTTATCTGCAAAACGGAAAAGCTTCCAGTTGGATTTAAGGTCCTCCGGAACGACGTAGCCTACATACTGATCACCATTCTGACCAAGATACGGCATATCTGAGCTGTAAAGTGTTCCGTTTCTTTTCCTTAATGAAAGTAAAGCAGCCAATGAAGACCAACCATAAGCAACCCCTGTTTCCACAACATACTGAGCGTTTGAAAACTCACAGGCATAATAAATCAACTCCAAAGCTCCTGCTCCACCCATTTTGATAGGGCATTCTTTTTCTCTTTCTTTTGCATGCTTTAGGACATCCTGAAACTCATTTTCAAATTCCTCAGAATTCATTCCGAAAAGCTTAGTAATTGCCACTTCTTTAGAAACAGCTTTAGAAGATGCCCAGGAATTCGTTTTTTCTTTTCCTTTGAAAGCGTTATTCCTATTGATAGTATTTTTCAGAATTTTCCTTCCTAATTCAGGATAGAGATCCGGTCTTTTTAAATACCCGATAAATGTTTTTAAAACCCTTGTTATTTCACTCACAGTGTTTGCTTTAATAAAACAAAAATAAAGATTTTCATTCAATTGCCTATTTTAAAGAATAATTATATTTTTGAAATAATCTTTTCACAAACATCAGTCTCCGAATGAAATTTTCAATTCTCATTGCCAATTATAATAACGGAAGATTTTTTAAAAACTGTTATGACTCAATCCTTGCCCAAACGTATGAAAATTGGGAGGCTGTAATTCTGGATGATGCTTCAACAGACAATTCTCTCGAGATAATTTATCAGATCATTGGCAGTGACCAGCGTTTTAAAGTATTCAAAAATGCAGAAAACAGCGGAGTTGGAATTACAAAAAGTAAACTGATTGAACTTGCTACCGGAGAAATATGCGGCTTTGTAGATCCTGATGATGCCATTACTCCCAATGCACTGGAATCTAGTATAAACGTTTTTAAGAAAGATAAAAATACAGTTCTCACCTATTCCAGTTTTATACAATGTGATGAACACCTGAAACCTCTTGAAACATTCAAATCAGGAATGCAGGTGGTGAATAATGATCCTTATTTTTTTAATTGCCCTGTTCATATTGTACATTTTGTGTGTTTCAGAAAAGAAATCTATGAACAGACCGAAAAGATCAATACCAGCATGAGAATTGCTGAAGATCAAGATCTTTATCTTAAAATGTACGAAAAAGGAAAAGTAAAATATATTAATGAGCCCAATTACCTCTACAGAAAACATTCCGGAGGAATTTCTCAAAATGACAACAGACCCAAATCGCGCGAATATTTTTCTAAAGTAATTT
Source organism: Chryseobacterium sp. (assembly GCA_039594975.1). Taxonomy (GTDB): domain Bacteria; phylum Bacteroidota; class Bacteroidia; order Flavobacteriales; family Weeksellaceae; genus Chryseobacterium. The sequence continues at coordinate 4,277 of JBCNMJ010000163.1, read as the reverse complement.
TCAATGCGATGAGAAGGAGGAATTTGCAAACCATTAATGGAAAAAAAATTCCGCCCGAATATAATAATGCAAAAGAAATTTTTGATCTTCTGGAATACCAGAACTCAATTTCTTACCGCTTACAAAAAAAACTCAGAATATTTGTTCAACAATTGTTCAGCTAAAATGAAAAATGAAAAAATAAAAGTGCTTTTCAGACACCGTTCTATGGAAATGGGAGGGGTAGAAAAAGTAATCCTAAGTATGTTGAACAATCTCAATCAGGAAAAATTTGAGATGACGGTTTGTTTGAATATTAACCAGGGAGAATTACGCGATGAATTTCCGAGCCATGTAAGAAAAGTATATATAGAAAATGGAAGAGAAGATCTTTCTAAAAATCCATTGATACAAAAAATTCAGCTTGCAAAAAGAAAATACAGACTTCAAAGAGCTCAGAATAATCCTAAGATAGCAGATCAGCTTCTGAATGAAAATTTTGATGTGGAAATTGCCCCTACATATGCAGCTTTTTCATCAGTATTAAATTCTGTCAATAAAAATTCAAAAAAAATTGGCTGGTTCCATTCCGATATTACCTTACCCAAACTTCAGCCTTTAGTTCCTGATATTTTAAAACAGATTCCACAGTTTGATTATTTTATTTTTGGTTCTCAACAAACCCGGGATATTTTAGTGGAGACCTATCCTGATCTTAAACTTCCGGAAAACCAGGTGATCTTAAACGCGATCCCGATTGAAGAACTGAAAGAAAAAGCAAAAGCTTTCCAACCCGAATTCCCTGAAAAACCCGTTTTTGTTTCCGTAGCCAGACTGCATAGCAGAAAAGGGTTTCATAAATTAATGAATGCTCACGCAAAACTACTGAAAGCTGGATTTGACCATCATATCATCGTCATTGGTGATGGCGAAGAAAAAGAAAATCTGAAAAAGCAGGCACAGGAATTAGGCGTTACCGAAAGTTTCCAATTATTAGGTTCATTGCTCAATCCGTACCCTTATGTAAAAAATGCTGATTTTTTCATTCTTCCTTCCGAATCTGAAAGCTGGCCATTAATTATTGCCGACTCATTAATTCTTCAGAAACCTATCATTTCAACCAATGTAGGAGGAATTCCTGAAATGATTGCTCACGAAAAAACTGGGCATCTCATCAATTATGAAACTGAGGAAATGTACGAAGCCATGAAGAAATTTCTTACAGAACCAGCATATGTTTCAAAAATCAAAGAAAATCTGAAGAATATCGAAAAACAATTTGACAATCAAAAGATTTTTGATGCGGTTGAAAATATCATTACTAACTTAGTAAAAAAATAAAAAATGCTTTTTATTTACCGTCTGATTCTTAAAATTCACACCTCTTATCATTGGATGATACAAAACGTGTATCTGAAAGTCTGCATTGCTAAAGGATTAAAAGTAGGGAAAAATGTACGTTTTGTAGAGGTTCCCGAATTCGGAACCGAACCTTTTCTTATTGAAATCGGTGATGAGACTACGTTTTCCAACAATGTAAGGTTTGTGAATCATGATGGTGGACAAAATGCCCTTCACTTTTTTAAAAAATATAAAGATGTAAGAACCTTCGGAAGAATCAAAATTGGTAAACAATGCCTGATTGGAGCCGACACGATCATTATGCCGGGTGTAGAAATGCAGGACAATTGTATTTTGGGAGCGGGATCAATTCTAACCTCATCAATGCCTAAAGGAAGTGTTTTTGCCGGCGTTCCGGCAAAGTTTATCTGTACTATAGAAGAATATGGCGATAAATTATTAGCCAACAATGTGATGTATCCAAGAGAACTTGAGCTTGTACGTCCACAGTTGGAGGCTTACATAAAGAAACACCTTCCTCACATTTACAAACCGGTAAAATAAATGACAGAAAAGAAAAAAATACTGATCCGGATCGGCTCTCTGCGACATGGAGGAGCCGAAAAAGTATTGATTACTTTTCTTAAAAATATTCCGGAGAATAAGTACGAAATAGATCTTCTTCTTAATTTATATTCCGGGAAATATCTCAGCGAAGTTCCTTCTTGGGTTAACATCTTATACCTAAACAAAGGCGAGATGATCACCACGAACCGAATTCAGGATATTCCTCAGAAAATATATCGGGTGGTTTATCAAAAGCTTTTAAAAACTTTTCCTTCACTACTCTATCAGGGAATACTGAAGGATAAAAAATATGATATTGAATTTGCCGCCATTCATGGGATGCGCGATGAAATTTTAAATTCACCATTAAAAAATTCTAAAAAAATAGTTTGGATACACAACGATCTTTCGGAGGTAAAAGGCTATACTACGGAGGAAATAAGAAAGTTTTTTGGCTTTGATAAAATCATGGTGATTTCAGAAAAAATTAAAGCAACATTTCTCAATCTGGCAGAAAGTGAAGCAGAAAGGCAGAAAGTAGAAAAAATATACAATCCTTTAGATACTGAAGAAATTTTAAACAAAGCTGAGAAACCTGTTCTTAACTACAACTTTGACATAACTTATCCTACGTTTATTTCAGTAGGAACCGTTTTTCCGCAAAAAGGTTTTGACAGATTGCTGAAAGTACACAAAAGACTTCTTGATGAAGGTTTCCAACATAAAATTCTCATCGTAGGCGACGGTTATGATTTTGAAAATATTAAAAAATTAAAATCAGAATTAAATGTTGATAATACCGTTACAATGCTTGGATTTATAGATAATCCCTATCCCTATTTTAAGCATTCGGATTTTTACATTTTAAGTTCGAGATATGAAGGATTTCCTACAGTTCTTTTTGAAGCGATTACCCTGAAAAAGAAAATAATTACCACAGAAGTTTCCGGAGCATCCGAAATGCTGAATGGTGGAGAAATTGGACTGATTGTTGAAAATTCAGAAGAAGGCATCTATAACGGAATGAAAAAGGCATTAGAAAGTCCTGAATATTTTACTACCTATTCGGAAAATTTGAAAGAATATATAATGCCGTTCAGCTTACAGAACTCTGTAGATTCCATAATGAATATTATCGACAGTTTATAAATCAATTTTCTTTTATCTTTGCTCTAATGTCAAACTATTCAACCATACAGAAAGATTTTTATCGTGAGAGCGGAAAATGGCTTTCCGCTTTTAGAATATGGACCAAATGCATCAACCCTAATCTTCATTTTGTTTATATTTTAAGAAAATCTCAGCAGTTCAAAAGCGTTCCGGTTTTAGGTTTTTTCTGGAGATTGGTTTTAAGACACTTTCAGATTAAATATGGGTTCCAGATTTATCCGGAAACTCAAATTGGAGAGGGTTTTTATCTGGGACATTGGGGAAGTCTGGTGATTAATCCGAAAACCATAATTGGCAGAAACTGCAATATCGCACAAGGTGTTACCATCGGCCAACAAAACAGAGGAAAAAATGAAGGCTCTCCTGAAATTGGCAATGAAGTCTGGATTGGTCCGAATGCAGTCATTGTCGGGAATATAAAAATCGGAAATAATGTTCTGATAGCTCCTAATTCGTATGTAAATTTTGATGTTCCTTCCGATTCTGTTGTAACCGGAAATCCCGCGAAAATTAATCCAAATAAAAATGCTACAGAGGGATATATCAATCATAAAGTGTAGGCAAATCTTATTTTTTGCTCTGAATTTATTTCTCTTACTTTCAAAAAATGTCATTCCGAGGTATCTCTAAGATGCTTCACCCTGCAATGCTTTGTTCAGAATGACAGTAACCTACGCATGATATTGTTATGATTTAATCATTGTATTTAAATTTTTGTTGTAATTTTATGTCATGTTTCTGATTATTTCAGTCATGTAAGCAGTTGTTTTAGCTTGGTTTATTGCATATTTAATATGATTTTAAGCATATTTTAATATTAAACTTTGTTAAAACCACTTGCTTTATCCACAAAAATTATATTTTTGCATGATTATTGATTCAATCTATTGAATTTGAAAATAATTTAAACGAAATAAATAATTATTCACTTTTAAATTTTATTTTATGTCACAATCCTACGACGTTATTTTCGAAAACAACAGGAAATGGGTAGAATCTAAAATTGCAGAAAACCCTGAGTTCTTTCATGAGCTTGCAAAAACTCAGAATCCGGAGTTCCTTTACATTGGGTGTTCGGACAGCAGAGTAACTGCAGAGGAAGTAATGGGAATGAAACCCGGGGAAGTATTTGTGACCAGAAATATTGCCAATGTTGTGAATACATTGGATATGAGTTCTACAGCGGTTATTCAATACGCAGTAGAGCATCTTAAAGTGAA
>JBCNMJ010000162.1:0-6969 GCA_039594975.1 Chryseobacterium sp. | reverse complement strand
CAGCAAAGGCTTACTGTTTAAAATACTTATACTAAATTATTTCTCTTTTTTCTTTGAGAGCATCCATTCATACAAAGCCGGATTAGAATACGTCGAATCCCACGAATTATGATTATCATTCGGGAAAATTGTCAATTCCGCAGATGGATTAATCGGATGAAGTTTTTGGTAAAAATTGAATGCATTTTCAGGCAAAACCACATCATCCATTCCGCCATGAAAAATTTTCATATTTAAATTCTTGTACTGATCAATATTCGCATACATCACCCGATCTGTAGGTGCACAAACTGAAACAACCGCAGCAAACATCTCAGGATGCTCCATCGCCAGTTTCAATGTTCCCCAACCTCCCATGGAAAGTCCTGTAAGGTAAATTCTGGAAGCATCTATCTTATACTTTTTCTGAATTTCTTTAATCAAATGATAAACCGTCACCGTATCCCACCAAGTATTTTCCGGGCATTGAGGTGCCAAAATAGCCACAGGTTCCTTTATCAGATGTTTGTATGTAAATGGACTGTGTGCTTTTACAAGTTCTAAATTACTTCCTCTTTCACCGGAGCCATGAAGAAACACAATCAATGGAACATTTCCTTTTACTTTTTGAGGATAATCAAGAATGTAAGAAATTTTTTCCTGTCTTTTAATCTCTTTATTTAATTCCGCCTTAATTTCCTGAGCATTGAGACTCAATGACAGTGGCAGAAGTAAAAGCGGCAAATGGGTTAGCTTTAGTTTCATTTTAATATTTCAGGTTTTGTGTGGTTTTAATTAGCCCCGATTGCAGCGGCATCCTTTTTTGTTGCGGGCTCCGTTTCACTCCGCCCGCAACAAAAAAGATATAGCGGAAAGCGGGATTAAGCTTCTAAAAAGTATTATTTAATATTATATTTTTCAGATTTGAAGCTTAGTTTCTTTAGTCCTTGTTTAATTTCAGGAGCATTCATAAATAGTTTCCATAAAAATCCTGTCCTGTAATTTTCAATCATCGGAGCAATTGTTCCCTGATCGATAGCCAAATACCTTGGTGTTGTCCAGTTGTTATAATTGATTGAAGTTGCATCATAAGGCCCTGCAGAGCCAATGAATTCCGGCTTTTGAGTATAAATAAACCTCAGAAAATCCATAGATTCTTTTGGCGAATACGGAAAACTACTCAATGCAGCTGTCGGAGTAATTACTCCGTGATCATTTTGCGGAAAGTGTGCATCATAACCTACACTTCCGTCTTTATTTCTTGAATATCCCGCCGTTAGTCCCCAATAATTGGGTCCATACCCTTTCCAGCCTTTTGGATTTTCAACACAATATTGATAATCAATAAGAACCTGGTTCTTATTTAAATCAAAATAGTTTTTTATCAGTTTATCGGATAAATTCGTAGGATCTAAGCCAATATAGGAATAGTGTGCCCAAAATAAAGGACCTCCATACTCTTCGGCTCCGTTATGTTTTACATACATCGGAAGTCCGTATTTTTCTTTATCTGAAAGATAGGATCCATTTCTCGTCCAGCCTTTGTAATATGTTTCCGCATCTATGGAGTACGTTGGAGATGAAGCTGCCAAAATATAGGTAATCAAACATTCATTATACCCCTGAAGTGGAAAATTCATTTCCCACTGATATTCCGGGGACCAGTGCCAGTAAAGGACTTTTTCACCGCCTTTTGTATACCAATTCCACTGAATTCCTTTCCAAAGCTCATCACATTTTTTAGCCAACGCTTTTTCTTCAGCATTTCCGTTCTTGAAGTATTCTCGAACCATCAAAATCCCTGAAGTCAAAAACGCTGTTTCTACCAGATCTCCGCCATTATCTTTTTTTCCAAACGGAACCGTCTTTCCGGTTTCTCCATTGATCCAGTGTGACCAGGCTCCTTTGTAACGGTCTGCTTTTGCCAGAAAATCCATCATGGTTGTCAATCGTTTCACCGCATCTTTTCTAGGAATAAAGCCGCGCTCAACTCCAACTAATATTGTTGCTAAACCAAATCCTGATCCACCCGTTGTCACAACGTGTTTATCATTATCCGGATAAATATTGTCTTCGTGATAGCGCTCTCTTCCCAACATGGAATTGGGTTCCGCGTAATCCCAGAAATATTTTAAAGCATCTTTCTGAACCCTGTTCATGAGCTGTTCGTCGGTAATATTGCTTTTTACAGCTTCAATTTTTGAAGCTTCTTGTTTAACACTTTGAGAATTCTTGCAGGAAACGGCAAATAGTGATGCTGCAATGATGGGTAATAGTATCCTTTTCATTGTATCATTTTTTATGAAATATAAAAGAAGAGGAGAACTTTCATTCTCCTCTAAAGTTTTATCAATAATTATTAGTAACCAGGGTTTTGAACGAAAAGTCCGTTACTTTGATTCATTGCATCTAAAGGAATAGGGAAAAGTTCATTTTTTCCTACCTTAAATCCTTTTGGCCCTAAATAAGTAGCAGCTTGTCCTGTTCTTACTAAATCTGGGAATCTATCCATTTCCATTGCTAACTCTACTCTTCTTTCTTGCCAGATTGCAGTTCTTAAAGCTCCTTGAGTTGAAGCTGTGGTATTAGGTAACTGAGCTCTTGTTCTTATTTTATTAATATTGGTAATAGCAACCGAGGTATTTCCTAATTCATTAGCTGCTTCAGCATTGATCAAAAGAATATCAGCGAATCTTAAGATTCTAATATTTTGAATAGAACCGTAACCACACGCACTATTATTTAAAGAGGTTGGCACGTATACTTTTTGATTCCACATATTTCCTGCTTGCGGGTCCCCTTTATGAATTAAATCTCCTTCCAAAGTTGTTTCTCCTTCTCTAAGAATAGTCAATTCTTTTCTAATATCTCCTGGCTCAAATGCATTTTCCAGCTCTGTTGTAGGAGTAAAGAATCCCCATCCAAACTGATTTCTCACCCCCTGCACTTCAGCATACTGACTACCTCCGAATTGTGCAGAACAATCGCAATTCACTTCAAATACAGACTCTGTACCAAATTCTCCAGCCGGTCTGAATAAATGATTGAAATCAGGATCTAAAGAGTACCCCAAAGAAATTACCTGGTTTGATGTATCATATGCTTTTTGATAGTCTTTCATATATAAATATACTTTAGAAAGTAAACCTAAAGCACCACCTTTCGTAACTCTTCCACGGTCTGCAGCAGCATAAGCTTGAGGTAAAACAGCCGCAGCTTCTGTTAAATCTTTAACTATAAAAGCATAAACTTCTGCAGCAGAATTTCGCGGCTTAGTATAAATTCCATCAGCAGGAAGACCATCAAAAATAGGAACCCCACCATAAATTCTTACTAAATTAAAATAGAAATAAGCTCTCAACATTTTAGCTTCAGCAATTAATCTATTCTTAAGTGTAGAATCCATTTCTATATTTGGAACATTTGTAATCACCTGATTTGCTCTATTTACAGCCTGCCACTGTCCAATCCAATATCCTCTCACTCCGTCATCACTTACTGTAAATGTAAAGTTATCATAAGCGTTAATAAATGAAGCATCTCCGGGATTGGATCCTTTTTCTACATCATCTCCCGTCACACCAAATACGTATTGTGCAGGAAAGCCTGAATTTTCCCAGCTTCTTAGAAAGCTATAAATAGCATTTGTAGCTACCATTGCATCATTTTCTGTTTTGAAAAAATTGGAAGCTTCTGTCGCACCTTCTACTTTTATATCTAAATAATCATTGCAACTCGCTAAAGCTGAAAAAATTGCAATTGACAAAAATATTTTTTTCATGTTCTTTAATTAAAATGTTAAATTCATACCGAAGGTATAGATCGCAGAAATTGGTGCGATATTGTTATCAATTCCCATTTGTACTCTATCCGTATTTAATATTTCTGGAGAGAATCCATTATATTTAAAACTTGTCCAAGGGTTTTGCGCACTAACATACAATCTTAGTTTTGTAAGTAACATAGATTTAGCTAAATCTTTTGGTAAAGTATAACCAATAGTAACGTTTCGTAGTCTAATATAACTACCATTTTCTACATAAAAACTACTTGGTAGAATAATCGACTGATTATTGGTAGTCATTGAGTAGCTATTCGAAGACCCCGCACCAGTCCATCTATTGTTATAAAAATCTAGATCCCAGTTTTCATTTCCAAATCTTTGCTCACGATTGTAATTGTAAATTTTATTACCAAATACCCCTTGGAAATCTACTGAGATATCAAAGCTGTATACATTCATATTAACTCCAAAACCGTAAGTTCCTTTAGGAATCGGGCTTCCTAAGAAAGTTTTATCTCGTGAATCAATAACACCATTACCATCCTGATCCGCAAATTTAAACCAACCTGCTTTCGCTCCAGATTGTCCTGATGCAGCTGCTTCAGCATCTGTTTGGAAAACTCCAGCAACCTGATAACCATAATAAGCCCCAACAGACTGTCCTTCCTGTAATCTTACTATTGAATTACCAAATAAACTAGCTCCAGTTTCTAAATATGACCCCCCATAAACCGAAGTGATTTTATTATCAAGAGTTGTTAAGTTACCATAAACTCCTAATCTAACATTTTCAGAAAGTTTCGTATCGTAATTAGCCATTACCTCAAAACCTTTATTTTTAAAAGAATAGGCATTTGTAACATAATTATTCCAGTTTGAAGCTCCAGAAACAGTTCCTTGTACTACTCCATAAACTACATCTTTAGTATCTTTATCAAAATAAGTCGCTTCAATTTTTAACTTATTGTTTAGCAAGCCCATTTCTAACCCTACGTCTCTACCTGTCGTAGTTTCCCAACCAATAGTAGGATCAATAAATTCTGTAATGGTTGATGCCGGATATCCTGTACTTCCATAATACGCCCCAGATGTAATTACATTTACTAATGCATCATAAGATCTATTAACATTTGGATTTCCTAACTTACCATAACTTGCTCTCAATTTTAAAAGATTGAAAACATTTTGAGAACTCATAAAGTCTTCTTTCGATACAACCCAACCTGCACTAACTGCCGGGAAAGTTCTGAATCGGTCATCTTTAGAATATTTGGATGTACCATCTCTACGAACTGATCCGTTGATAAGATATTTTCCTTTATAATCGTAATTAATTCTTGCAAATAAAGATTCCGTTCTATCCTGGTTAGGAACGTTATTGTATTTATCAACTACCCTATTATTAATTACCAAAATGTCCGTACCATTGCTAATACTCAATGACTCGTTTGTTCCGTTATAAAAAACATTTAAAGCTTCTGAATAAGTTGGCTGATAAGAATTTCTAACTCTTGAAAAACCACCTAAAACTTCCAAGTTATGATTTCCAAATGATTTTTTCCAAGTTAGAGTATTATCCCAAATATAATTACGATCTCTACTATCTCTTGTGATAAGCTTAGTCGGTTTTTGATCTCCTACAGGAACATATGTTAAAACAGGAGTATATTCGTATTTGCTTGTATTATAATTATCTGTAGTATAGCTTACCTTAAAAGTAAAATCTTTTAAAAACTTATACTCTGCCCAAACATTATTAAGAAGTCTTTCCTGTCTTGTTTGACTTCTAAATAAATCAAGTACCGCTCTTGGGTTCGCAATAGAATATCCGTTAAAAAACTGATAATTTCCGGTAGCAGAGTTCATAGGATCAAAAATTGGCGGCGAATTGTAAGCATTAAGCAGAGGACTATTCACGGCATCGGTTCGCATTTTTGAGAATGTAAAATTATCTCCAATAGTTAAATTATCCGTAATCTTATAGCTAAGATTTAACTTTGTATTTAATCTATTAAAACCATTTCCAGAGTTTATATTATGCCCGGCATCAAAAATACCTTCATCCTGCAAGTAACCAATACTACCATAGTAATTTAATTTCCCCAAACTTCCTGAAGCAGAAAAGTCATTAGCATTAATTATACTTGATTTTCTAAAAACTTCATCAAACCAGTTTGTATCAGCTGAAAACTGATTAGGAGATAAAGAACCGTTACTATTACCGTTATCGTTCATCAGTTTCTCGTTATAAAGCTCGATATACTGTTTGGTGTTTGCCATTCTCGGAACATTAGTAAGTTTCTTGAAACCTAAATAAGAATTAAAATTATAAACCGGCTTTCCTCTTCCCGTTTTAGTTTTAATAATAACCGCACCATTTGCTGCCTGAGCCCCGAAAATTGCTAAACTTGAAGGGTCTTTCAAGATACTCATTGATTCAATATCTTGTGGATTCAGAAAGGAGATATCACTAGTAATTGTTCCATCAACGATAAAAACAGTATTACCTGTTAAAGATCCCACCCCTCTAATATCAACCCTCGGAGATGTTCCAGGAGAACCAGCATTTACAATGTTGACTCCGGCAACTTTACCTTGAACGGAGCTCATAGGATTTGAGTTGGGCTTATCCGCAAGATCTTTTGCTGAAACTACACCAATACTTCCGGTAACATTTTCTTTTTTCTGAGATCCATAACCAATGAGTACCACTTCCTCAATTTTCTGTTCCTTAGTTACAGAATCTTTTTTAGGAGTAACCTGCGCATTGACATTCATACCAAAGTATAGAACAGCAATGAGACATGAATACTTTAAATCACGTTGTTTCATATAGTTTCAATTTTATTCGTACAATCAAATTTTATAATGTCTGTTTGTGGAGTTATTTAAAATCTCAAAAAAAGACATTAGCCAAAAATATAAAAAATATCGAACAATGTTAAATTATCTTAAACATTTATGCATTCCCCTGTTTTATTACAGGGAAGATGATAAATATTCAAATATTATAATTTTATATTCAAAATAAATAGCGATTAGCCGTTATTTCATTAATGTTAAATTAACATCCATATCAAAAAAAATCACCAAATCTTACTGTGCATGTAATATTTTGTTAAATAGAGAATAGTAATTACCTTTGGTGCAGTTTTTGACAAAAAGCTTTTAGATAGTAATCAAGTAAAAAGATCAATGAAAAAATA
>JBCNMJ010000161.1:0-7138 GCA_039594975.1 Chryseobacterium sp. | reverse complement strand
TACAAGTTTCAAAATCATAAATGGTAAAAATTATTAATAATTAAAAATTAGCATATTTAATTTAAACAAAAACTAAAAATATACGTTTACTAATAAATTATTCACCATCCATGTTCGACTGCAAAAATATAATAATATTACACAGGAACAAGTAATTCAAGATTAATTTTAATCCAAATAAACAAAACAAAAAAAGCGATACATTACGTATCGCCCTATTTAAAGCCAAAAGCGGAAATTTATGGTAAGAGATGATTTTTATACTGCTCAATGGTAAATCTACCGTTGACAATATTTTTAAAACTTGAGAAAACAATAAAATTGAACATAACCAAAGCTATAATGAAAGTATAAATTGTTTTTTTGGTATTTTCAGAAGCAACATACATTGCATTTGGAATAATAATATAAGAAAACCCAATAAATGCACCTGCCAGACGAGAAGAAAAAATAGGGTTATTTCTAAAAATAAAGTAAAAACAGATGCCTATAACCGCATAATTACGATGATATTCATAGTAGGGAAAACTCTCTTTCATTTTTGTATCGAAAAAGAAAAGGAAAAAGGTGAGAATAGCCATCATTACCTCAGGAATTCCAAATCCTCCGTTCAGTCGTTGCACTGTTTCATCAATATATCCGTTAAAACCTTCCACAAGCTCACTTTGAGAGGCAATACTCGATAGGAAATCTCCAAAAACACGATACACTTCAAAAGGAGAAAGAATTATAGAAGTAACTATAAGAATCAGCATCCAGGTCTTATTCAAAGGAACACGAACCAACCAATACATTGGTAGAAATACATAACAAACATTATGAATTCCGGCTCCTACATAAATAAACAGAAGGTAGTAAAATAGTTTCCGCTGTTTTATAAACTTAATAGCAAAATAGACGATGAATGACCCTAAACACTGCCTAATCTGTCCGCTTTCTCCAATAAAAAAGCCAGGAATAAACATAAACAGCATAAAAGTAAACGGATAAAAAGTATTATCCTCAATGTAGTCTATTTTAAAAATGATTGTGAATATGGCTATTACAAACGTAAGCATGTAAAAAGGTGCGTTGAAAACATTAAGCATAATCTTATTGATCAACACAAAAAGCCATTCCAGCTCCATTGGTTGTGGTCCCTCCATATTAAGAGCCTTCATAAAAATGCTTAAATAATCCTTTGTTCCCGAATAAATATAAATTCCGCGGTAACTTCCATAGTCAGGTCCTACCTGATCTCTAAGTCCCGCTATAATCATAAGATATATTCCTAAAAACCAAAGCCACCTTTTATCAACCCTTCTGGAAAACACTTCCTGAAAGCTGAAGATCATCATATAGATAATAGCAATAAGATAATATGGATGCAGGATACTCATGAAGCGACAGGATATTTTTTCAACTCATGAGAAGCTATTACAAAGCCGGTCAGGAGTAAAGGTATAAAAAGTCTCGTTTCCCAGAAAAGTCCCACAAAAGCAATCATTACGATATAAGGAGAGGAAAAAAGAAGATATTTTTTTAATATGATTTGTTGATCCAAAGAGCAAAGCTGAAACACAAAATACAGCCCCAAAATCCCGAAGCATAAACCAGCCAAATTAAAAGGACTTGTAAAATTTTTACCCAAATAAACACCTTCCGCAAAAGAAACATGCTGAGAAATAAAAAATTTCAACCCCAAATAAGGCAATAAAAAAGCAATAACAAGAAAGGAAATTTCTTTTACACAGGTAAAATCCAGCTTATTCATATTCACAAAAAGAGCTGCAAAGAAAGCAATATTCAGACAGGCCGTTTCTCTTATAAAGGTTGAGACAAAAATCAAGGCAAGCAGTAATAAAAAATCAATGCCCTTTTTATTTTGAAAGTATCGTAAACTCAATAAAATTCCGAGAAGATAAAAGAAAATCGCTATGATATCACAATTTGTAGGCACATATTGCGTGATCACAATAAAAAAAACAGCCAACAAATGTGCAATCCTTTTTACTCTAATATCCTGAAAAAGAACAGAAGGATTAAATTTAAAAATAAAAGATAAAAGCACTGAAGACAAAACAAAAAATAAGCTGTTTACAACAAAAACACTATGATAAAACAAGCTTCCATGTTTCAGAAGAAAAAATTTCAGCCCCTGAAATCCGTTTACCATTTCAGTAAAAATTTCGGACACATAAATACTTAAATAATTAGGAATAACACGATAAGCATATACTGAAGAGAACATAAAATCCGGCGCTTTCTCCCACATTTTCATATTCACATAAGAAGATTCAAAGCCATAATATGCCATGAATAAAAGAAGGAACGGGAAAATTATGACAAATAAAAAGTCATTTATTTTTTCATCAAACAGTTTATGCATACAAAACAGTTCCTCGAATTAGAATGATTTTGTTTCAAAGTCTCTCTGCAAAGACATTATTTGCAAAAGTATAAGTTTTTTTCATTTGGGCTATAAATATTTTATTGATTTTCAAATCAAACTTTCTTTATAAAAATTTTGAACTCCCTCTTAAAAATTTAAATTTGCAAACTTGATTTTATAATGTAATGCATCGTTTCTTCATATTTTTATATTATCTCATATCAAAAAATAAGATTCTTTCTGTAGTTGTTGGCGCAGGAATAGCTGCTTTATGCGTTTTTTTCGCTTCAAAAATCAATTTCGAAGAAGATATCAATCAGATAATTCCTAAAAATGAAAAATCAGATCTTACTGCAAAAGTTCTCAAACAACTTAACTTTTCAGATAAAATCATTGTCATTATTGAAAATACATCCAAAGAAAATCAATTTCAGCTTTCGGAGACCGCCGATTCTTTTTTAACCAAAATTGAACCTTTGCAAAAATACATTGGTTCGGTCCAGGGAAAAGTAAACGACAATGAAATTTCTGAAACCTTTGATTTTGTAAATCAGAACCTTCCCTTATTCTTAAACGAAAACGATTATAAAGAAATTGAAAGGAAGCTTCAAAAAGACAGTATAGCAAAACAAGTTGAAAACAATTATATTGCTCTTGTTTCTCCCACAAGCCTTGTCACCAAAGATTTCATTAAAAAAGATCCGCTTGGAATTACTTTTTTAGGGATCAAAAAATTAAATGCTTTAAATATCAGTAAAGATTTTAAGCTTGAAGACAATTACATCGTTACCAAAGACGGAAAAAACCTTCTTCTTTTCATCGATCCTAAAAATAAGAGCAACGACACCAAAAATAATGAGGCATTCATTACTCAGTTAAATGAAATAAAAGATAACCTCAACAAACAATTCAAAGGAAGAACGGAAATCAGTTATTTCGGATCACCGGTTATTGCTGTTGCCAATGCTCAGCAAATCAAAAAAGACATCCAGAATACAGTCATTATTTCTATGACGGTACTTTTACTTTTGCTGATTTATTATTTCAGAAATGTATTTACACCGATCATTGTTTTCCTTCCCACAGTTTTCTCTGTTTTACTCGCATTACTGATTTTATACTTTATTAAAGATAAAATCTCAGCTATTTCTTTAAGTGTTGGAGCCATATTGATAGGAATAACCATCGATTATGCACTTCATATTTTGACACACTATAAGCACAACAACAATATTGAAGAGCTTTACAAAGAAATCACACAGCCTATTATTTTAAGTAGCGCCACAACAGCTGTTTCGTTTCTGTGCCTCGTTTTTGTACGCTCAGAAGCACTGAAAGATCTGGGGCTTTCTGCTGCCATCACAGTTATTTTATCTTCCATTACGGCGCTGATCATTGTTCCTCAGTTATACAGGCCAAAGACAAAAGAAAAAGCGGTTAACTCCAATTTTATCGATAAAATAGGCTCTTATCCTTATGAAAAAAACAAGCCTTTGATTATCGGCTGCACCGCGATTATTTTAATCTGTCTTTTTGGCTTCCGGCATGTTGGCTTTAATGAAGATATCGGAGACTTAAATTATATTCCGAAAGATTTAAAAATAAGTGAAGCAAAGCTTCAGAAGCTTTCAGACATTACCTCAAAATCCATCTATACCATTTCTTACGGAAATTCGGAAAGTGAAGCTTTAACCAGAAACTCTCAACTGAGTCAATTTTTAGAAAAAGAAAAGAAAGAGGGAAAAATTTTAAGCTACAATTCTCTCGGAAATGTTGTTCTTTCTAAAGAAGATCAGCAAAAAAAGATCGCAGACTGGAAAAGATTCTGGAATACTAATAAGAAAAATCAAACAGTTTCCGAATTAATAAAGAACGGGAATCAATTTGGATTCAACAGTTCGGCATTTGATCAGTTTAATGAAAATTTAAACAAAAATTATATTCCTCTAACCTTAAAAGACTACGAAAAAGTAAAAGCCCTGCAAATTTCTGAGTTTTTAAGCAACGAAAATGGCTTCTACACTGTTTCAAATGTTGTAAAGGTAGATGATAAAAAAAGAGATGCTTTCATTAAAGATGTTGAAAAAAAACATGATGCTTTAGCAATCGACCGCCAACAGATGAATGAAAACTTTTTAGGTTTACTGAAAAGGGATTTTAATACCCTGATCAATTATTCTTTGCTTGCTATTATTCTGACGATCATTGTGTTTTTCCGAAATTTTGAACTGACGGTTCTCACAATGTTCCCAATTGTCTTAACTGGAATTGTTACTGCAGGAATTCTTTATTTTTTAGGATTAGAACTTAATATTTTCAGTACTGTTGTTTGTACTCTGGTTTTCGGAGTAGGAGATGATTTCAGTATTTTCCTTACTCAGGCCATGCAGAAAGAACACACTACAGGAAAAAATGAACTTCCCACGTACAGAACATCCATTATTCTGGCTGTTTTCACCACGGTACTTTCTATCGGCTCTTTGATTTTTGCTAAACATCCTGCATTGCATTCATTGGCTTTAGTCGCATTAATTGGAATGTTTTCTGTAATTATTATTACCTCAACATTATATCCGTTCTGGTTTAGGTTACTGATTACAAACAGAGCAAAAAAAGGACTTTCTCCGATTACATTTAGACTATTCGTAAATTCAGTGCTTTCTTTTTTATATTACGGATTAGGAGGGTTAATTTTCTCTGCAGTCGGAAGCATTTTTGCGAAAAAGTCAAAAGGTAAGACTTTAGAGATTATCAAATTGATCATGGCAAAATTTTTAGTTTCCGTTTTATATACGAATCCGTTTGTAAAAAAGAGGCTGATCAGAAATACGAATGAAGACTTCAGCAAACCCGCTGTCATCATTGCCAATCACACTTCTTTCCTTGATACCCTTGCTTTAGCAATGGCTAATCATAAAATTATTTACTTAGTCAATGACTGGGTGTATAATTCTCCAATTTTTGGAAAGATGGTAAGAGCTCTCGGATTTTATCCCGTTTCTCAAGGCATTGAAAATGGTATGGACCAACTGAAAGAAAAAGTAGCACAGGGGTATTCGTTAGTTGTATTCCCGGAAGCAGAACGTTCTTATACCAACGATGTAAAAAGATTTCATAAAGGAGCATTTTATATTGCAGAAGAATTTGGGTTAGATGTTGTTCCTGTCTACATCCATGGAAATTCCGAGGTGTTACCCAAAGGAGACTTTATTATTTATGACGGGGCTATTACTGTAAAAATCGGAGAGCGAATTCCTAAAGACAGTCTTAATTTCGGAAAAACATATTCGGAAAGGACAAAGAAAATTAATGCCTATTTCAGAGATGAATTTTCAAAACTCAGAAATGAACTGGAAGATGAAAATTATTTTAAAAAGAAACTATTTTTAAGCTTTTTATATAAAGATGCTGAAATCGTAAAAGAAGTAAAAGAAGATTTTAACAAAAACAAATCGGTCTATTTTGAACTGAACAAACATCTTCCAAAAGACGGAAACATTCTGCATATTGCTGATGATTACGGTCAAAAAGATATTTTACTGACATTACAACAGGCAAGCAGAAAGATATTCGGTTTTATTGTTGATCCGGAAAAACGTGAAGTTGCAAAGCATAGTTATATCGTAAAACAGAGAAAAATCAAGTACATCAACAATTTTTCAGAAATTGACAAAGAAATTGATATGGTTTTGGTCTCTGCAGATTCTTTTGATCTTAAGCATTTAAAAGAACTTCCTCCGAAAATTATATTTATTTGTGAAGAAAATTTTTCTTTAGAACATGAAAATTACACCTTGGAATTTGGTTCCGCATCAATAAAAATATATAGACATACATAATATACCACTGAAAAACATATTTTTGTAAATAATAACAAAACACATGAAGAAGAATATTCTTGTACTCTATTATACTCAGACAGGTCAGCTCGAAGATATTGTAAAGAACATTGCCCGTCCTTTCGAAGACAAAAAAGACGAGTATCATGTTACTTATTATAATATTAAAATGAAAAAGGACTTTCCTTTTCCATGGCCAAACGATGTATTCTTTAATACATTTCCTGAGTCGTATTTACAGATCCCAAGTGAAATTCTTCCTCCACCTGATGAGGTATTGAATACAAAATATGATCTTATCATTTTCGGATATCAGGTTTGGTACTTAACGCCCTCTATTCCAATCATTTCGTTCTTGAAAAGCGGTTATGCAGAAAAAATTCTGAAAGACACCCCTGTTGTTACTGTTTCCGGAACAAGAAATATGTGGATGCTTTCCCAGGAAAAACTGAAAGTGTATTTAAAAGATCTGAAAGCTAAATTAATAGGAAATATTGCTTTGGTAGACAGACACGACAACTACACAAGCGTTCTGACAGTAATTCGCTGGATGATTGGCGGACAAAAAGAAAAATCAGGATTACTTCCCGCAGCCGGAGTTTCGGATGAAGAAATTAATGGCGCTGTGAAATATGGAAAGATTATTGAATCCCACTTTAAGAATAATGATCTTGAAGATCTACAGCCTGATTTGGTAAAAAACGGAGCAATAGAAATCCGTGCATTTTTGGTAAGAGTGGAAAAAGTAGGAAACAAAATCTTCACCATCTGGTCTAACCTTATTATCAAGAAAAAAGAAAAACGACCATTGCTTATCAAATTCTTTAAGGTATATTTGATGGCTGCGATATGGATCATTTCACCTATCGTATTGGTTTTACACTTATTAACAACACCTATCTTTTGGTTGAAAAGAAAAAAACAAAGA
>JBCNMJ010000160.1:0-7201 GCA_039594975.1 Chryseobacterium sp. | reverse complement strand
AGCAAAAAGATATTTTCCACTTTTTTTTCGAAAATATCTTGCAATTTTTAAGGCTAAAACTGTGGAAGGAATATATTTTCCTGCTTCCATTGCATTGATGGTCTGCCTTGAGACGCCTATTATTTTTGCAAGGTCTTCCTGAGTAATATTTTTTACCGCTCTTTCTATTTTAATCGTATTTTTCATTGTTTAAGCAATACATAATTAAATCTGAAAACATATAGAATCAGTGGTAAAAATATAATAAGAATCATTACGGTAAAAAATGCGATCCCGAATACGGTCAGAAATAAGAGTAAAATAAGAGAGTAGGTAACTGCTAAGCTCCAGAATACGGATTTTAATCTTAAACCTGAAATATACTCATCTTCAATTTTTTCTTTTGAGAATCCGATTAATATTCCTCCTATAATAATTAGGATTCCGAAGAGGTTTGGAAAGAGATCGATCTCCGCTTTTGTAAATAATCCGGATCTTTCATTGCTTAAGGGAAATCCTGAATTATAAAAAACAGGCAAAGAGATTTCAGGAAAGGCGAAAAGATTTGTCAGCGTTAATACTCCCATAATTAAAGAAGGAATAAAAATAAACCATCCTATTTTTTTAAAATGGTTCGGGAAAAGTTTTAATGTATTTTTCATAATCTATTTTTGATTATTCAAATGTAATAAATTTTTTACAAAATGTAAAGTTTATTTTACTTTTTGTAAAAATAAAAACCGCAGAGTATTTCTGCGGTTCCCTAGTTTTTCAATTGTTTATTATTTGCTATGCTTCACAAGCTGAACAAGTAACAAAGTTTACCATCAGCTCTTTAGAAACTGAAGAGCTTCTTTGATAGTATAATGTTTTCACTCCTTTTTTCCATGCTTCGATGTAAAGGTAGTTTACATCTTTTACAGGCATGGTGGAAGGAATTTGTAAGTTCAATGACTGAGCCTGGTCAATATATTGCTGTCTTTGTGCTGCTTGAGAGATAATCTCCATTGGAGAGATTTCTTTAAAGGTTTTAAATACAGCTTTTTCTTCCTCAGTCAATTCTTTCAAATGCTGAACAGAACCATGATTCAACATGATAGTTCTCCATGTTTCTTCATTGTCAAGACCTTTCTCTTCTAATAATCTTGCTAAATACTTATTCTTACGCATAAAGTTTCCTTTAGCAAGCCCTGCTTTATAGTAGTTGGAAGCAAATGGTTCAATTCCAGGAGAGGTCTGTCCTAAAATAGCAGAACTTGAAGTTGTAGGAGCGATGGCCATTGTAGTGGTGTTTCTTAATCCGTAACCTTTCAGTAGTTCCGGTTCTCCATAGATGTTTGCTAGCTCTCTTGATGCCTGTTCTGCCTGCTCTTTAATATGTCTGAAAGCTCTTGCATTGAACTGAGTTGCCTCAAAACTTTCAAACGGAATCATATTTTTCTGCAGGTAAGAATGGTATCCTAAAACTCCCAGCCCAAGTGCTCTGTGACGCATTGCGAAGTTTCTTGCTCCCTGCAGGTAATAGTTACCTTCTGTTTTGTCAATGAATTCTGACAGAACTGCATCAAGGAAATAGATTGCCAATTTTACGGCATCTGTATCCTTCCATTCATCATATAATTCTAAGTTCATGGATGATAAACAGCAGATGAAAGACTCTTCCATAGAAGAAGGAAGCATGATCTCAGAGCAAAGGTTACTTGCATTTACAGGTAATCCTAAGTCTTTATAGACCTGTGGTTTATTTCTGTTTACGTTATCTGTAAAGAAGATATAAGGAAGTCCTTTTTGCTGACGGCTTTCCAAAACTCTTGCCCAGATTTTACGTTTTTCCATGTCCCCGTCAATCATATCCTGCATCCAGTAGTCAGGCACACAAATTCCTGTAAATAGGTTCTGGATCGGACTTCCGATGTCTTTAATGGATAAAAACTCTTCGATATCTCCGTGGTCGATATCAAGATAAGCAGCAAAAGCTCCTCTTCTTACTCCACCCTGAGAAACAACATCCATTGCGGTGTCAAACAATTTCATGAAAGAAACCGCTCCTGAAGATTTTCCGTTATCTGTTACTGCAGTTCCTCTGTTACGAAGCTCTCCAAAATATCCTGAAGTTCCACCTCCGATTTTTGTCTGCATGATTACTTCACCCATTTTGTGAGTGATTCCTTCAATGCTGTCTGGGATGTGAACGTTAAAACACGAAATAGGAAGACCTCTCTGTGTTCCCATATTGGCCCAAACCGGTGAAGAGAAACTGATCCATCCTTTCGTGATCATTTCTTTGAATGCCGGTTGAAGTTCAGGCTTATATAATCTTTTTGCAGCAGCAGTGGTGATTCTATCGATGGCACCTTCTACAGTTTCGCCTTTCAGCAAATAGCCTCTGTTTAGCATTTGCTCAGACTCTTCATTGAGCCACCATATATTTGCGTTTTGTTCTTCCATAGTCTTTATATTTTCGAATTCCCGAATGCTTTACACGCTCAGAAATTTTGTTGCTTTTTTATATTGATTGTAAAATTTCTACTTTATGCGAACCGTTCAATCCGCTTTCATCTCTTAATCTTTGAAATTCTTTAAAAGAAGGAACATTCAAAACCTCATGTTGTACCTCTTCATTGATGTAGTTTGAAGAATGTAAAAATGTAACACCATCTTCTTTCAGATATACTTTATACTCAAAAGCAGCTGGATCTAGTTTTTTAAAGTCATCCAAAAACCTCTGAATATTCGCTTTGTTTTCTGAAACGAATTCCGGCTTTACGGTATAGGTTACCATTACATTGATCATGTTTTTGTGTTTGATTTTATGTTTTAAAGCGAACTGTCATTCCGAGGTATGAGGAATCTATTAAAAGATGCTTCGTGAACTTCGTTCGCAGATTACCATTTGTGTTCAGCATGACATCGCTAATACTAACTGCTTTTGACGCTCGCTTCGCTCGCGCTTTTTCAATTCAATTTAGAAAAGATCATTCGCAGTAATACTCTTATCGTGCTTCGTATAATCTACCGGTCTTTTTGCAAAGAAATCATCCATAGAGTTGGCGAACACTTCCTCTTCGAACCAAACCATCGGTCTGTATTGTTCCGGAGTTACATTATATCTTGTTTTCATGTTGATTTTCTTTAAGCTGTCGTCAACACGGTATTTCATGAAGTTTAATAAATCTTCTTTCGATACATTGTCAATTTCACCTAATTCGAAGATCCAGCTTAGGATATCACCTTCTCTTTCGATAGATTCATCCACTAAAGTATAAATATCCTCGATGTCACTGTCTGTTAAAAGATCAGGCTGCTCTTCACGGATCTTGTTGATTAAATAAATTCCGGCATTGGCGTGAATCTGTTCATCAACCGAAGTCCACGCGATAATATTGGAAACATTTTTCATGAATCCTTTAAATCTTGTAAAAGAAAGGATAATGGCAAACTGCGAGAAAAGAGATACGTTTTCTACCAAAATACTGAATAGTAATAATGCAGAAACATATTCTTTGGGTGTTGCAGAATTGGCATGTTTCAAAGCGTTTCCTAAAAACTCGATTCTGCTTTTTACCGCAGGGATTTCAATAACGTTAAGAAATTCGTCATTATATCCTAAAACCTCCAACAGACGGGAATATGCTTCTGAATGACGAAATTCACATTCTGCAAAAGTTGCTCCCAAGCCATTCAGTTCAGGCTTCGGAAGATGTGTATATAGATTTCCCCAGAATGTCTTTACAGACACCTCAATCTGTGCAATGGCTAATAATGCGTTTTTTACTGCATTTTTCTCATGTGGCTCTAACTGCGAATGAAAATCCTGAACATCTGCAGTAAAGTCTACTTCTGAATGTACCCAAAACGATTTGTTGATCGCTTCTACGAATTGAAGAACCTCCGGATATTCAAATGGCTTATAACTTACTCTTTTATCAAAAATTCCCATATTAAAAAAATGTCTTTAAAATTTTACAAAAAACGATCCGTGTGAATAACATTCAAGAAATAAATAATGGATTGATTTTCAAATGGTTGTTTAATAAACTTATCCACCTGAATTTCCCTTCATCTCTTGTGACCTGCGAAGCACAAAGTTAGAAAACGGTAATCTATTTTGAAAGGGGAAAAGCTTAAATGTTTGAATTTTAAAGCTAAAAGTTTTCCACATTTGTTAGGAACCTGCTCTATCATTGGTTTCGAGATACTTAGCTTTTAAAATTAAATGATTTGGCATGTTTTTAATTAAACATTTTATTTTAAAGTGTTGATTTTTATTTATTTATATATTAAACGGCTAAATATTTTAATTAATTGTAATTCTTGTAACAAAATAAAAATATTTCCTACTTATAAGAAAAACTAAATGAAATCACTTAATGTTAGTAATTCATAATTTACATAAATCATACGATACAGGTAAGAGTAAACTGCACGTTCTCAAGGGAATCAATCTGAGTATTGATGAAGGAGAATTTGTATCTATCATGGGAAGCTCAGGTTCGGGAAAATCCACTCTCCTTAATATCATTGGTATTTTGGACGAAAAAGATTCGGGGACTTATGAACTGGATGGTGTTCCAATTGAACATCTCTCCGAAGTGAAAGCTGCAGAATACAGAAGTAAGTTTTTAGGATTTATTTTTCAGTCTTTTAATCTGATCGGCTATAAAACTGCATTGGATAATGTGGCACTTCCGTTATATTATCAGAATGTATCGAGAAAAGAAAGAAATCTGAAAGCTATGGAATATTTGGAGAAAGTAGGTTTGGCTCAATGGGCAAACCACCTTCCGAATGAGCTTTCCGGAGGACAAAAACAAAGAGTCGCCATTGCGAGAGCTTTGATTACAAATCCAAAAGTCGTTTTGGCGGATGAACCCACTGGAGCTTTAGATTCTAAAACAACGCACGATATTATGAAACTTCTTCAGGATATTAATAATGAGGGAAAAACAATCATTGTTGTAACGCACGAACCCGATGTAGCTGCGCAAACGAAGAGAAATGTTATTCTGCGTGACGGGATCATAGAAAGTGATGAGTTTATAAAGCAAGTTGTTTTATAAAAAACTTAATAATGAAAGAGCTTGAATATTAAACGTGATCATGATGCTTTAATATTTCAATTTTTTAATCTTTAATAATAAAAAAATGTTCGACCTAGATCGTTGGCAGGAAATATTCAGTTCCATTCGCAGTAATGTATTGCGAACGGTGCTTTCCGGTTTTACCGTGGCTTTAGGGTTATTTATTTTTATTGTGCTTTTCGGAATTGGAACAGGACTTCAGAATGCTTTCACACAAGGCTTTGCAAGAGATGCTCAGAATTTGATTTCAATTGTTACGGGAAAAACAACCATTGCCTATAAAGGGCTTCAATCTGACAGAATTGTCACAATGAATAATTCTGACTACGATTTCCTGGTGAATGTAGATAAAGAAAAAGTAGGCAGCTCTACACCCAGGTATACCGCAAACCTATTAGTAAAGTATGGTAAAGAAAGTGGGAATTATCAAATTAACGGAGCTGAACCTGAAGAGAAAATCATCGAAAATCGGAAAATGTTGGATGGTCGCTATTTGACACCAACAGATTTGGAAAGAAAGCAAAATGTTGCGGTGATCGGAAGAATGGTGCAAAGGGATTTAATTAAAAATGGGAGTCCGGTTGGAAAAGAATTAAATATAAACGGTACGATGTTTAAAGTTGTAGGTGTTTTCTCTGATGACGGCGGTGACTGGGATGAAAGACATATTACAGTTCCTATCACGACATTGCAGCAAATGAAAAAAGGCTCTGATACGGTTAGTATAAATTATATCGCTTATAATGATAAATTAAGTCCGCAGGAAGCTATAAAGTATGGTGACGAACTAAAAGAAAGATTAAAAGCCAGAAAAAATGTTTCTCCTAACGACGAAAATGGTGTAAGAGTCTGGAATAATGCTCAAAACATGAACGATACATTTACTTTCATGGCAGTTCTTACGGCAATTGTAGGATTTATAGGTATGGGAACATTATTGGCTGGGATTATCGGAATCAGTAACATTATGGTTTATATCGTAAAAGAAAGAACCAAAGAAATCGGAGTTCGAAAGGCTATTGGTGCAAAACCGAGAAGTATTGTTGCTTTGATCGTTCAGGAAAGCGTTGTGATAACAGTAGTTTCAGGATTTGTAGGAGTAGGATTGGGTGTTTTGGCTTTAAATTTAATCGGAAATAATCTTGAAGAATATTTTATTAAAAGTCCGAGCGTAGGATGGGGAACGATTGTTATGGCATTCATCGCATTGGTTTTTTCAGGATTGATTGCAGGGTTTGTACCGGCATATAGAGCATCGAGAATTAAACCGATTGAAGCATTGAGAACGGAATAATTCAGGCTGAAAGTGATCATTAATAAAATTCATCATCAATAATTAAATAAAGTGAACATAATATTTAAAAAAGATACTTGGCAGGAAATTTATTATTCATTGAGGAATAATAAGCTCCGAACATTTCTTACCATGATTGGTGTGGGTTGGGGTATGTTTTTGTATGTAAGTTTGCTTGGAGCGGCAAAAGGGATGGAAAACGGTTTCGATAAATTGTTTTCAGGATTTGCAACTAATTCTATTTTCCTTTGGGCTCAGAACACGTCGATTCCTTATGATGGTTTCCCGAAAGGGAGACAGGTTCATCTGAAGCTTGAAGATATTGAAATATTAAAAAGGAAAATTCCGGAAATAGATTACATTTCTCCTCAGAATTCAAGAGGAAACTTTGGAAATGCCGGAGAGCAAATGTCCAGAAACGGAAAATCTGCCACCTATACTTTAAATGGTGATTATCCTTTGGGCAATAAAATTTCAGAGAAAAAATTAATATTCGGAAGATATCTCAACGATGCGGATATTTCACAAAATAAAAATGTTGTAGTCATTGGAGAAGAAGTGTACAAAAACTTTTTCGATGCTAAAAAGAATGAAAATCCATTAGGAAAATCCATTAATATCAAAGGTATTTTCTTTAATGTGATTGGAGTTTTCAGGGTGAAAAAAGGAGGAGGAATGGAAAACGACCAAACGGTTTTTATCCCGCTTTCAACTTTTACGAAAATGTATAATAATGGTAATAATGTAGATTTTTTTGCTATTGTAAGCAAGCCGAATGCAGATGTAAATAAAGTGGAGGAAAAAGTAAGGCAACAATTAAAATCCAAAAATAATGTGTCACCGGATG
>JBCNMJ010000159.1:0-7343 GCA_039594975.1 Chryseobacterium sp. | reverse complement strand
TATTAAGCCAACTGACCTACTTTAGCGTCAAAATTCTTACGGTCCGCCTCGGTCCACCAGTTATTCAAGTTACCATCTCCATCGAATCTAGAACCACTGTCGTCAAATCCGTGAGAAATTTCGTGACCGATAACTGCACCGATTCCTCCGAAATTAACGGCTGCATCTGCTTTAGGATTATAGAAAGGCGGCTGAAGAATTGCAGCAGGAAAGACAATTTCGTTGTTTGATCCGCTATAATACGCATTTACCGTTTGAGGTGTCATCCCCCATTCTGTTTTGTCAACAGGTTTTCCTACTTTATCAAGACTTCTCTGATATTGCCAAGCGGAAACATTCTGAAGATTGGAATATAAAGTTGCCCCCGTTTTTGGAGATTCTACTTTCAACTGAGAGTAGTCTTTCCATTTGTCCGGATAAGCAATTTTCACAGTGAATTTTGACAGTTTTTCCTGAGCTTTCACTTTAGTTTCCGGAGACATCCAGTCTATATCATTGATATGTTGCTTGAATGATTTCAAAATATAGTCGATATACGCTTCCATCTGAGCTTTAGCTTCAGGTGTAAAGTATTTTTCAACGTATAATTTTCCGAAAGCTTCACCAAGAACACTGTTTACCAGAGAAAGGCCTCTTTTGTTCATCGGACGCTGCTCTTTTTGTCCCTGAAGATATTTGGAATAGAAATCGAATCTGATCTGTTCCAGGTTTTCATCCAGATTACTAGCATTACCATTGATTAAGTGATATTTTAAATAATCTTTCAGCAACGGAAGGTTCTTCTGTGTGAGGAACGAATCCATATTTTGGTAATACTTCAGTTCGCCAATAATTACTCTGTCTGTATTTACACCGGCTTCCTTCAAATATTTCGGAAGGTTTATATTTTTTACTAAAGCTGGTAATTCTGATACATTTTTCGGATTGTATCTTAAATTAGCATCTCTGTTCTGCTCAAGCGTCAGTAAATAATTGGCCAACTGTTTTTCAAAATCAACAACATTTTTCGCAGCCGATTCAGAATTTTTATATCCTAAAACTCCGAATAGTTTTCCAACGTAAGACTGATATTCTGCCAAGGTTTTGGTGTTGGCTTCATTAACTTTCTGATAGTAATCTCTTCCCAATCCCAAATCCGGACCACCAAGATACACCGCATTCATATTAGAATTCTTCATATCGGCACCTACTCTCCATCCGTAAAAAGAATTATCTCCTAATTTTGTGGCTTCCAGCAGATATTTCTGAAGATCATTAAGGTTTTTAATGGCATCAATTTTTGCCAGATCCCCTTTGATAGGAGCTAATCCTTCTGCATTTCTTTTACTTGTATCCATAAACGAAGCATACAGGTTCTGGATTTTCTGGCCTTCTGAACCTGCAGGATAAGATTCGGATAAAATTTTGTTTAAAATATCCAAAGAAGCATCATCCACATTTTCTCTCAACGCATTGAAAGATCCCCAACTTGCTTTGTCTGAAGGGATCTGAGTCGTTTTCACCCAGTTTCCGTTCACATAGCTAAAAAAATCATCTTGCGGACGCACAGATTTATCCATATAAGATAAATTGAGTCCTTCTTCTTTTACTTCCTCTTTTTTCACCTGTTCTACAACAACGTCTTTCATCGTTTCTGGTTTTTGAGTTTCAGCAGTCTTTGTCGTTCCACACGAATTTAAAAATACCAAACCCGAAAAGGCAAGTATTCCAATATTTAGCTTTTTCATTAAAGATAATTTTTGATTGTACACAAACTTACCAAATATACAAATAGTTTATTAATGATAATATATCATTGAGATGCTTCGACAAGCTCAGCATGACAAGTCTAATACCAACTGTTTTTACTAGA
Source organism: Chryseobacterium sp. (assembly GCA_039594975.1). Lineage (GTDB taxonomy): Bacteria > Bacteroidota > Bacteroidia > Flavobacteriales > Weeksellaceae > Chryseobacterium. The sequence continues at coordinate 5,491 of JBCNMJ010000159.1, read as the reverse complement.
GATTAATTTGTAACGGTTTCATACTGAACGGAACCGAAGCATCTGTTTAATTATAAAAACAAAAAACCGCTCATTTCTGAACGGTTTTTTTGCTATAGTTCGGTAAGATTACCAGATTTTAATTCTGTCTGCAGGAGCTTTGTACAGCTTGTCTCCCTGCTTCACGTCGAATGCTTTGTAGAAAGCATCAACATTGATGATAGGTCCAAAACTTCTGAAATATCCAGGAGAGTGCGGATCTGTTTTTACCTGATTTACCATGTACTTCTCATTTGATAATGTTCTCCATACTGTTGCCCAGCTTAAGAAGAATCTCTGATCTTGTGTATAACCACTGATCATTCCAGGGTTTCCTTTGTCTTTCAAATACATCTGAAGCGCATCGTAAGCGATATTTACACCTCCTAAATCGGCGATATTCTCACCGTTTGTGAATGTTCCGTTTACGAAAGTTCCTTTTACAGGCTCATATTTGTCGTACTGAGCAGCAAGAGCTTTTGTAGCTTTTTCGAAGTTTGCTTTATCTTCAGGAGTCCACCAGTCTACCAGGTTTCCGTCTGCGTCGAACTGCGCCCCTGAATCATCAAATCCGTGGCTCATTTCGTGACCGATAACTGCACCGATTCCTCCGAAATTAACCGCAGCATCTGCTTTAGGATTGAAGAAAGGTGGCTGAAGAATTGCAGCTGGGAAAACGATTTCGTTGTTTACCGGGTTATAGTAAGCATTTACCGTTTGCGGAGTCATTCCCCATTCTGTTTTATCAACTGGTTTTCCGATTTTTGCCAAATCTTTATTGTACTGCCATTCTGTAATGTTCTGAAGGTTTGAATATAAATTTCCACCTTTAGCTTCAGAAGTGATATTTAATTTAGAATAATCTTTCCATTTGTCGGGATAAGCAACTTTTACTGTAAACTTGTTCAGTTTTTCCATTGCTTTTTGCTTTGTAGTTGAAGACATCCATGTTAAACCATTGATGTGAACTGCAAAACTTTTCTTTAAATAATCAATTAACTCAACCATCTGAGCTTTAGCTTCAGCTGGGAAATATTTATCAACATATAATTTTCCGAAAGCTTCACCCAAAGTTCCGTTGATCAATTCATAACCTCTTTTGTTTAAAGCTCTCTGCTCTTGCTGACCTCTCAAATATTTACCATAGAAAGCAAATTTCATATCTCCCAGTTTTTCACTTAGGTAAGAAGCACTTCCGTGAATCATGTGGAATTTCAGGTAATCCTTAATTACAGGAAGATTCTGAGCATTGATAAATTTATCTAAATTTTTATAATATCCTAATTCCCCGATGATTACTTTGTCTGTATTCACTCCAACCGCTTTAAGATAAGCAGGAAGGTTTACATTTTTAACTAAAGCTGTAAGCTCGGCCATTGTTTTAGGATTGTACTGAAGTGTATTGTCACGGCTTTGTTCGTTCGTTAAATAAGTCTGAGCAATGCTTTTTTCATAATCAACAATACCTTTTGCCGCAGCATCAGCATTTTTATATCCTAATTCTTTCAACATAGAAGCTACATATTTTGTATATTCTGCAAGAGCTTCCGTGTTTTTTTCGTTTACTTTTTGGTAATAATCTCTACCTAATCCTAAAGATGCATTTCCTAAATAAACTGCATTCATTTTAGAGTCCTTAAGGTCTGCATCTACTCCCCATCCGTAGAAATTATTTTCACCTTCTTTCGTTACAGAAATCAAATAGTTCTGAAGATCGTTAACATTTTTTATAGCATCAATCTTTTTCAGATTTGCCTGAATAGGTTTGATCCCGTCTGCATTTCTCTTCGTCATGTTCATGTACGTAGCATACAGATCCTGGATTTTTTTACCTTCCGTTCCGTCAGCAAATTTATCTTTCAGAAGAGAGTTTAAGATCGTCATTGAATTATTGTCTGTATCATCAGCCAATTTGTTGAAACTTCCCCAAGTTGGCTTATCGGAAGGGATTTTCGCAGTTTTCATCCAAGTTCCGCTCACATAATTATAAAAATCATCTTGTGGACGAACTGATTTATCCATCAAGCTAAGGTCTAAACCTTTGTCTGTAGCCTGAGCGCTCACGGTTTGTGAACCAATCCCTGCTAATAAAGCCAAAGAAAGTGTTAATTTTTTCATTTCTAATTACAATTTAACAATAAGTGTAACTTTTTTTTAATTTGTTACTTTTTTATGAAAACAAATTTAATTAAATATTAATAAGTTGCAATTTCTTTTACATTTCCGGTACGTTTTAAAAATCCCCAGGTCTGCATTTCTCCTTTCAGAGCCTTTCTTAAGCTTCGGAACAAGACGATATACATCAACCATCTGTATCCGAAACGTTGCGGAATAACATATAGTAGATTCACCAGCTTCTCTCTCTGCATAATGAAGGCTATGAGAGCCAATGAAGCATCTACCAAAAGGAAAATTAAATAGTAACTGAATATTTTGCTTCCATTTCCTGATAAAATGCCAAAAAACATGATAAGATCGGCTAGCGGTGAGAAAAACGGAATAATATACTGGAACAATAAAATATTAGGCATTGCCCATAATCCTAAGCCTTTGTATTTCGGATTCAGGAAAGTCTGTCTTTGCTTCCAGAACATCTGCATGATTCCGTACGTCCATCTGAAACGCTGTTTTAAAAACTGTTTTACGCTTTCAGGAGCTTCCGTTACGGCAATTGCACGGTTTTCATTGGCAACGGTATATCCATTTCTTAAAATTTTCACGGTAATATCACAGTCTTCTGCCAAAGTATCGGAAGAATATCCTCCCACCTCATCGATTACAGATTTTTTGAAAGCTCCAATTGCTCCCGGAATCACGGTAATGGCATTGATATTTGCATACGCCAATCGGTCAAAATTCTGACTGGTTGTATATTCTATAGATTGCCATTTTGTCAGCCAATTTACGGTATTTCCAACTTTTACATTTCCTGCAACGGCAGCAATTTTTTCTTCTTGATTTGAATTTAAAAATCTTGCTATTAAATATTTTACGGCATTTTGTTCCAGTTTTGTATCAGCATCTATACAAACCACATATTCTGCATCAGTTTGGGAGATCCCGAAATTCAGAGCGGTTGCTTTTCCACCATTTACCTTGCTGAAGATCTTCAGCTTCGGGTGGTCATAAAATGCATTTTTTGCCTTTTCATAAGTAGAATCTTTACTTCCGTCATCCACTAAAATAATGTTAAAATTCGGGTAGGTTTGTTGTAATAGATTATGCAGAGAAGAAACGATATTGACTTCTTCATTATATGCGGGAACAATGATCGAAACTTTCGGATAAGATTCCAATATCGGGAATTCTCCCAGCTTTTTCTCTTTTCGTCTTTCTTTAAACGCCCAGTACAACATAATCATCAATCTTATCAATCCTAATCCTATAAAAATGGTAAAAAGAGCTACCAAAAAGTGACTGATTCCATAAATAATTGTTGCCAAAACTAAATTAAGCTGCATCACGTAATAGGCTCTCGTTTTAGGAACTTCAGGCATTAATTCTGCTTTATTTTTATGTAAAATACTTGCAAGATTGGTAAAATGGTAGCCTTCTTTCTGTAAAGTCGGGATTAAAATTTTCAATGCTTTTACTGTTTCTTCTCTCGTTTCACCACCTGCATCGTGCAGAAGGATAATATTTCCCCGTTCTGCTTTCAATCCTGCCATTACGCGTTTTACAATTTCATCCGCTTTTATTCCGGGTTGCCAGTCTTCCGGATCGATATTTTCGCCAATGTCCAGATAATTTTGCTGTCTTGCCAAAGCAACAGGTACGATTTCTTCAGAAGTTGTTGGCTCAGAATCGGCATTATAAGGTGCTCTGAAAAGAATGGTACTGTGCCCTGTAATACACTCTATGAGTAGTCTTGTCAGTTTTAATTCCAATAAAGCTCTTTCAGGACTTACTTTAGCAACATTCTCATGGGTAAAGGTGTGGTTTCCTATTTCATGACCTTCTCTATAAATTCTTTTAACCAAGGGAAGATTTTTCTCAGCATTTAATCCTACCAAAAAGAACGCAGCCGGAACATGGTATTTTGACAAGACATCCAGGATCTGTGGTGTATAAGTTTCATCAGGACCGTCATCGAAAGTGAGAACTAATTCTTTCTGAGGAGCTTCGCCATATTTTTTCACTTCATAAGAACTCGGATACGTCAGATAATTTTCATCGGTAATGATTTTTTCTTTCGGATCAATTTCCACTGCAATTTTTCCGTCATGAGGTGTATTTAGAACATCCAGAACTTCTCCGTCACCAATATAATCGACCATGGTCTGACCTTTAACGTTTTCCAGTGTTTTTAAATTTAATTTTGCCAACCCTGCAAAAGTCAGATCCTTATCATAAAAGTTCCAGATCCGGCTGTCTTCACTTCCCAGTCTCCAGAGCGCAGTTCCTGCCAAGGGATATTCTGAGGAGAAACGCATGGTATTGAAAATGGAAGCCGCATCATTGAAAAACACAGTATGGGTATTATTTTTTGAGTCTGTATAAGAATAGTTTAAATTGAATGTATTATCATCAAAATTGATAATTGCTTTACTGGCACTCGCTTTTGTGATTGCCTGCATATAAGTTACTGAGCTGTTGTAATTCTTATTGGTGCTCCAGTCATAACCGTAAGCCCCCAATCCTAAAATGATTTTGTTCGGAGATGTTTTCTGTAAAAATTTACCGGTTTGTGCTTCCACCCATTTTTGTGAAGAAACGGGTCCCGCATCACTGTCCGCAGAATATTCGTCATAAGCCATTAACACGAAATAATCTACATACGGATTTAATTTCTGGATATTATAATCATCATTATCCGTCATCACATCCATTGTAACGAGCAGTTTATTTTGTTTGAAAGTATCAGAAAGTTCTTTCATAAAGGCGATCAGATTTTCATCAGAATCCAGATTCATTTCTTCAAAGTCAATATTGATTCCTTTAAAATGTAAGTTGAGGCATTCTTTAGCCAACTTTTGGATAAGCTTTGTTCTCTGCTGAGGATTATTCAGAACTTTCCCCAAGCCTTCAGAATGAAACTCCTGCTGGAAATTATTACTTAAGATTGGCATTGCTGCAATCCCTGTTCTTTTGATCACTTTATAACCTTCAGGGTCTACATTGGTTTTCAGATCGCCTGTTTTCGGATCAAGGAAAAACCATTCTGGGAAAACAAGATTGATGTGCTTGATGTTTCTCTTTAAAGACATCAGCGACTGAGGATCCCATGCAACATAAAACGCAGAACGTATTCCCCCGGGAAACTGTGCCCAATTCCTGTTTTGATTTTTAAGTCTTTCGGCTCTTGCTTTGGTAATTTTAGCAAGATTGGTATGCATCGTTTTTTCAGAAATAAAACTTCTGAAGCCTTTATATTCTTTTGAAATTTTATTTTCCTGTAAATAGGGTTTATTTGCAGTAATTACCGCTTTATAGTCTTCTTTAAAAGGAATTTTAGGGCTTTTGTCCAGTTTCA
>JBCNMJ010000158.1:0-7372 GCA_039594975.1 Chryseobacterium sp. | reverse complement strand
TGCCTGAATACGAAGTTCCTGCCAAAACAAAGCCTCCGTCCTGTGTAGAAAGGGATGCGGAAAGGTAATCGTGGTTCTTGCCTGCAAAGTATTTTTCCCAGACGGCTTCGCCCTGTTGGTTGAGTTTCACCAAATGGAAATCGTAACCGTTATTTTGTTTATTGTCTGTAGAAAGTTTTTTGGACTGAATGGAGCTTCCGGTAATTAAATACTGAAGGTCTACGGTTGGAGTAACCTGGCTTAAGAAATCCTGAGTGGAGGATTTGATGTCTTTCTGCCATAAAACTTCCTGAGCCGAAACGCCCAGAACTGTGCATAGGAAGTATGCACCGATATAGAGTTTTTTCATCTCAAGTTTATTTTGTTAATAGTTGTTAAAATTTTTGCAAAAATATCATTTTTAGTTCACACTAATTAGATTTACAATGAAGTATTTCCGGAATTCATTGGTTTATCATAAAGTGAACTTGTTTATGATCATCATAAAACAAAGGTATAGCTGCGTAGCGACAAAGTGTGTCATGTTTGTAAACTATTAAAAATAAATTTTGGGATCTTCACAATTATTGTACTCTATTCTATTATTAGCTTAGTAGCATTCAATTGCCAGTTATATAACATTCTTACCTCCATATCTGTAAATGATACCGGCATGTTACTGCATAATTATAAGGTTGTTGTGCTTTATCAGGAATGATTTCGAGTTTATTTGTTCATCTTTTTCCCTTCAAAAATAAACAAGAGCAGGTATTACCCCACCCTTGTTTTAAAATTATTATTTTTAGTAGATATTGGAAATCAATGATTTAATTTTCAAAAAAGGCTTATTAGTAATTTAGAAACACTACCAAAAACAGTAGTCTAAGGATAAGTTCAAAGCATAAAAAAGCTGCCTTATAAAAGACAGCTCCAAAGATTTTATAGTCTAACAATATTATTTCTTAGCTTTCACGTCTACTGCAATTTCGATGTCTTTGCTGATCATCCATTCTGCAGGGTCAGCTTCTGAAGTTCCGAATTTGATTCCCCAATCTGCTCTGTTCACTGTAAATTTAGCCTGAATAGCTGCTGAACCTTCTGTAACGTCTACTTTAGCCGGGAAGGTAACGTTCATTGTTTTTCCGGATAAGGTAAGGTTTCCGCTTACTGTTTTGTTAGCTCCGGCTACTGCATCTTTCGGTGCTTCTTTAAGATCTGTTACGCTGGTGATTTTGAAATCTGAAGTAGGGTTTTTCGCTACGTCAAAGAAATCAGGATTTTTAAGATGCGCTTCAAGATCTGCTGGTTTTTTATCTTTTTCAGTTACTGAAGCCGGATCTACTTTAAGAGAGTTCATATCGATTACAAAGTTCCCAGCAGCTACATTTCCGTTTTCGATGCTAAGATCTCCGGATTTCACCGCCAAAGTTCCCCAACGAGGAGCCATTCCTCCTTTGTGGAACGCTTTCCAGTTCACTACAGAAGCTACCGTATCTACAGCCAAAACTTCTCCTTTGCTTTCTGCTACTGCCTGTTCTGTTCCCGTAGCTGCTGCTTCAGCTGATTTGTTTTTGTTACAAGATGCCAAAAGCAATCCTACTCCTACTAATGCAATTACACTGATTTTTTTCATATTATTCTATTGTTTAAAAGTTTATGTTCTAAATATAAGCAAAATGAAATATCCTGCAAGTATTTCATTTTCTGAATTGTTGAGGTCCCAAAGATAAGTCCATCTTCCGTTGTTTTTATTAACATACATCAATAAATGACAGTAATGCTGCTTATTTTTCTTTTTCAAATACCTAATCGCCTTTAAACTAACCTCATTTTTAATAATATTTTAATATCCTTTAGACTGATTTCTATTATAATAAAGCATCAAATCGCGTACTTTTATATTTAAATATTTCAAACAAATATTTTTCGTTGGTATGTCAAAAAAACTCATCTCCTTTCTGTTTATGATAATGGCAGCAGCCTGTTTCCGGGCACAGGATAAGGCAGAAAAAGCACTAGAACTGTTTTCCGAAAAATATCCGCAGGAAAAAGTGCATCTGGTCTTTCATAAAAACAGCTTTATCGCCGGAGAAAATCTTTGGTTTAAGTCTTTTGTTTTCGACGGTTATGATATTTCTGGCATTTCTACCTCCTTATTTGTAGAGCTGTACGACAACAACAAGGTACAGATCGGCAAAAAAATGGTCCCATTAATCAACGGACAGGGCAGCGGTAGTTTTTCCCTACCCGAAAACCTGAAAGAGGGAATTTATTATGTACGTGCCTATACCACCTGGATGGCCAATTTCAATGAAGATTTTCAGACAGTACAACCTGTCGTTGTCTATAATCCTTCCTCGCCTCAGAAACTTGTGCTCAATACCGATTCAAAATGGACTGCCGCGGCATTTCCGGAAAGCGGAACTTTTATAGACGGGATCAGTACCAAATTTGCGGTCCGATTGCAGTCTAAAGGCCTCACTCCGGCCGACTGGAGCGGCTATGTGGCAGATGCTGAGAAGCCGGATGTGAAAATAACTTCTTTCAAAGGATTTGACCGGAATGTCGGAGCATTTTCAATCACTCCCCAAACCAGAAAAAAATACCAGCTTATCGTCACTGACTCAAAGGGGAATAAACAAACGATAGATTTACCTCCTGTTGCTGATTCCGGAATTCATCTTCAGGTAACGAGCGGTAATGACGCTATAAAATTTTCTTTAGCATCTAAAAACATTGCTCCGGGAACGTTGTATAAAGTCATTGCCATGATCAACAATCAAATGGTTTTCAAGGTAAATTCAGAAAAAATACTGGAAAAAACTTATTCTATTCCTACCAGTCAGCTCATCAATGGGATATTGCAGTTTACCGTATTTGATGCCAAGGAAAATGTAGTCGCACAAAGGCTTTGTTTCGTACAGCCTGATCAGTTAAAAATCAAAAAGCCTACCCTTCAGTCTTTATCCCTTAACGAATCCCCAAGAGCTTCCAATTCTTTCACCATCACTCAAAATCCTGATCAGGAAAGTTATGCCATAATGGTTCTCGATGGGAGTTCTGAAAGCCCGGAAGATGAAAACAGCATGTTAAGTACTTTATGGCTTACCGGAGATATTCCTTCAAAAATATATACCCCGGCTCAATATTTTGCCCCCAATCACAATTCCGAAGCCCTGGATGCTCTTTTAATCAGTGAAAAATGGAAAAGATTTGACTGGACCGCGATCATGGCAGGAACCTTCCCTATTATCAGCTACCAGCCTCAACCTTACATTTCTTATAAAGGGAAAGTAACTATCCAGGGTAAGCCTGCTCCTGATACAGCTATGAATTTATTGTTCAGCATGCCGGATAAAGGGATGAAAATCTATCAGGTAAAGACCGATTCGAAAGGCTTCTTTTCTTTAAGAGGCCTGATTTTTGAAGATGCCCTTCAATTTTCTTACCAGCTCAATGATGCTAAGATCCCTAAAGAGCAGGTGCAGGTTATTTTCCAGACGGATTTTTCTTTTGTTCCTCTAAAAGGAAATCTTCCTTCCAATAATTATACCCTGGTACCGCGTACCGGCGAAGAGCAGCCTGTCCCTGAAATCAAAAGGTATATGGTAACCAAGAGCACCCAAAATACCATCAACGAGAAAGCAACGCTGATTGAGGAAGTAAAACTGATCCAGTCTAAAAAGGATAAAACCCGGGAACTTAATGAAAAGCTGAGCGGTCCTCTGTTCCAGGGAGCCAACGAAACCATTTTCGACTTTGTGAATGATAACAACAATTCTGCACAGGGATCTATGAACATCCTGCAATGGCTGCAGGGAAGGGTTGCCGGACTTAGCCTGGAGATGGATATGGGAAATTACGTTCCGAAACTGAGAGGAAGTACGGTAAATATCTACCTGGATGAAATGAGGATTGATCCTTCACAGGTAAATACCATCTCCACCTCGGATATCGCCATGGTAAAAGTGATTAAAGATTTCTTCGCAGGTGGATTTGGAGGAAGCGGCGCCATCGCCATCTATACTCGAAGAGGCGGTATTACGGGCTCTGTAAGCAATTCCAGCATCCCTTCAAAACTGAAACAAATAACACTGAACGGCTTCGATAAAGAAACCCCATTTGTGAGCCCCATATACGGGAATGACAATTTTAACAGCATTTCGCAGGATCTCAGAAGTACGCTTTACTGGAATCCTTATCTGCAGGTACAACCCAAAGAACCAACCACCGTACAGTTCTTCAATAATGATGACGCGAAAAGCTATAAGGTTATTATTATGGGATTTGATGAGAAGAACTTCGCTCCTGTGTATTACAGCGAAACGATGAAATAAAGTCTAGTGTTAAGAGAAAAGAGGCTGTCTCAAAAGTCAAATAATTGGCTTTTGTATTCTGACGAAGGAAGAATCTTATTGATAGCCAAATACATGAGATTCTTCACTACATTTTATTTCGTTCAGAATGACACTTTTGAGACAGCCTCTTTTTTATTTTGAAACTTTATGATTATAACCAGAAATATATTTTTAAGATACAGCCAAGTATTAAACTACTTTTACTAAAGCAAATTGTTTTTCTGTTCAATCTTTTAAGGTGGGTTCTGATACTTAAATTTTTTCTTTCTATGGAATTGGTTCCAAATCTTTTAGTATCATGGATTTCTTTTGGAATCAGGTATTGATAATTTATAAGTTTATCGGTATAAATCTTTTGCGGCTTTGAATGCATTAAAGTTTTTATAACAGCATTTAGGGTTTTGTTTGTTCTTTTTCCAATGTAAAATGCTGCAATGGTTTTGGTATTTTTATTAATGGCATACACCAGCCATTGAGGGTTTGATTTTTTCCTGATAAAGATTCTCATCTCATCGAGTTCATAATGCTGATGAGTATAGTTTTCAGGTTGGAAAATCTTACCGGCAATGCAGATAATTCTTTTAAGTAAGGTTGTTGTTGAAATTTTTAATATCCTTGCTGTACTTCTTATTCCTAAGCCTTCCTTTGTCAGTTGAATGATATTTGAATTGGTAGTTCTCCGATAAGCATTATATGTATAATATTCTATAAATCTTTTATGACAGTTTTTGCAAAAATACTGTTGTTTTCCTGTTCTTGTAGTCCCATTTTTAATAATATTTTTTGAATAGCAGGAACAGCATATTTTTGTATCACTAACTCTGATACACCAGGAATGATCTTCAATCATTTGCGTATGTTTTTTCTTTAAAAATAAACAAGAGTAGGTGTTCCCCTACTCTTGTTTTATGATTATCTCTTTTAATAAATATTGAAAATCAATGATTTAATTTTTGAAAAACGTGCATCACTAACTCTGAAACACTACCAGTCGTTTTGATAAGTAGGGTTTGTATATGTATTCCCATCATTATCCGTTGAAAACATAGGACGGTTTTCATTAGAATAATTATGGTAGTTATAAAAACTGTCCATTGCACTTCTTCCATCAGGATCAATAAACCTCATTGGGTTATTAAGTGCATACACGTAAGGAGAATATCTTCTGCTGCTTTCTGCCAAAGGATCTACCACACCCCATCTTCCGATATCTGCCATATACATCCTGGCCCCGTAATCGTTCCATCCGGTTTCTTCCTGTAATTCTTTGCCATTATATTGGTATTTATAGGCAGGATTACTTACTCCTATTGCCGGTGTTTGCTGTTTTAACCCAAAAGGATAATAGCTGTTTTCTTCAAGAGCTTCTGCGCTGCCACTACCTCCAAAATTAATCCATCACTAACTCTGATACATTAGGAATGATCTTCAATCATTTACCTATGCTTTTTCTTCAGAAATAAACAAGAGCAGGTATTACCCTACCCTTGTTTTATGATTATCTTTTCTAATTAATATTGGAAATCAATGATTTAATTTTCAAAAAAGGTGAATCACTAACTCTGAAACACTACCTATTAAATCAATACCTAATTTTTATTTGTTCCAGCGAGTAGTAACAATATTACTTTCAATTATTTTATCAAAACAAGTGCTTTTTTTTGTTTTTAAATAAACTTTTAATTCATAGTCCTTATCAAATAAAATCTCATATGAATTATATACATAGTTTTTAACATTAAATGAAAAAGGGTTAAAAGGAATTACAATTTTAGCAACTTCCATTGGTTTAATTTCAATAATTTCATTTTTTTCTATATAGACCGGAAGTTTTTTTCCTTCATTTATAATTTGAATTTCATTTTCATTTAATTCCGCAAAACTATTTGTAAATTTTACTTGCCTACCATTTTGTTTAACTTCTATCAAAGGCCTTAAAGAAGTTACCTTTTTTGAAGAATAAGGTTGAAAGTCTGCTCTATCAATAGGAATTATACATTTTTTATTTGTATTATTTTTTACTTCAATTTCAATATTTTTAGTTTGATATTCTGCATCTGTAATTTTTATGGATAGAATAGTTTGTGAATATGCATTTACACTAAAAAGAATGATTATCCCACAAAGTTTTTTTATTGTATTCATGGTATTTTGTATTTATTATTTAACATATTTAAATTTTGCAATAACATTTCATAAGCTCTCGTTCCAATAGTACTTTTAGTTTCCTCATTTAATTTTTCTGAGTAATGTTTAACAACTCCTAAAACATTTATACTATTACCTTTCGAATCTTGATAACCCCAATTATTCATCCATGTATAAGAACGATATTCGCCATATAATGAAATAGCAGCTGTACCAACAGTAGTTCTTCCAAAAAATTCTCTTAAACTGCTATTAACATAGTAAGCATCATGTAAATGTAACATTTCATGCCCTCCGGTAAAAGCAAGCTGTAATATATTAGCTATTTGCTTCATGTCAAAAGCAACTATATCGGTTCCTTGTAAATATTCACCTGGAAATTCAGTGCCTCCATTTTGAAATTCAATTGGTCTTTCTTTTGTAAATTTTTCAAATATTTTTTTTAGCGCTGGTACTTTTTCAACTAACTTATAAATATCTTCATATTTTGCTTTAATTTTAGCAGGATCATCCCAATTCCATCCCGCATCTATTACTTGTTTTCTTAAAGTTAAAACAAATCCAGCTTGCATATAAGATTCAATTGTTCCTAATGCAATTCCCAAATTATCCATCAGTTCTCCAACTGTTCCTCCACTAACAGCTCCTGTAGCATCAATATAACTGTTGTACTGATAGATTGGGTTAGTATACATATTCCCATCACCATCCGTTGAAAACATAGGACGGTTTTCATTAGAATAATTATGATAATTATAAAAACTGTCCATTGCACTTCTTCCGTCCGGATCAATAAATCTCATAGGATTATTAAAGGCATAAACATAGGGGCTATAGCGACGCATCTGCTCAGCAACCCTATCTACCACGCCCCATCTTCCAATATC
>JBCNMJ010000157.1:0-7485 GCA_039594975.1 Chryseobacterium sp. | reverse complement strand
GGAAGACGGACAAAAACAGGAGGGAAACAAAGCTCCGGAAAAGATTTATCCAGTAACAGAAGAAACGCCGGTTTTCAGAAATATTTATTTTAAAAACATCAATGCGGTAAATTCTGATGAAGCGATTACATTGTTCGGCTTAGCAGAAATGAATCTTAAAAATATTGTAATTGAAGATTCTCAGTTTGATACCAGAAAGGCTTTAACGATCGTGGATGCAGATGGAATTCAGTTGAAAAATGTAAAACTGAAATATGCTGAAGGAACCGGAGCAACCATTTATAACAGTAAAAACATCAACCTGTCAACGGTGAAATTTGAATCTTCAAACAAACCTGTGGTGAAGGTGTTAGGAAAAAAAACGGGAGCAGTATTGTTGCCGAAAGAAGTAACATCCGATAAAAACTCACTTTCTATCGGAACAGATGTAGCGAAAAACGCAGTTAAATAGTTGCTCAATCACAAAGACACAAAGATGTTTTTATGCTTTATATTTCTAAGACACAAGAATTTTATCTTCGATAAATTCACACTGAAAATTTTTGTCAGATTGATGCTTCAACAGCTCAACATGACAGCTTATTAGCAGTTAGTATTAGAAATATCACACTGAACCTGTCGAAGTCTCTTTAAGTCTTAAAGTACATTATAAAAACAAAAGACTTTTCGCCTTTGTAATTTTCCAACAAACAAAAAATAAAAAGCAGTATAAAAAAATTCCATAAGCGAATGATTTTTAACCGAAAACATACTTATATTTCTATTTTTTTTGTGGGGACAATGGCATTCGGGCAGGTAAAACGTCCGAATGCTACTCCTTACACAAATGAAGGCACTTTTGAAAAATTCAAAAAAAAATATTCTTTCATCACTCCTATCGACCGACCCGTTCCACAAAACATCGGAATCAATAAGGATGTAGAATATACCAATATTAATGGATTTTCATTAAAAGCAGATGTTTACTATCCTTTAGATCAATCTAAAAAATATCCTGGAATTGCCATGGTTCACGGTGGTGGCTGGATTTCAGGAAGTAAGGAAAATGAAAAGTTCATGGCAATGGAGCTGGCTTCAAAAGGCTATGTGGTGATTGCGATCGGTTACCGTTTGGCCGATGTTGCGAAATATCCTGCCGGAGTTGAAGATATTGAGACCGGAATTCAATGGCTTAAGAAAAATCACTCAAAATATTCTTTAAACAAAAAGAAAATGGCAATTTTGGGAGAATCTGCAGGAGCACAGATGGCCACCTTGGTGGGTGTCAAAAAAAAGAATAAAATTCAGGCTATTGTAAATGTAGACGGAATTGTTTCCTTCATTCATCCCGAAGCTGAAGAAAGTAGTTACGCGGCTTATTGGTTGGGGGGAGATAGAGATGTCAATTTAAAAAGCTGGACGGAAGCTTCACCGCTGGAATATGTGAATAAAAATACCCCTCCTACACTTTTCATCAACAGTTCGCAACCCCGTTTTCATGCAGGGCGAGACGACATGATGAAAAAATTAAAGAACTATAATATTCCGACTGAGTTTCATGAAATCAAAGATACACCGCATTCATTTTGGTCGGCAGAACCTTGGTTTACGGAAACTTTGAATGTAACGGTTGATTTTCTAGATAAAGTTTTGAAGTAAATCATAGGTTGAGATTAAAGTTAAAGCTAATTTAAAGCAAGTTGTATGAAAAAATTATTTTTAATTCTTCTTATTTCAATGGCGAATTTTCTCTTTGCAGGAAATGAGCCGTACATAAAAATTACCGTTGCTAAAGATGGAAGCGGAGATTTCACATCCATTCAGAAAGCCATTAATTCAATCAGAGATTTAGGACCTGCAGAAGCTTTAGTTTTTATTAAATCCGGAACGTACAATGAAAAAGTGGTTATTCCATCTTCAAAACATAAAATTACTTTAGAAGGCGAAAATAAAGACAATACCATCATTATTAACAATGATTTTTCAGGAAAACCAGATTCGTTTAATGAAAAAATAACAACCTTCAATTCCTACACTTTACTGGTGATGGGTGATGATATTAAAATCAGCAATCTTACGATTCAAAACTCTTCCTGCAATGAAGGACAGGCGGTTTCTCTCCATGTGGAAGGTGACCGTTTTGTGATTAAAAACTCGAATATTTTAGGTTGTCAGGACACGATTTATTCTGCAACCAACCACAGCAGACAATATTTTGAGAACTGTTATATTGAAGGAACAACAGATTTTATTTTCGGACAGGCAACCGTAGTTTTTAAGAATTGTACAATTAAAAGCCTAGCCGATTCTTACATTACTGCAGCGGCAACGGAAGCTGACAAGCAATATGGTTTTGTTTTTTTTGACTGTAAATTAATTGCCAAAGCAGGCATCACCAAAGTGTATTTGGGAAGACCATGGCGACCTTACGCGAAAACAGTTTTCATCAACACCGAAATGGGAAAGCATATTCTTCCCGAAGGCTGGAACCCTTGGAAAGGCGACAAAATGTTTCCCGATAAAGAAAAAACAGCCTATTACGCAGAATTTGAAAGTAAGGAAGAAGGCGGAAATGTTTCAAAACGGGTAAGCTGGTCGCATCAACTGACAAAAAAAGATTTAAAAAATTATACTCTTGAAAAAATATTCAATGGCTGGAATCCGAATAAATAATGAAATGAATGATTGAGATGCTTCAACAGGCTCAGCATGACAGCTCTAATACTAGCCGCTTTAATTTAACAGGTAATTTTCTAGCAATGTCATGCTGAGCAAAGCCGAAGCATCTCTTAAATTTAATAAAAAATAAAATTTAAAATGAAAAAGATATTCTTACTATTTAGCATCGCCTTTTCAACGTTGATTTTTGCTCAGCAAAAACCAACCCTTTTCCTAATCGGTGATTCCACGATGGCCAACAAAGAAAATCCCGACAAAAATCCTGAACACGGATGGGGACAGGTGTTACCACAGTTTTTTACCACAGGAATCGAAATCCAAAATCATGCGATGAATGGCAGAAGTTCAAAAAGCTTCAGAACAGAAGGAAGATGGGATAAAGTGGAAAGACAATTAAAAAAAGGAGATTTTGTGATTATTCAGTTTGGGCATAATGACCAAAAATTAAAAGATTCAACAAAATTTACGAATCCTTATACTCAATACAGAGCTAATCTGGAAAGATATGTAAATGAAGCCAGAGCCAAAGGAGCAACGCCCATTCTAATGACTTCTATCGTGAGAAGAAATTTCAACGAAAACGGAGTTTTAATTGACACTCACAAAGAATATCCTTTGGTAGTAAGAATGGTAGCCAATGATCTGAAAGTTCCGTTTGTAGATATGCAGCTACTGACAGAACAGCTGGAGATTTCTTATGGCCCCGAAAAATCAAAACTGTTACATTTACATTTTAAAGCGGGAGAAAATCTATATTATGAAAAAGATAAAGCAGATGACACACATTTATCAAGATTGGGTGCAGAATCAGTCGCAAAATTGGCTGTGAAAGATTTGAAGAATTTAAAAATCGGATTGGAAAAATATATTAAATAAAAACAGTTAGTTTTAAAATTCAAAAAACGTACAAAATGAATTTCAAAAAAGAATCATTTTTCGATGGCAATTCCGGGTGGGAAGATTTAGGAGAAGGAGTTTCGAGACAATTTGTAGGATATAATTCTCAGGTGATGATGGTGATTGTAAAATTTGAAAAAGATGCCATTGGTGCTTTACATCAGCATTTCCATTCTCAGATTACGTATGTGGCTTCAGGAAAATTTGAAGTGACAGTGGATGGTGAAACAAAAATCTTACAACAAGGTGACGGATTTTTTGCCCAACCTAATATTTTTCATGGAGTAAAATGTCTGGAAGCCGGGCAATTGATTGATGCCTTTACTCCGTTCAGAGAAGATTTCCTTAAAGAGTAATTTAGCTAGAGCTGAAAATACCTTCCAAAAATTAACGCTTATGAAAAAAATTACTTTCCTAGTCTTACTTTCCTTTTTCGTTCAGTTATCCGCACAGGAAAAAATAATGGTTTGGCCAAAAGGCCAGATGCCTAATTCTAAAGGAATGCCTTTAAAAACAGAAGAAAAAGACGGAAGAATTATACAGATAAAAGAAACTGAGATGTTTGCTTTTCTGCCACCAAAAGAAGAAAGAAAGCAAATGGCGGTTATTGTCATTCCCGGAGGTGGATATTACAAACTGACTTATGATTTAGGAGGTTACCAAATTGCAAAGTGGTTTAATACCCAAGGAATTTCAGCATTTGTTTTAAATTACAGATTACCGACTTCTCCCGATTTGAAGCAAAGAGAAATAGCACCATTACAAGATGTACAGGCTGCCATAAAATACCTTAGAAAAAATGCAGAACAATATGGTATTTCAACAGAACAGATTGGTGTAATCGGAACTTCTGCAGGCGGTCATTTGGCGGCATCAGTAAGTAATATTTCTACAGATTATACTGAATTAAAAGGTGACTGGACATCTGTTCCTACTATTCCCAATTTTGCAATTCTAGTCTCTCCGGTTATTGATTTTGGAGAATTTGCCCACGTTGGAAGCCGAAACAGTTTGCTTGGTGAAAATGCATCCCCGGAAAAAATCAAAGAATATTCTATGCAGAATCGGGTAACGGAAAAAACACCACCTACAATTTTATTTCATGCCCAAAACGACAAAACCGTTACTGTGATGAACAGTATTCTGTACTATCAGGAAATGATCAAAAACAAGGTAAAAGGTGCAATGTTCATTTTCCCTGAAGGTGAGCATAAAATCGGAATTACCAATAAATCTGAACTGACGGATAACTGGAAAAAACTATGCTCAGACTGGCTTAAAACCATAGGTAATAAGCAATAGTTCTTATTTTTGAAAAACTTTTAAACATCTAAAAATGCTGAAAATCATCCAACATAAAATATTCTTACTGGTTTGTGGAACAGTTATTTCTGTTTCGGTTCAGGCGCAGCAAAATTTAAAACTCACTTACAACAAACCCGCGGAAAACTGGAATGAAGCTTTACCCATTGGAAATGGAAGATTAGGAGCCATGATTTTTGGAGGAGCTTCACAGGAACATCTTCAGCTTAATGAAGAAACAATTTGGGCCGGAGAACCCGGAAATAATGTTCCGAAAAACACATTCGACAGCATTCAGAAAATAAGGAAACTGTTAAATGAAAATAAGTTTGAGCAAGCTCAGAATCTTTCCAACACAACATACCCAAGACAGGCCCCAAAAGACCTGAACTACGGAATGCCATACCAGACAATGGGTGACTTGTTTTTGGATTTTAAAGGCCATGAAAACTTTAAAAATTACAATAGGACTTTAGATATTGAAAAAGCAGTCAGTACTGTTTCTTACGAAGTGAACGGGGTCATTTTCAAGCGGGAAATCTTTTCATCTTTTGCGGATAATGTGATTATAATCAAGCTTTCTTCCGGTAAAAAGGGAAATTTAAATTTCTCTATCAACGCTTCTACTCCACATTTGCAAAAATCTATTTTCACAGAGAACAACCAATTGGTTATCAATGGAACAAGCAGTTCAAAAGATAATAAAACCGGAAAAATCAATTTTAAAACCATTGCTTTTCCTGTTTTAAAAGGCGGAAAACTAACCTCATCAAAAGATAAACTGGAAATTTCCGGAGCGAATGAAGTAGTGATCTATGTTTCCATAGCAACGAATTTCAAAAAGTATAATGATCTTTCAGCCAATCCTGATGCAAGAGTTTCAGAATATTTACAATCGGCTTTAAATAAAAAATATGATACAGAATTAAAAGCCCACATCGAAAAGTATCAGAAATATTTCAAACGTGTAAGTTTAGATTTAGGAACCACTGAACAGGCAAAAAAGACAACCGATATCAGAATCAAGGAATTCGGAACTTCAAAAGATCCTGATTTGGTGGCTTTGTATTTCCAGTTTGGGCGTTATCTCCTGATTTCTTCTTCTCAACCGGGAACCCAGCCTGCCAATCTTCAGGGAATCTGGAATTACCAGTTGAATCCGGCTTGGGACAGTAAATACACGGTGAACATTAACACAGAAATGAATTACTGGCCTGCAGAAAATACCAACCTCACCGAAATGCACGAACCCTTGTTTGATATGATAAAGGACCTATCGGTAACAGGACAGGAATCTGCCAAAGAAATGTACCACGCAAGAGGCTGGAATATGCATCACAATACCGATTTGTGGAGAATCACAGGAATTGTTGACGGCGGTTTCTACGGAATGTGGCCCATGGGTGGAGCCTGGTTAACACAGCACATCTGGAATCATTATTTATATTCCGGAGATAAGGATTTTTTAAAGAAAAACTATGAAGCTTTAAAAGGATGTGCTTTGTTTTATCTTGATGTTCTTCAGCAGAATCCTTCCCAACAATACCTTGTTGTTTCACCTTCTATGTCTCCTGAAAATACATATGTAAAAAATGTAGGAGTTACAGCCGGAACAACCATGGATAATCAGTTGGTTTTTGATGTATTTAATAATTTTATCAATGCTTCAAAAATTTTAAATGAAGATCAAAACCTTTCAGATCAAATACAATCGGCTTTAGGCAAACTTCCGCCTATGCAGATCGGGCAGCACGCACAATTACAGGAATGGCTGAAAGATATGGACAAAACCGACGATAAACACAGACATATTTCGCATTTGTACGGACTTTTTCCATCCGGACAGATTTCACCGTTCAAAAGCCCTGATCTGGCAGAGGCAGCAAAAAATTCTATGACATACAGAGGCGACAAATCTACAGGCTGGTCGATGGGCTGGAAAGTGAACTGGTGGGCGAGATTACTAGACGGAAACAGGGCTTTTAAATTAATTTCAGATCAGCTAAGTCCTGCTCCGATAGAAAATGACTGGAAATCTGGAGGGACCTATCCGAATCTTCTGGATGCGCATCCGCCATTTCAGATTGATGGAAATTTCGGATGTACTTCAGGAATTACAGAAATGCTGCTGCAAAGCTATGACGGTTACCTTTACATTTTACCGGCACTTCCGGATGCTTTACCCAATGGTTCTGTAAAAGGCTTGAAAGCAAGAGGCGGTTTTGAAATTGATATAGACTGGAAAAACTCTAAACTTACAAAATTGGTTGTAAGATCTGCCCTGGGTGGAAATGCAAGAATCAGACTAGCAAAAGATATTAAATTGCAATCTAAAACAAATTGGCAATTGGCAAAAGGAGAAAACCCAAATGGGTATTATCAAACGAACACGATTAAAACTCCTTTAATTTCTGAAAAAGCTCAGTTAAAAGGTTTTAATGTCCCTGAAACTCAGATTTTTGATTTTAATACAGAGAAAGGAGGTATTTATACTTTTGAAGTAAAATACATTCGATAAATAACTAAAACATTAAATATCCCACAGAACTCAAATTACACAAGTTATTGACTGTAAATTCTGAGTTCTGTGGGAATTTTATTTACAAAAGAAATTTATTTAAATAAATA